>JAVSGI010000003.1:615735-923603 GCA_032334235.1 Paracoccaceae bacterium Fryx2
GGTGCAGGGCTACCGCGCAACCTCGTGGCAGGCGGGCTATGGCGACTATGTGATGAAACCCGACCTGTCCACCCTGCGCCCGCTGCCGTGGCTGCCGGGCACGGCGCTGGTGCTGTGCGACCTGCTCGACCACCATCACCGCAAGGAGATTCCGCATTCGCCGCGCGCCATCCTGAAGGCCCAGGTCGAACGCGCCCGCGAGATGGGGTTTCAGCCCTTCATGGCGTCCGAGCTTGAATTCTACATCTTCGAGAACTCCTACGAGGCGCTGCGCGACGGCGGTTTCGGCGGGCTGAAGCCGATCGGCGGCTACAATGAAGATTACCACCTGTTCCAGACCACCAAGGAAGAAGAGGTGATGCGCGCCGTGCGCAACGGCCTTTACGCGGCCGGCATCCCGGTCGAATGTTCAAAGGGCGAGGCCGACGCCGGGCAGGAAGAGATCAACGTGCGCTATTCCGATGCGCTCGACGCCGCAGATACCCACAGCATCGTCAAGACCGCCATCAAGGAAATCGCCTGGTCCAAGGGCCGCTCGGTCACCTTCATGGCCAAGTATGACCACCGCAAGGCCGGCTCGTCGAGCCATGTCCACCAGTCGCTCTGGACGCTGGACGGCCAGCCCGCCTTCCACGACCCCGAAGACCCCCACGGCATGTCGGTGGTGATGAAGCAGTTCATGGCCGGGCAACTGGCCCACGCCGGGGCGATCACGGCCTTCCTCGCGCCCTACGTCAACAGCTACAAGCGGTTCTGCGTCGGCATGTTCGCCCCCACCAAGGCGGTGTGGAGCCGCGACAACCGCACCGCGGGCTTCCGCGTCTGCGGCGAGGGCACCAGGGGCGTCCGCGTCGAATGCCGCATCGGCGGCGCCGACCTCAACCCCTATCTCGCCATGGCCGCCCTGCTTGCGGCGGGGCTTGACGGCATCGAGCAGAAGATGGAACTGGAGCCCGAGATGGTGGGCGACATGTATCAGAAACCCGACATCCGCGAGATTCCGAAGACCCTCCGCGATGCCGCGGCGCTGATGGAAGGCTCGCACATGCTGCGCACCGCATTCGGGATCGAGGTCATCGAGCACTACCACCACGCCGCGCAATGGGAGATTTCCGAACACGACCGCGTCGTGACCGATTTCGAGGTCAGCCGCCTGCTGGAACGGGCCTGACCTCCACGGGGTGCGCCGCACCCCGCTGAACACACGAAGGACGAAACCATGAAACCCATCCAGCTGATCTCCCCGGTGGACGGTTCGGTCTATGCCGAACGCACGCCGTTCACCCCCGAGGCGGCGCAGGCCGCCGTCGCCCGCGCCCGTGCCGCGCAGAAACCCTGGGCCGCCCGCCCGCTGGCCGAGCGCATCGCGCTGGTCAAGGCAGGCGTCGCGAAACTGAACGAGATGAAGGACACTCTGGTCACCGAACTGGCCTGGCAGATGGGCCGCCCGACCCGCTTCGGCGGCGAATTCGGCGGCGTCAACGACCGCACGAACTACATGTCCGACATCGCAGAATGCGCGCTGGCACCGATGGTGGCCGAAGCCTCCGATACCTTCGAACGCCGCATCCAGCGCGAACCCGTCGGCGTGGTGTTCATCGTCGCCCCGTGGAACTACCCCTACCTGACCACGATCAACACCCTCGCCCCCGCCCTGATCGCGGGCAACACCGTGGTGCTGAAACACGCCAGCCAGACCCTCTTGGTCGGTGAACGGCTGGCCGAGGCGTTCCACGCGGCGGGCATCCCCGAAGACGTGTTCCAGAACCTCGTGCTCGACCACGCCACCACCGAAACCCTGATCGCCACCCGCGCCTTCAACTTCGTCAACTTCACCGGCTCGGTCGCCGGGGGGGCCGCGATGGAACGCGCGGCGGCGGGCACCTTCACCGGGCTGGGGCTGGAGCTTGGCGGCAAGGATCCGGGCTATGTCCGCGCCGATGCCGACCTCGATGCGGCGGTGGACAGCCTGATGGACGGCGCGATGTACAACGCGGGCCAGTGCTGCTGCGGCATCGAGCGGATCTATGTCCATGAAAGCCTCTACGACGCCTTCGTCGAAAAGGCCGTGGCCTGGGTCAAGACCCTGAAGCTCGGCAACCCGTTCGACGCGGCCAGCACCCTCGGCCCGATGGCCAACAAGCGCTTCGCCGCCGTGGTCCGCGCCCAGATCGCCGAGGCAATTGCCGCAGGCGCCGTGCCGCTGATCGACCCCGCCCTGTTCCCCGCCGACGACGGCGGCGCCTACCTCGCGCCGCAGATTCTGGTGAACGTCAACCACTCCATGCGGGTGATGATGGAAGAGTCTTTCGGCCCCGTTGTCGGAATAATGAAAGTCTCGGGCGATGACGAGGCAATTTCCCTGATGAACGACAGCCCCTATGGCCTCACATGTTCGATATGGACAAGCGATGCCGCCAAGGCCGCCGAGATCGGCGCGCAGATCGAGACCGGAACCGTGTTCATGAACCGCTGCGACTACCTCGACCCTGCCCTGTGCTGGACCGGCTGCAAGGACACCGGGCGCGGCGGCTCGCTCTCGGTGCTCGGCTACTATTCGGTCACAAGGCCGAAATCCTACCATCTCAAGAAGGTGACGAAATGAGCCACAACGTTCCCAACCGGAACTGGTCCTACCCCACGGCCATCAAGTTCGGCGTCGGCCGCATTGCCGAACTGGCCGACCACGCCAGATCCATCGGCCTGAAGAAGCCGCTGCTCGTCACCGACAAGGCGCTGGCATCGCTGCCGATCACCGCGCAGGCGCTCGACATCCTCGACGCCGCGGGCCTTGGCCGGGCGGTGTTTTCCGAGGTCGATCCCAACCCGAACGAGATCAACATGGCCGCAGGCATCGCGGTCTATCTCGCGGGTGGGCATGACGGGGTGATCTGCTTTGGCGGCGGCTCGGCGCTCGATCTGGGCAAGATGATCGCGCTGATGGCGCACCAGACCGTCAGCGTCTGGGATCTGGAGGATATCGACGACTGGTATACCCGCGCCGATACCGCGAAAATCGCGCCGATCATCGCGGTCCCGACCACGGCCGGCACCGGGTCGGAAGTGGGACGCGCGGGTGTTCTGACCAATTCGCTGACCCACAAGAAGAAGATCATCTTCCACCCCAAACTGATGCCGCAGGTCACGATCTGCGACCCGGCGCTGACGGTGGGGATGCCGCGCTTCATCACCGCTGGCACTGGCATGGACGCGCTGGCCCATTGCCTCGAGGCCTATTGCAGCCCCTTCTACCACCCGATGAGCCAGGGCATCGCACTGGAAGGGATGCGGCTGGTGTTCGAGAACCTGCCGAAGGTCTATGCCGACCCCGAGAACCTCGACGCGCGGGCCGAGATGATGTCGGCCGCCGCGATGGGGGCGGTGGCGTTCCAGAAGGGGCTGGGGGCGATCCACAGCCTCAGCCACCCGGTCGGCGCGGTTTACGGCACGCATCACGGCACCACCAACGCCGTGGTGATGCCGATGGTGCTGGAATTCAACCGACGCTTGATCGAGGACCGCATCATCCGCGCCGCCGCCTACCTTGGCTTTGACGGCGGCTTTGCGGGCTTCCACGATCAGGTGATGGAACTGCGCAGCCTGCTGGCGATCCCCGCGACGCTGTCGGAAATGGGCGTGCAATTCGCCGATCTCGACAGGCTGACCGACATGGCGCTGGAAGACCCGAGCTGCGGCGGCAACCCGGTGGTGATGACGCGCGAGAATACCCGTGCGCTGTTCGACGCCTGCATGTAAGCCTTGCCCCGGGTGACAAGATCACCCGGGGCATTTCGGACGGGGCATGAACCAGCACATCACCACCGACATTGCCGTGATCGGCGCAGGAGTCATCGGCCTGACCATCGCGCTGCGGCTGGCGCATGACGGCCACGATGTCAGCCTGATCGACCCGAACGACCCCGGCTCGGGTGCCTCTTTCGGCAATGCGGGCACCATCGCGGATTACGCGGTGATGCCGGTCGGATCGCCCGAGGTGTTGCGCAATCTGCCCGCGCTGCTGTTCGACCGCAACTCGCCACTGTCGATCCACCGCGCGGCGCTGCCGACGCTGGCGCCGTGGCTGATGCGCTTTGCCCGCCAGCCGCTGCCCGGCGCCGCCCGGCGCAATGCGGCCGCCCTGGCCGCGCTGCTGGCAGATGCCGCCCCCGCCTGGACCGAGCTTGCCACCGAGATCGGCGGCGCCGCCATCCTGCAACGCCGCGGCTGCCTTTACGCCTACGACTCCGAACGTGCCGGACGCGCCGCCCGCACCGACATGGCCTTCCGCCGCAGCCTTGGCGTGACGGTCGACCTGGTCGATGCCGCGGCGCTGGCCGCGATGGAACCGGGCCTGCCCGCGATGCCGGGGGGCGGCGCGTTCTTCCCCAAGGCGGTGTTCCTCTCCGACCCCGGGGCGATGATGGCCCTGCTGGCCGCCGCCGCCGCCCGCGCCGGGGCGCAGACGTGGCGCTTCCGGGTCGACCGGCTGGAACGCGCGGTAGATGGCGTCATCCTGCACGGCACCGGCTACCGGCTGCACGCCCGCCGCGTGGTGATCGCCGCCGGCGCCCATTCGCGCGACCTCGCCCGCCAGGCCGGCGACCGGGTGCCGCTCGACACCGAGCGCGGCTACCACGTCGAATGGGACATGCCCGCCCCGCTGCTGACCCGCCCGACCTGCCTCACCGCGCGCGGCTTCTACCTGTGCCCGATGACCGGCCGCCTGCGCGCGGCGGGCACGGTAGAGCTTGGCGGCCTGACCGCCCCCGCCTCGGAACACCGCCTGCGGCGCCTGACCGACGGCGCGCGCGCGATCTTCCCCGACCTCGGCCCCCCGTCGCGCAGCTGGATGGGCTTTCGCCCCTCGATCCCCGACAGCCTGCCGGTGATCGGCCCCTCGCCCGGCGGGCCGGAGGTGATCCACGCCTACGGCCACGGCCATATCGGGCTGACGCTGGCCCCCGTGACGGCACGGATCGTGGCCGACCTGATCGCCCGGCGCCGGGCGGACCTGCCGCTGGCATCCTATTCGGTGACGCGGTTCTGACGGACGGGGCAGACCGGGGGTTTCACACCCCCGGACCCCCGTGGGATATTTTGGAACAGAAGAAGGGTGGAAGGGCATGGCAAGGACGGCATTGGTCACCGGGTCGGCGGGGTTCATTGGCTATCACCTGTGCCGGCGGCTGCTGGCCGAGGGCTGGCAGGTGGTCGGGCTGGACGGGATGACGGATTACTACGACGTGACGCTGAAGCAGCGCCGCCATGCCATGCTGTGCCAGTTTCCCGGCTTTGCGCGGCACGAGGGGCTGCTGGAGACGCCTGGGCTGGTGCGCGGGCTGATGGAACAGGCGCGGCCCGATGTGGTGGTGCATCTCGCGGCGCAGGCGGGGGTGCGCTATTCGATCGACGCGCCGCGGTCTTATGTCGAAGCCAACCTGATCGGCAGTTTCGAGGTGCTGGAGGCGGCGCGCGCCCTGCCGCCCGCCCATCTCTTGATGGCCTCGACCTCGTCGGTGTTCGGCGCCAACACCGCGATGCCCTACGCCGAGACCGACCGCGCCGACCACCAGATGTCGTTCTATGCCGCGACCAAGAAGGCGACCGAGGCGATGGCACATTCCTACGCCCACCTCTACGCGATCCCCACCACGATGTTCCGCTTCTTCACCGTCTATGGCCCCTGGGGGCGGCCCGACATGGCGCTGTTCAAGTTCGTCAAGGCGATCCTCGCGGGCGCGCCGATCGAGATCTACAACCACGGCGACATGCGGCGCGACTTCACCTATGTCGACGATCTGGTGGAGGGCATCGTCCGGCTGATCGACGCGGTGCCCGGCGCCAGCGCGGGCGACGCGGACAGCCTGTCGCCGGTCGCCCCCTGGCGGGTGGTGAACATCGGCAACGGCGCGCCGGTGCAGCTGATGGATTTCGTCACCGCGATCGAGGCGGCGCTGGGGATGGAGGCCAAGAAGACCTACCTGCCGATGCAGCCCGGCGACGTGCCCGCCACCTGGGCCGATGCCCGGCTGATCGAGGCGCTGGTCGGCCCCCTGCCCCGCACCGACATCCGCGACGGCGTGGCAAAGTTCGTCGCGTGGTATCGCGACTACTACCGGGCGTGACCTGACCCCGTGGTTTCTTCTTGGCCCAAATACCCACTCCGCCCTTGCCCCCGGGCGCAGGCGGAAGTCACAGCATCCCCGGCACCACCTGATCGGGCGGCCGGTGCCCGTCGGCGAAGGTCTTGATGTTGATGATGACCTTCTCGCCCATCTCGATCCGCCCCTCGACCGTGGCCGACCCCATGTGCGGCAACAGCACCACGTTGGGCAGGTCGCGCAGGCGGGTGTCGATTTCCGGGCCGCGCTCGAACACGTCGAGCCCCGCCCCGGCAATCTCGCGCGCCACGAGGCCGCGGGTCAGGGCGTTCTGGTCGATCACCTCGCCGCGCGAGGTGTTCACGATCAGCGCCGTGGGCTTCATCAGCTTCAGCCGCCGCGCGTTCATCAGGTGGAAGGTCGAGGGCGTGTGCGGGCAGTTGACCGAGATCACGTCCATCCGGCTGACCATCTGGTCAAGGCTTTCCCACCAGGTCGCCTCAAGGTCGGCTTCGGTTTCCGGGCGCAGGCGGCGGCGGTTGTGGTAGTGGATCTGCATCCCGAAGGCCCGCGCCCGCCGCGCCACCGCCTGGCCGATCCGCCCCATCCCCAGGATGCCCAGCCGCCGCCCGCCGATCCGCCCGCCAAGGTGTGCCATCGGCGACCAGCCCTCCCAATGCCCGGCCTGCATTTCCGCCAGCCCCTCGGGGATGCGCCGCGTCACGCCCAGAATCAGCGCCATCGTCATGTCGGCGGTATCCTCGGTCGCCACCCCCGGCGTGTTCGACACCAGAACGCCGCGGCTGCGCGCCGTCGCCACGTCGATATGGTCGACCCCCGCGCCGTAGTTGGCGATCAGCCGCAACCGCTCGCCTGCCTGCCCCAGCAGCCCCGCGTCGATCTGGTCGGTGACGCAGGGCACCAGCACATCGGCGCTGCGCATCGCCTGCGCCAGCTCGTCACGGGTCATCTTGGTGTCCGGGTCACGCAGTTCGACATCGAACAGCTCCTTCATCCGGGTCTCGACGACCTCGGGCAAACGTCGCGTGACGACAACACTCAGGCGTTCTGCGGGCATGAGCTTTCTCCCTGCACTTCCAAATCTGGCTCTTCGGTGGCAAGGTGACGCCAAGCGGGGTCATGCACAAGCCCCGGACGAAGATGACAACGGCAGGAACGGCGGTTTCCCGAGGGTTCGGGGACAGGAACGGGCGGGACAGAATGACACGGGCAGGTCACTGCAAGGCGCTGGCGGTGCTGGCGATGGCGGCATGGCTGGCGGGAACGCCTTTCGCTGCGGCGCAGCAAGGGCCGGAAGGGCCCGAGCCCGGCCCCGTCGGCATGAACGCCGTCGATGCCGCCGTGCTCGATGCGCTGGCCGCCCCGCCCGACGCCCCCTCCCCCGGCGTCACCCCCGCCGCGGTGACGCCGCGCAACCCCAACCAGGGCGCGGTGACCGGGCTGCCGCTGCCGCGCTATGTCTCGCTCAAGACAGGGGCGGGCAATGCCCGGCGCGGGCCGGGGCTGACCCATCGCATCGACTGGGTCTTCACCCGGGCCGGGATGCCGCTGCGCATCACCGCCGAATACGAACACTGGCGCCGGGTCGAGGATTCCGAGGGCGCCGGCGGCTGGGTGCATTATTCGCTGCTCTCGGGGGTGCGCTCGGTTCTGGTGGCGCGCGACATGGCCGAGTTCCTTGCACAGCCCGACGATGCCGCCGCCGTGGTGCTGAAGGCCGAGGCGGGCGTGATCGCGCATGTCATCGAATGCGGTGGCGACTGGTGCCGCCTGAATGTCGATGGCGAGAAGGGCTGGGTGCGCAAGAGCGCGCTCTGGGGCATCGGCCCCGACGAGGAGGTCGAGTGATCGCGCGCGACCCGCCGGGGCCGCGTCGCTTCACCGGCTGTTAACCCGTGTGGCACAAGATCGGCCCGGGGGGGATTCGACGGGCGAAAGGGCTTTCCCGATGGTGGAACACCGCAAACCGGCAGAGTTCGATCCGCTGCTCCTGGTTTCAGGCATGACCCGCGCGCTGGCGCTCGATCTGCCCGCCGCACTCGACAAGGGCCATCTTGCCCCCGCGAATGTCAGCCACATCCACAGGCGCTGCGCAGATTGCAGCGACCCCGATGCCTGCAAGACCCTGCTGGCGCTGGAACAGGGGCTCGAGGCGCCGCCGCACTACTGTTCGAACCGGCGCTTCCTGACCTTCCTGCGCTTTCACCTGCCGAAAGGCTGAAGCGGTCTACCCGGGGGCCGCGGGCTTCCGCATCGCGCACCCCGGCCACGGACGAGCCCGGAACCGGAATCGCGGGGGCACGGAACCGCGCGGCCACGGAAAACCCCGGCAGGATAACCCACGGTCCGGCAGCCGCGCCGCCACGGCCCCACCCGGCACGAAAAACAAGCGGTCCAGCGAATCGCGCCGCCCACGGCCCCACCCGTCCACGACTTCACACGCCCACGCCCACGGCCTCACCCGGCCACGGCTTCACACGCCCACGCTTGCGGCCTCACCCTGCCGCCGTTTCACACGCAGCACTGGGCAGCCATGCGGTCGGCCGACGAATGCTGCCGCGGCACCGGCCCCGGATCAGCCGCCCGGCACCGCGTCGCAGGGCCGCAGGGTGATCTGGCACCCACCCGACGACAGGCCGTCCAGATCGGCGTTGAATTCAGCGATGATCTCCTCGAACGGCTGGCCCGCGGAATCGCCCGTCATGTGGCCATCGGCCAGCAGCGTCACCTCGAACCCGATCTCCACCGCGCGACGACACGACGCGTCGATGCAGAAATCGGTGGCAAAGCCGCCGACGATCAGGTGATCGACCGAAGACGATCCCAGAATGTGCACCAGCGTGGTGTTGTGAAAGCTGTCCCAGGTGTCCTTCTGCACCACCGCCTCGCCGGGCTGCGGTGCCAGATCGCTGCGCAGCTGCCAGCCCGCGCTGCCGGTCGCCAGCGGTTCGCCCGGGCCCTCGTTGTGCTGCACGAAGACCACCGGGATGCCCTGCGCGCGGGCGCGCGCCAGCACCCCCTGAAGGCGCCCGATCAGCGCCGTCTGCGCCCGGTCCACCAGCGGCTGGCGCGCGGGTGTGGCGGAACCGTCAAGCACCCCGGTCTGGACATCGATCAGCAACAGCGCGGTCGTCATGGCAAAGCTCCCGTTCCTGCCGGAAGGTCGCGGTCCGGCGGGCGGGATCATGGCAGGTGCGGGGTTGCGGCGTCAAGTCGGCGGCCCCGCGACAAAAGGTTGACAAACCCTTGCCGTTTCTGGTTTTTTAAATGCAGAACAAAGGCTTGCGCTGCATTTCACGCGTGAAACCTCAGGCCACCCGCGCCGGAACCCGTCGTTCCAGCCAGCGGAACGCCAGCACCAGCACCCCGGCGATCGCCATGTAGACCACCGCCAGCAGCAACAGCGGCTCGTAGACGATGAAGGTATCCTGCCGGACCCGGCTTGCCACCGAATAGATGTCCACCACCGTGATCGTCGCGACCAGCGGCGTCGCCTTCAGCTGCAACACCGTCTCGCCCCCCAGCGTCGGCAGGGCGCGGTGAATGGCCTGCGGCAGCCAGATCCGCCGCAGGATGGTGAACCGCGGCATCCCCATCGCCCGCGCGGCCTCAAGCTGCCCCTTCGGCACCGACTTGAAGGCCCCCCGCATCACCTCGCCCTCATACCCCGCGAAAGACAGCGTCAGCGCCAGCACCGCATAGGGCCAGGCCTGCCGCAGGATCGGCCAGAACTCGCTCTCCCGGATCCAGGGAAACTGCGGAAACAGCGACCCCAGCCCGAAATACAGCAGCCAAAGCTGCAACAGCAGCGGCGTGCCCCGGATCACCGAACAGAACACCCGCGCCGGGGCGGCCAGAAACCACGGCCCCACCGCCTGCGCGAGGCCCAGCGGAATCGCCAGCAGCATCCCCAGCGTGGTCGTCACCGCCAGAATCCAGATCGTGCGCCAGATGCCCTGCCCGATCAGCGGCAGGTATTTCGGCAGCCAGTCCCAGCGCAGCGACAGCGCGCACCAGATCACCACCCCCGCCGCCACGGCCAGCATGACAATCCGGTGCGGCTGCCAGAACCCGGTCATCGCCCGCCCTGCCCCAGATCGGGCTGGCCGCGCCGCGACCAGCGTTCCAGCCGCCCGAAGATCAGGCCCGACCCCAGCGACAGCGTCAGATACAGCGCCCCGGCCGCCATGAAGAAGGTGAAATACGCCTTGGTCGCCCCCGCCGCCTGCCGGGTTTCCTGGGTCAGCTCGCCAAATCCGACCACGGCCAGCAGCGCGGTATCCTTGGTGGCGACCAGCCACAGGTTGGCAAGGCCGGGCAGCGCGAAGGACAGCATCGCAGGCAGCGTGATCCGCCGCGCCAGCAGGAAGGGCGGCATCCCCATCGCGCGCGCGGCCTCCACCTGCCCCGCGGGCACCGCCAATATCGCGCCGCGCAGCACCTCGGTCGCATAGGCGCCCTGCACCACGCCCAGCACCGCGATGCCCGCCACAAGCCCGGAAAGCTGCACCCGTGGATAGCCGAGCGCGAGAAGGATCTGGTTCACCGCATCGGTGCCCGCGTAATACAGGATCAATATCAGCACCAGTTCCGGCACGGCGCGGACCACGGTGGTATAGATCGCCAGCAGATCACGCAGCACCGGCCCGCCGTAAAGCTTGCCATAGGCGCCGAAGGTCCCGATCAGCAGGCCGAGGCCGAAGGCGCCAGAGGCGATCAGGACCGAGTTCCACAACCCGCGCAGCAGGTTCGCCCCCCAGCCGGGGGGCGAATAGGCCAGCAGGTCCAGCGTTGAGGCCGCAGCAACGGCCCCGAGCGCCGCCAGCATGACGGATCAGCCGCCGTAGATCGACGAGGCGAAATAGGGCTTCGAGATCGTCTCGTAGGTGCCATCGGCGATCACCTTGGCAATGCCCTCGTTGAACTTGGCCTTCAGCGCGTCGTCGCCCTTGCGCAGGCCGACGCCGACCCCGAGGCCGAGGATGTCGGTATCGCCCGCCACCGCGCCCTTGCTTTCGCAGCAGGCCATGCCGGTTTCGGTGGCAAGGAAGGCATCGAGCGCGATGCTGTCGGCCTGCGTCGCGTCGATCCGGCCCGCGACCAGATCCTGGTTGGCCTCGTCCTGGGTCTGGTAGATCTTGACCTCGGCGGCGGTGCCCGCGAAATGCTTCTGGACGTAAGCCTCGTGCACGGTCGAAACCTGCACGCCGATGATCTTGCCCGCCAGACCTTCGGGCGTGGGGGCGATGTCGCCGCCCCTGGCGGCCACGATCACGGTCGGCGTGTCGTAATACTTGTCGGAAAAGTCGATGGTCTGCATCCGCTCGGCGGTGATCGACATCGAGGCCATGATGGCGTCGATCTGCCCGCCGGTCAGCGACGGGATGATGCCGTCCCAGGAAACCGGCGTGACCACGCATTCCATGGCGGCGGCGGCGCAGACGGCGTTGATCATGTCCACCTCCCAGCCGACCCAGTTGCCGGACGCATCGGGGCTGGCAAAGGGCGGATAGGGTTCGGCCGCGATGCCGACCTTGACGGGTTCGGCAAGGGCGGCGGTGCCGAGCGCCAGCGTCGCGGCAATGGTCAGAAGCGTGTTTTTCATGGGGAAGCCTTTCTGTTGGTGCTTTTTCCGGGTTGGGTCCCGGATTTCAGGAAACCGATTTCAGGAACTGCCGCAGCCGGTCGGATTTCGGCGCGCCGAACAGCGCCTCGGGCGGGCCTTCCTCCTCGATGACGCCGTTGTGCAGGTAGATGACATGGCTTGCCACCTCGCGCGCGAACTTCATCTCGTGGGTCACGAGGATCATGGTGCGCCCCTCGGCGGCCAGATCGCGGATCACCCCCAGCACCTCGCCCACCAGTTCGGGGTCGAGTGCCGAGGTCGGCTCGTCGAACAGCATGGCGCGGGGCTCGATGGCCAGCGCGCGGGCGATGGCGGCGCGCTGCTGCTGGCCGCCCGACAGGAACGCGGGATAGACATGCGCCTTTTCCGCCAGCCCGACCCGCGCCAGCAGCTTTTCGGCACGCGCCACGGCCTCGGCGCGCGGGGTGCCCAGCACATGCACCGGAACCTCGATCAGGTTTTCCAGGATGGTCTTGTGGGTCCACAGGTTGAACTGCTGGAACACCATGCCCAGGCGGCGGCGGGCGTGTTCGATCTGGCGGCGGTTGGCGGGGCTGCCGTCGGCGCGCAGCGCGATTTCCTCGCCCGCGATCACGATCCGACCCGAGGTCGGGGTTTCCAGAAAGTTGATGCAGCGCAGCATGGTCGACTTGCCCGACCCCGAGCCGCCGATGATCGCCACCACGTCGCCTTCGTTCGCGCAGAGCGACACGCCCTTGAGAACCTCCAGCCGCCCGAAGGACTTGCGCAGGTTTTCAATCCGGATCGCCTCGGGGGCGGCGGGGTGCGGGCTCCGGGCGGGAAGGCGGGGGGCGGGAAGGCGGGGGGCGGGAAGGCGGGGGGCGGGAAGGCGGGGGGCGGGTTCTGGCATCAAGTCTCCGGTGCAAGGGCCCTTGCAGTAAGGCGCGACGGTGCTAGTTATGCAAGCGTATAATTGTGGATCGGGGCGGTGACTGGCGAGGCGATGACTGGCGAGCGGCGGAAATTCAGGCGCGAGGGCGAGGAACGGCGGCGCGATGCGCTGATTGCCGCCGCCCTTGATCTGGTCGCAGAGGGCGGGCCGGGGGCCGCGACGGTGCGCGCGATTGCCGACCGGGCGGGCGTGACGCCGGGGCTGATCCGGCACTATTTCCAGACCAAGGAAGACCTCACCCGCGCCGCCTACCGCGCCGTGATGGACCGCATGACCGGAGCCAACCTGCAGGTGCTGGAGGTGGCCCCCCCCGGCCCCGAGGCGCGGCTGGCGGCCTTCGTCGCCGCCTCGCTGCGCGCCCCGGTGATGGATCCTGCCGCGATGGGGCTGTGGGCCGGGTTCATCCACCTGGTGCGGCGCGACCCGGCGATGGCCGAGATTCACCGCACCACCTATCTGCACTACCGCGACCAGTTGCAGGCCCTGATCGCCGCCCTGCCCCGCCCCGCCGATGCCGCAACCCTGCGGGCGCAGGCAATTGCCTGCAACGGGGTGATCGACGGGCTGTGGCTGGAAGGCTCGGCCCTGCCCGACGCCTTCGGCCCGGACGAGCTGGCGCAGATCGGGGTTGGTGCGGTCGGGGCGATTCTGGGGCTTGATCTGGGGGCGCATCTGCCGCAAAGCCCCGCGCCTGAAACCGACCTTGAGGACCGCGCATGAAATACGCCGCCATCACCGAACGCCTTGCCGGACTGGGCGGCACCAAATGGGAAATCCATGCGCTGGCGCGGGCGCTGAAATCCGAGGGCCGCCCGCTGATCGAGCTGACCATCGGCGAGCCCGACGTGCCGACCCCGCCCGAGCTCATGGAGATTGCCACCCGCGCGATGGAGGACGGGCGCACCGGCTATTCCAACGGGCGCGGCGAGCCGGGGCTGCTGCGGGCGCTGGCGGCACGCTATTCCGTGCGGCGCGGGCGGCGGATCGGGGCCGACCAGGTGATGTGCTTCCCGGGCACCCAGACCACGCTGTTCGCGGTGCTGAACGCCCTGGCGCAGGCTGGCGACGAGGTGCTGCTGGGCGACCCGATGTATGCCACCTACGAAGGGCTGGTGGCCGCCAGCGGCGCGCAGCTGGTGCGCGTGCCGCTGCGCCCCGAGCACGGCTTCCGGATGCAGGCCGAGGATCTGGCGGCGCGCATCACCCCCCGCAGCCGCGTGATCTTCCTCAACTCGCCGCACAACCCGACCGGGGCGGTGCTGCGCCCGGCGGATCTGGAGGCGATCGGGCGGCTGGCGCTGGCGCATGACCTGTGGATCGTCTGCGACGAGGTCTACGAGGATCTCGTGTTCGAGGGCACGCAGTTCACCTCGCCGCTGGAACTGCCCGCCTTGGCGGACCGGGTGATCGTGGCCTCGTCGATCTCGAAATCGCACGCGGCACCCGGCTTCCGCTCGGGCTGGTGCGTCGGCCCGGCCGAGTTCTGCACCCGGCTGCTGCCCCTGTCGGAAACCATGCTGTTCGGCAACCAGCCCTTCATCGCCGACATGACGGCGGCGGCGGTCTCGGCGCCCTCGCCGGTGGCGGCCGGGATGGTGGCGCGGTTCAAGGCCCGCGCTTCGCTGATCGCGGCGCGGCTGGACGGGGTGGCGGGCCTGCGGGTGCACCAGCCCGAGGCCGGGATGTTCGCGCTGATCGACGTGCGCGCCACCGGGCTGTCGGGCGAGGCCTTCGCGCTGGGCCTCTTGGAACAGGGCGGGGTGGCGGTGATGCCGGGCGAAAGCTTCGGCACGGAACTTGGCGGCTGGCTGCGCGTGGCGCTGACCCAGCCCGACGGGCAGACCGCCGAGGCCTGCCGGCGGATCGCGGCCCATGCCCGGCAGGTGCAGGGACTCGCGGCATGACCTCGGTCGGCGAGGCGCTCGTGGCGGGACTTAGGGCGCGCGGCGTCGAGGTGGTGTTCGGCATCCCCGGCGTCCACACGGTCGAGCTTTACCGGAGCCTGCCGGGGTCCGGCATCCGCCATGTCACCGGGCGGCACGAACAGGGCGCGGCCTTCATGGCCGACGGCTATGCGCGGGTGTCGGGCAAGCCCGGCGTGGCCTTCGTGATCACCGGGCCGGGCCTGACCAACGCGCTGACCGCGATGGCGCAGGCGCGGGCGGATTCGATCCCGATGCTGGTGGTCTCGGGCGTGAACCGGCGCGACAGCCTCGGGCGCGGGCTGGGGCTCTTGCACGAACTGCCCGATCAGGCGGCGATGGTGGCGGCCCTGTGCCCGACTTTCCGGGTAGATGCACCCGAGGCGCTGGCGGGCGCGCTCGACGCTGCTTTTGCCGCGCTGACAAGCGGCCGCCCCGGCCCGGTGCATCTGGAGGTGCCGACTGACGTGATGCCGCTGCCCTGCGCGCCCCTGCCGCCGCCCGCCGTTCCCGCCCCGCCGCCCCTGCCCGACATGGCCGAGGCGGCCCGCCGCCTGAACGCCGCCCGCCGCGTGGTCATTCTGGCCGGTGGCGGTGCCCGGGCGGCAGGCCCCGCCTTGCAGGCATTGGCCGAGCGGCTCGACGCGCCGGTGGTGCAGACCGCGAACGCGCGCGGCCTGATGCACTGCCACCCGCTCGGCGTGCCCGCCAGCCCCAGCCTTCACGCGGTGCGGACGCTGATTGCCGGGGCGGACCAGCTGCTGGCAATCGGCACCGAAATCGGCTCGACCGACTACGACATGTATGTGCGGGGCGGCCTGCCCGACCTGTCCGGCATGATCCGGATCGACCTCTGCGCCGCGCAACTCGCCCGCCACCCCGCCGCCCTGACGCTGCTGGCCGAGGCGGGCGCGGCCCTTGCCGCCTTGCTGCCACTGACAGCCGCGCAGTCGGGCGACGGCCGGGCCCGCGCCGCCACCGCCCGAACCGCCGCCCGTGCCGAACTGCCCCCCCCGATGCAGGCGCAACTGGCGATGCTGGAGGCGATGCGCGACACGGTTCCCGGCGCGATCATCGTCGGCGACAGCACGCAGCCGGTCTATGCCGGGAACCTTTTCCACGACCACGACCGCCCCGGCGGTTGGTTCAACGCGGCGACCGGCTACGGCGCTCTGGGCTTTGCCCCCGGCGCAGCCGTCGGCGCCGCAATGGCCGCCCCCGGCACGCCGGTGATCTGTCTGATCGGCGATGGTGGCCTGCAGTTCAGCCCCGGCGAGCTGCGCACCGCGGTCGACGAGGCCCTGCCGATAACCTTCGTCGTCTGGAACAACGCCGGTTTCCGCGAAATCGCCGAAGCCATGGCCGACGCGGGCGCACAGGTCCTGGGCTGCACCCCCAGCCCGCTGAAGCTCGCCCCCTTCGCCGCCGCCTGCGACCTGCCCTTCGCCTCGATCCCCCCCGACCCCGCCGCCCTGCGCGCCGCCCTTGCCCCCGCTTCGGCAGGGCCACGTATGATCGAAGTCCGCGTGCCCTGACCTTCCCCTTTCTTCTGTTCTCAAATATCCCCGCCGGAGGCTCCCGCCCCCACCGCCGGAGCCTCCGGCGGGGATATTTGAGCAAGGTGAATGCGCAAGGCGGGGCCAGAGACCGCCACTTCCGTTTTCCCCCCATCCGCGCCATAAGCGGGGCTTGTTGGCGGGGGTGATCCATGACGACCCAGATGGAAGCGATAGCCGGTGTGCAACGCGAGCGCCTTGACGCGCTGGCGGCGCGCGAGGCGCGGCGCTATGCGGGCACGCGGCCGCAGACCAGGGTGGCGCTGGCGGCCGGGGCCGGGGCCTGGCTTGGCGGCGTGCCGATGCACTGGATGAAGGACTGGCCGATGCCCTTCCCGATGCTGGTGGCGCAAGCGAAAGGCGCGCGGCTGACCGACATCGACGGTTACGGGGTGGACGATTTCTGTCTGGGCGACACCGGCGCCATGTTCGGCCATTCGCCGCCCGCCGTGGCGCGCGCCATCCGGGCCCAGGCACGGCGCGGCCTGACCACCATGCTGCCCGACGAGAATGCGCTGGAGGCCGGGCGGCTGCTGGGCAAGCGGTTCGGGCCGTTCCAGTGGCAGATCGCCACCACCGCCACCGATGCCAACCGCTTTGCGCTGCGCGTGGCGCGGGCGGTGACCGGGCGGCCGAAGGTGCTGGTGTTCAACGGCTGCTATCACGGCACGGTGGACGAGACGATGGTGATGCTGCAAGGCGGGCGCACCGTAGGCCGCCCCGGTCTGATCGGGCAGGTGGCCGATCTTGGCCTGACCGCCATCGCGGTCGAGTTCAACGATCTTGCGGGCGTCGAGGCCGCGCTGGCGACCGGCGAGGTGGCCGCGATCCTGACCGAGCCGGTCATGACCAATTCCTGCATGGTGCTGCCCGAGGCCGGGTTTCACGACGGGCTGCGCACGCTCAGCCGCCACCATGGCGCACTGCTGGTCCTTGACGAGACACATACCATTTCCAGCGGCCTTGGCGGCTATGCAAAGGTCCACAGCCTGACGCCCGACATGCTGGTGGTCGGCAAATGCGTGGCGGGGGGCGTGCCTGCCGCCGTCTGGGGGGTGAACCCGGATGTGGCGGCGCGGCTGGCGGCCTATGACGCGGGACGGCCTTCCGGCCATTCCGGCATGGGCACCACGCTGTCGGGCAACCCGATGCAGTTCGCCTGCCTGCGCGCGACGCTGGCCGAGGTGATGACCGAAGACGCCTATGCCCACATGGAAAAGGGTGCGTTGCGGCTGTCGGCGGGCCTTGCGCGCACCATCGACGCCCACCGCGCGCCCTGGCATGTGGTGCGGGTCGGCGCGCGGGTCGAGTTCATCTGCGCCCCCGGCCCCCTGCGCAACGGCGCCGAAGCCGCACTCGCGCACCAGCCCGAACTGGAGGCCGCGATTCATGTCGCCCTGCTGAACCGGGGCTGCCTGATCGCGCCGTTCCACAACATGATGCTGGTGTCGCCCGTCACGAAAAAGCGGCAGATCGACCGCCTGATTGCCGCCTTTGACGAAATCCTGACAGACTTGTTCGATTGAGACAGACATGACCGACATGCAAAGCCCCTCGGGGTCGACGATTGCCGAGGCCGAAGCCTTTCTGGCCACCCATCCCGAAATCGAGGCGTTCGACATCGTGCTGCACGATGCCAATGGCATCGGGCGCGGCAAGATCATCCGGCGGCACGAGCTGCTCGGCTTCTACAAGGGCGGGCGGCACCTGCCGATCTCGATCCTGGGGCTCGACATCTGCGGCGAGGATGTCCACGAGACCGGGCTGATCTGGGATCAGGGCGATGGCGACCTGCGGGCCTGGCCGATCCCGGGCACGCTGGTGCCGCTGCATGGCACCGCTCCGCCGCGCGGCGAGGTGTTCATGAGCATGTATGATCTCGACGGCGCGCCGATGCCGTCCGACCCGCGGCACGCGTTGCAGGCGCAGGTCGATGCCATGGCGGCAGAGGGCCTGCACCCGGCCGGGGCGTTCGAGCTGGAGTTCTTCCTGCTGGCCAACGACCGGGGACCGGACGGGAAGGTGCAGCCCGCGCGCGACGTGCTGGACGGCCGTGCCAGCCACCGGACCGAGGTCTATTCGGTCGATCACCTGCACGGGATGCTGCCGCTGTTTTCCGACATCTACGCCGGGGCGGCCAAGGCCGGGATCAGGGCCGAGACGATGATCTCGGAATATGCCCCCGGCCAATATGAACTGACGCTGCACTACCGCGCCGACGTGATGCAGGCCGCCGACGACCTGATGCGGCTGAAGCGCATCGTGCGGGCGCAGGCGCGCAGCCACGGCGTGACGGCGTGTTTCATGGCCAAGCCGGTGGAAGCCTATGCCGGGTCGGGGATGCACTTCCACGTCTCGCTGCTGGACGGGGACGGGCGCAACGTGTTTGTCGAGGCGGTCGAGGGGCAATGGTCGCCCACCATCCTGCACGCGCTGGGCGGCTTGCGCGCCACGATGGGGGAATCGATGCTGGTCTTCGCGCCGCACGCCAATTCCTGGCGGCGCTTTGCCGCGCAATCCTATGCGCCGGTCAGCCCGACCTGGGGGGTCAACAACCGCTCGGTCGCGCTGCGCATCCCCGCGGGCGACATCGTCGCGCGGCGGATCGAGCATCGCCCGGCGGGGGTGGATGCCAACCCCTATCTGGTGGCGGCAACCGTGCTGGCGGGCATCCGGCACGGGCTGGCGGGGCGCATCGACCCCGGCCCGGAAACCACCGGCAACGGGTATGCCGACGCACAGGACGCGCCGCCGATTCCGGTGGACTGGCGCGGCGCCATCGTCGCGGCGCAGGGGTCGGCGTTCCTGAAAAGCGCGCTGGGGCCGGAAATGCACCGCACCTTCACCGCAATCAAGGCGGCGGAATATGCACGGGTGGCGCGCACGGTGTCGGAGGTCGATTTCGACCTTTACCTGCACACGGTCTGAAACCGCAGGGCGCCGGGCCGGTCTCGCGTCGCGGGCGTTCGCAGCCCGCCGGGGGCCGGTCTCGCGTCGCGGGCTATCCTGACCCGCTCAAGCCAGTTTCGTGTCGCGGGCGATCATGGCGGCATGGGTGCGGTTGCGGGCGTTGAGCTTGCGCGACAGGGTCTTGACGTGCAGCTTCACCGTGACCTCCTGCAGGTCGAGGTCGCGCGCGATTTCCTTGTTCGACTTGCCTTCGCAGATGCCGCGCAGCACGTCGGTCTCGCGCCGGGTCAGCTGGTTCGGGCCATCGCCGGGCACCGGGGCCGCCTGCAACAGGCCGAACGGCGCGAAGATGTCGCCCACAACCATACGGCGAATCGCCTGCACCATGGCGCGCGAGGCCATGGCCTTGGGCACGAACCCCGAGGCCCCGGCGCGGATCGCCGCTTCACCGAGTTCAAGCGAGTTGCTGCCCGAGATCACCGCAACCGGGCGGCCGTAGGACAGGGCGCGGGCACGGGCGATGCCCTCGAGGCCGTTCATCCCGGGCATGTCGTAATCAAGCAAGACAAGGTCGAAACGCTGGCGGCGCATCGCGTCAAGCGCCTCGATCAGCGAGGCGGCCATGATGACGGTGTCGAAGCCCTCTGCCATCAGGAAGGCGCCGATCGTCTCGCGCACCAGATCGTGATCGTCGGCGATCAGGATGTTCATGCCGCCTCCGCCCGTGATGTCCTCAGCACTGGTCACGATCACCTTTCCTCGGATGTGGGCAAGGTATCACGCCCGCGGGGTCGCGGCAGTCCGAGACCGACAAGGGGCAACCCCCGGGCGTCACCCAAGCGGGCCGGGGCACCCGGACGTGTGGCACTGGATCGGCGGGGAAACCTGCGCTAGCCTCGCGCCATGACAAAAGAGGCCGGCCGACGATGACCATCCCCCTCCGGGTCCGGGCGGATAAGCCCGAAGGCACGATGCGGATCACCACGGTGTCGGCGCTGCTGACTATGTCCGTGCTGCTGATCGTGCTGGTGATGGTGATGCTGGCGCTGGACGTGCGGCGGCGGCTGGATGCGCTGGACACCACCGCCGCCGACAACGTGCAGTGGGCGCTGATCCAGACCGAAGTGGAACTGCTGCGGCTGCAGACGGAACTGCTTGCGGCACGGGTGTCGCCGGATGCGCCGCTGGACATGCTGCGCCTGCGGTTCGACGTGCTGTTCGGCCGGGCCGAGATGCTGCGGGAAAGCCGGCTTTACGGCCCGTTGCTGGGCGGCCGCGACTATGCGGCCCAGGTGGACAGCCTGCACGCCTTCATCGGCGCGACGGTGCCGCTGATCGACGGGCCGGATGCGGAACTGCGCGCTGCCCTGCCCGGCCTGACGCTGGCGGTTCCGCCGATCTACGCTGCGGTGCGCGACATGACGCTGCGCGCGACGGTCGAGATTTCCGCCGCCGCCGATTCTCTGCGCGCGGCGATTTCCGACACGCTGCACCGGCTGGCCGCGCTGACGCTGCTGCTGGTGGCGGCGCTGAGCGTGCTGGCGGTGGCATTGTTCAGCCTTTACCGGCGGGCCGGGGCGCAAGCCGAGGAAAACCGCCGCACCGGCGAGCGGCTGCAGACGATCATCTCCACATCGGCCGATGCGATCATCGTCACCGACAGCCACGCGCGGATCACCGAGTTCAACCCCGCCGCCGAGAGCATCTTCGGCCATGCGCGCGCGGCCGTGGTCGGCAGGGACGCGATGGCGGTGCTGTTTCCCGATGACGTGGCGACCACCCAGCGCGCCCGAGTCGCCGCCGTCCTGCCGCGGATGGCCGGGCGGACCGGCGGGCCGCTGCGGCTGGAACTGGACGCCCGGCGCGCCGACGGCACGCGTTTTCCGATGGAGGTTTCACTGGCCATCGCCCCCGAGTCGGCCGAGGCGGGAAAGAGCGGCATCATCGTGGCCTTTCTGCGCGACATCCTCGACCGCCGCCGCGCCGAGGCGGCCCTGACCGAGGCGCTGGGGCGCGCCCAGGCGGGCGAAAAGGCGCGGGCGGATTTCATGGCGGTGATGAGCCACGAGATGCGAACCCCGCTGAACGGCCTGATCGGTTCGGTGGTGCTGCTGGCCGACACCGGGCTCGACTCGCGGCAGCGCAAGCTGCTCGGGGTGCTGGAAACCACCGGGCAGATCCTGCTTGACCATGTGAACTCGGTGCTGGACGTGGCGCGCGCCGAGGCGGGCGACAACTCGCCGGCGCGGCAGAGCACCGATCTTGACCGCCTGATAGAGGATTGCGTGGCCAATCAGGCCGGTGTCGCCGCCGTGGCGGGCAACCGGGTACAGATCAGGGCCCTGTCCGGCCCGATCGGCTGGGTCCGTTGCGACCCGTCGCGGCTGCGCCAGATCGTGCTGAACCTGCTGGGCAATGCGGTGAAATTCACCCGGGACGGCGAGATCACGGTGGAAACCGAAGTTCTGCCGGGCGCCGACAAGGCCGGGCAGGTCGTCGAGTTCCGGTTCATCGACACCGGCATCGGCATCCCCGAACACCAGATCGCCCGCATCTTCGAGGATTTCGTCATGCTGAGCACCGGCTACGACCGGGCCACCGGCGGCACCGGTCTGGGCCTTGGCATCGCGCGGCGGCTGGCGATCTCGATGGGGGGCGAAATCGGGGCGGAAAGCGAACCGGGGGCGGGCAGCCTGTTCTGGCTGCGCCTGCCGCTGCCCGCCGCACCCGCCCCCACCCTGCCCGCGCCGCCCCTTCCCCAACCCGTCGCCCGCCCGGCCCGGCTTCTGTCGGTGCTGGTGATCGAGGACAACGACATCAACCGCTTCGTGCTGCGCGGCTATCTGGAAAGCGCGGGGCACCATGTCGATGAAGCCGCCGACGGGCTGACCGGCCTTGCCCGGGCTGCCGCGCAGTGCTTCGACGTGATCGTGACCGACATCGGGATGCCGGGGCTGGACGGGTTCGAGGTCTGCCGCCGCATCCGCAGCGGCGGCGGCCGGTCGGCCCGTGCCCGCATCCTGGCCCTGACCGCCCATGTCCTGCCCGAGGCGCAGGCGCATTTCGATGCCGCAGGCATGAATGCCCGCCTGACCAAGCCGGTGTCGCGCCCCGTCCTGCTGGCCGCCCTGCAGGGCGAGGCCTGGCCCGGCCCTCCCCCGCCAGACGCGCCGCACCACGCCACGGCAGGCCACGGGCTGCTGCCGGGGCATATCGACCGGCTGGCAGAACAGGTCGGGGCCGCCACGCTGGCCCGGCTGATCGGGCGGATGCTGGACGAGGGCGAGACGGTGCTGGCCCGGCTGGCGGAACTGGCCGCCGACGAGTCGGCCCCCGGCGCCCCCGAAACCGCCGCCGCCCTTTGCCACAAGCTTGCCGGATCAGCAGGAACCTTCGGTGCCGCGACGCTGAATGCCCATCTGAACGCCTGTGAAACCGCGATTCACCGCGGCGAGGACTGGGGCGAGGCCGTGTCTGGCATCGCCCCGCTGTGGCGCAGGACGGCCGAGGCCCTGGCCCGGGATGTCGAACGGCTGACGCCGGGGGCCGACTGACGGCGGATGACCGGCCACGGGGCCTATGCGTCGCCCGGCACGCCGTAGGACGGCGCCCCGGTCGGGTCCAGCGCCCGCTGGACATAGGCCGCCATCTGCGGCTGATACACCTGCCACGCCAGCGCCACCGCCTCGATCGGGCAGGCATCGGGCGACCAGTCGCAGCGCAGGTCGGCCACCGGCCAGGGCAGGCGGTCGACGATCTGCATCCCGGCCGAATGCACCGGCCCGGCCTCGCCCCCGGCATCGCGCCCCGCCCGCAGGGCGGTGATCAGCCGGTCGCCGAAGCTGCCCGCAGCGGCAAGATATGCCGCGACCATCGCCTGCGGCACCAGATCGCTGCCCAGCAGGTTGCCGCCCGATACCACCCCCGGCGCCCGCGCCTCGCTCCACAGCCCCAGCACCCGTGCGCCGGAATGCACCGCCACGCCGCCCGTGGCATCGACCACCAGCACCTGTCGCCACCCGGAATGCAACCGCCCGTCAAGCACCCGCGCCAGTGCGCCCGCCGCCCCGTCCCCCGCCTGCAGCGCATCCAGCACCAGCGCCCCCAGCGCCGGATCGGTGACATTCTGGCTGGCCACCCCCCCGACCCCCGCCCGCAAATGCACGCAGCGCGCCGCCACCGCGGGCGAGGAGGATGCGATCACCATGCCGAACCGGCCGGATTGCGGACAACGGGCAACGAGCGAGAAGGTCATGGGGCAGTCCTTTGCGGAAAGCTGTGCGTGGTCACAGGGTCTGAGTATCACTTCCGGACGGTTTGAAAACGCAGGAGAGGGCTTGGCGGTGCAAGCCCCTCGGATGCGGATCTGCGCGGGACCGCGGGCAACGGGTGCCCGGCGATTTCGGGCGGGGGCGACCTGCGGTCTGCGGATGCCGGCAGGGGCGGTGCGGCTGGCGCCGGTCGTCGCCGCCATGGTCGGCGCGGGCCTGTGTGCCCGGGCGGCCCTGGCGGGCGGGCTGCGCCGGCCTGCGACGCCGCGCCACAGCGGGCGGAACGCCGCCGGCCGGGCCCCGCGCCAGAAACCCCGACTCCGCCATATGCCTATAATGTCTTGCGCCACCTTGGCCCCGTGCTATCCTTTTCGGGTTTCCGCGAAGGGGTGCGTTCATGTCTTCAGGCAGCATCACGATTCTTGTCGGCACGACGAAAGGCGCCTTCCTGATTTGCGGCGACGATGACCGCGGCGGCTGGGCGGTGAAGGGCCCCTTCTGCGACGGCTGGCCGATCAACCATGTCATCGGCGACCCGGTCAGCGGGGTGCTCTGGGCCGGTGGCGGCGGCGACTGGCACGGCGCGGGCGTCTGGCGGTCGGAGGACGGCGGCGAAAGCTGGCAGGTCACGCGGCTGACCGGGGGCCAGATCGACCAATGGGCGGCCAACGATCCCGATTTCGCCGCCATGGTGGGCTGGACCGACAGCGCCCTGCCCTTCGCAACCGATTTTTCGCAGATCTGGTCGCTGCACCACGCCCGGGGCAAGCTCTACGCCGGGACGAAACCGGCGACCCTGCTGCAAAGCGAGGATGGCGGGCAGAGCTGGGTCCGGCTCGACAGCCTGACCGATCACCCCTCGGCCTCCAGCTGGAACCCCGGGGGTGCGGGGCTGGTGCTGCACACCATCGTCAGCGATCCGGCCGATCCGCGCAAGCTGTGGCTTGCCATTTCGGCGGCGGGCGTGTTCGCCTCGGAAGATGGCGGCGCGACATGGGAACGGCGCAACCGGCTTTCCAATACCGGGGCCTGCGCCCACGGCGACCATCCGGCCGGCGCCCGTGACGGCGAAACCGGGCATTGCGTGCACAACATGGTGCGGGCACCCGGGGCGGAGGATCTGCTTTACCAGCAGAACCACCACGGCGTCTGGCGGTCTTCGGATGGCGGGCGCAGCTGGGAAAACATCACCGGGGGCCTGCCCTCGACCTTCGGCTTTCCGATCCTGGTGCATCCGCGCGACCCCGGCACGGTCTGGACGCTGCCGCTGAACGGCGACACGGCGGGGCGGTTTCCGCCCGATGCCGCGGCGGCAGTCTGGCGGTCGCGCGATGGCGGGCAAAGCTGGCAGGCGCTGCGCGAGGGCCTGCCGCAGGAGGCGTGCTTCTTCACCGTGCTGCGTCAGGCCATGGCGGGGGATGCGCGCGCCCCGGCGGGGGTGTATTTCGGCACCAACAGCGGGTCGGTGTTCGCCAGCAGCGACGAGGGCGACACCTGGCAGGACGTGGCCCGCCACCTGCCGACGATCCTTTCGGTCGAGGTGCTGGATCGCGGCGCCCTCGCCTGACGGGCCGCGCGCGGCCTTACCACCAGCCGAACAGCAGGCCCCAGCAGCCCAGCGGGGGCAGCAGGGCCGCCGCGACCGCGCCGGTCGCGGCGACCCGGCGCCATGGCGGGGCGACGCTCTGGCGGGCGATCTGCCAGGCCAGCACCAGCGACCCGGCAACCGCCAGCCCCGCCACGGCAAGGCGGAGGCCCGTGACAGCCGCCAGCCCCTCGGCGCGCAGCAGCGTCACCGTCAGGTCCGACAGGCCAAGGATCAGGCCGCAGGCGGCAACCGGGATCAGGCTTTGCGCCAGATGGTGAAAGCGCGGCCAGCTCCACCGCCCCAGTATCCGTGTCGCCAGCGCCAGCGGCAGGGCCACCAGCAGCGACAGCAGCGCCGCGCCGCCTGCAAGCCAGGCCGACAGCGCCAGACCATCGGCCACCGTTGCCCCCCCGGGCCACCCCGGGCGGCTGGCCAGCACCCACCACGGCAGGGCGGTTTCGCGCAGGTCGCGCAGCCCGACCTCTGCCAGACCCTGCGGCACGGCCTGCCTCAGCGCCGCGAACCAAGGGCTTGTGCCCCACAGGAAGGCCGCCGTCGCAAGGCCGATCATGCCCGCGATGATCAGCAGGCTGTCCCATCCGGTCGCGGTGCGCGCCCCGGCGGTCACGATCTCGGACCCCGGCAGGCGCGGGGCAAGGGTGACCGCGTCGCGGAACCCGGCGCAGCGGCCGCACATGTGGCAGGGCGCGGCGCTTTCCATGGTGCGGACCGGCACCATCGGCTCGCAGTTGAAGCGCATCAGGCGGGCGCGGTCGGGGGCGCAGGCATCCCACGCCCGGGCGTCCACCGCGAAATGCACCGGCGCCAGCCTGGCCAGCAGCCCGAACACCCCGTTCACCGGGCACAGGTAGCGGCACCAGACCCGCTTCTCCCGCCCGTAAAGATACCCTGTCAGCACGGCGGCAAGGGTCGATGCGCCAAGAATCAGCAAGGTTGCCTGCGGAACGTGGTAGACCGAGATCATCTGGCCATAGACCGTCGTCAGCGCGAAGGCCGCGAAGGGCCAGCCCGGCCAGCGCAGCCAGTGCGGAATAGCCCGCCCCCGGCCGTGGCGCGAGGCAAAGGCGGTCAGCGCGCCCTCGGGGCAGAAGATGCCGCACCACAGCCGGCCGAACAGCAGCACCGACAGCAGCACGCCGGGCCACCACAGGCCCCAGAAAACGAACTGCGCGAACAGGGTCAGGTTCGACCAGACCCGTGCCGTCGCACCCGGCAGGGGCAGCAGGGCGGGCACGACCAGCAGCACGGCATAGACCGCGACGACAGCCCATTGCGCCCACCAGAGCGGGCGCTGGTGGGCGCGCAGCCAGAGGCCCAGCGTTTGCAGGCGCAGGCTGCGGGTCGGCGCCATGTGGGGCACGTCCGGCGGCAGGCGCCGCTGTGGCAGGCGGCGCACCGGCGCGGCCTGCGATGGCAGATCGGGCGCCATCACCGCCCCCCCGCCCCGCCGTTGGTCGCGAAAGACCGGCGCGGGGCGGCGGCGGTGGCAAGGTGGCGAGGCATGGCGCGTCCTGTGCAGGGTGGCTCCGGCGTCCTGCGGACAGGTTCCGGGTGGCGGCTCGGACCCTCATACCCAAGCGATTCAATCAGATAACCGTGGCAAGGGGCCGCAAGCAGATGCTGCGGGGTCTTGCGCGACGCGGCGGGCAGGGTAGGGCCGCCGCCACGGCGTGCGCTGACCGGCACCGGATGGCCCGTTCACCGGCCCCGGGCGGGGCGAGATGCCGGGCATCAAGCGCATCTCGGGCCCCGTCTCAGGCTCCCGTCTCTGGCCCCGTCTCAGGCCCCGTCTCAGGCCCCCGTCTCGGGCCCCCGTCTCAGGCCCCCGTCTCAGGCCCCCGTCTCAGGCCCCCGTCTCAGGCCCCCGTCTCGGGCCCCCGTCTCAGGCCCCCGTCTCAGGCCCCCGTCTCGGGCCCCGTGTCGGAAACCTCGGCGGCCTCGCGCGAACGCTCGACCAAGGCGCGCAGGCGATCCCGCAGCCTGACGCGGTGACGCGGCAGACCGGCCCGGCCGCGCAGGGCCTTTCCGGCAGTGCCCGGGCACTGTCTGGCCAGACGCGGCAATTGCAGGAAACCGCCGCCTCCGTCCGGATGGCAGACGCCCCCGCGCCGCAGGTCATGGCCCCGCAGCGCAGGCTTGCGGTGGTGCGGCAGGGCACGGCCCGGGCGACGACCGCACCGGATAAATGTTTCTCTGGCCCCGCGTCTCGGGTAAACCGGCGGACAGGCCCTGCCCCCCGGCCGAAGCCGCAGGTCAACCCGGAAAGGACACCGCCATGCCCGTCGAGAAGGTCGAGACGCTGATCATCGGGGGCGGACAGGCCGGGCTGGCGATGAGCGGGCATCTGGGCCGGCAGGGCGTGCCGCACCTGATCGTCGAACGGCACCGCATTGCCGAACGCTGGCGCACCGAACGCTGGGATTCGCTGGTCGCCAACGGCCCGGCCTGGCACGACCGCTTTCCCGCGATGGCCTTTCCCGGCATCGACCCCGACAGTTTCGCCGGCAAGCAGGACATCGTCGATTACCTCACCGCCTATGCCGCCTTGATCGCGGCCCCGGTGCGCGAGGGGGTCGAGGTCCGGTCGCTGCGGGGCAGGCCCGGCGGGCCGGGCTTTCTGGCCGAAACCCCGCAGGGGTCGATCGAGGCCGACACCGTGGTGGTGGCCACCGGGCCGTTCCAGCGCCCGGTGATTCCGGCCGTGGTGCCAGAGTCGGCGGGGCTGATGCAGGTCCATTCCTCGGGCTATCGCAATCCGGGCCAGTTGCCCGAGGGCGCGGTGCTGGTCGTCGGCGCCGGATCTTCCGGGGCGCAGATTGCCGACGAACTGTTGCGGGCGGGCAGGCGCGTCTATCTGTCTGTCGGGCCGCACGACCGGCCGCCCCGGCGCTATCGCGGCAGGGATTTCGTCTGGTGGCTGGGGGCGCTGGGCCATTGGGATGCCAGAACCCGCGAGCCGGGCATGGAGCATGTGACGATCTCGGTCAGCGGCGCGCATGGCGGCCATACCGTCGATTTCCGCAGGCTGGCCGCACGGGGCATCACGCTGGTCGGCCGGGCGGCAAGCGTCAGCGAGGGCGTGATGCAGTTCGCGCCCGATCTGGCACAGACCATCGCGCGGGGGGATGCGAACTACCTTTCGGTGCTGGACGAGGCCGACGCCCATGTGGCGCGGCACGGGCTTGACCTGCCGGAAGACCCCGATGCCCGCCGGATCGAGCCCGACCCCGACTGCCTGCGCCATCCGCTGCTGGAACTGGATCTGGCGGCGGCCGGTGTGACCGCCATCGTCTGGGCCACGGGCTTTGCGCTGGATTTCGGCTGGTTGCAGGTCGATGCCTTCGACGCGATGGGCAGGCCCGCCCATCAGCGCGGCGTGTCGGATGTGCCGGGGCTTTACTTCCTCGGGCTGCCCTGGCTGTCGCGGCGGGCGTCGCCCTTCATCTGGGGCGTGTGGCACGATGCCGAATATCTGGCGGACCATATCGCGGCGCGGCGCTGAGCATCGCCGCCGCGCCGGTCAGGCATCGGTCTTGCTGTGGATCGGCGGCGGCACGTCGGCACTGCCTTCGGCACGGTCGCGGTGCAGCGCGGCCCGGCCCAGCAGCATCAGCGTGACCGGCGTGGTGATCATCACGAAAGAGCCGATGACGAGTTCGTGCAGGATCGTGCGGTCCTGCATCCACGAATACACCAGCATCGAGGCAAGCAGGATGCCCGCCGTGCCCCAGCTGGTGCCAAGGGTCGGGGCATGAAGCCGGTCATAGAAGCTTTTCAGCCGCAGGAGGCCCAGCGCGCCCAGAAAGGTCAGCGTGCTGCCGATAACCAGAAAGGCCGCCACCAGCAGCGCCAGCCAGAGCGGAAGCCCGTCAAGTGCCGTCATTCTATCACCTCGCCGCGAATCAGGAATTTTGCAAGCGCCACCGTGGCGACAAAGCCCAGCACGCCGATGATCATCGCCGCCTCGAAGAAGAACGGCGTGCCAAGCCGCATCCCGGTCACGACGAACAGCAGCATCGTCGTGATGTAGATCGTGTCGAGCCCGAGCACCCGGTCCTGGGCGTGGGGGCCGCGGATCGCGCACAGCGTGGCAAGACAGGCGGCCAGCGCCAGCATCAGCTGCGCATAGGACAGCGCGACCCAGAGGATGATTCCTGCGGTCATGCGAATGCCTCCAGCAGACGGGCCTCGTAGCGGTCGCGGATCAGGCGGCGCCAGTGGTTTTCGTCGGTCATGTCGAAGACGTGCAGCAGCAGGATGCCGCTTTCCGCGTCATGTTCCAGCCAGGCAGTGCCGGGTGTCGCGGTGACGACGATCGCCAGCAGCGCCAGTGCAGCCGGGTTCCGCAGCCGCAGCGGAATCTCGACGAAGGCCGAGGTCCGCGCCCCGTGGCGACCGTTGGTGAGGACCAGCCACGCCACCGCGAGGTTTGACCGGATGATGTCGACGCTGACGACCCCGACCAGCCGCATCAGCGGCCAGATGGCGCGAAGCTTCGGCCCCTCCGGCTCCAGCCGGCGGAAGGCCCAGCCCGCCAGCAGGCTGATCGCCAGCCCGAGCAGCAGGTTGCCGACCGAAAAGCGCGTCAGCAGCAGCCACATCAGCGTCAGCGCCGCCAGCAGCAGCGGATGGGGCATGTGGCGCCTCATTCCACCGGCCCCGGCACCGCGTCCGCGACCCGCGGCGCGCGCAGCACGCCCTCGGAATAGACGGTCGGGCGCAGCAGCGCCTCTGCCGTCAGCGTGGTGTATTTCAGAACGTCCTCGGCCCTGACCGTCAGCAGCAGCAGCATCCCCGTCAGCACCAGCACCGGCGCCACCTCCAGCGCCAGCACGCGCGGCGGTGTGCCGTCAGAGGCCCAGAAGGTCTGGATGCCGACCCGGATCAGCCCGATCAGCGTTGCCAGACCCGACACCAGCAGCAGCGCCACGAAAGACCAGCCAAGCACCGGGTGCAGCCCGCCGGGCATCATCAAACCCTGCAGGATCGCCACCTTGCCGATGAACCCCGACAGCGGCGGCAACCCCGCCAGCACGATCAGGCAGGCCCCGAAAGACAGGCCCAGCACCGTCAGCGTGCCGGGAATGGCAAGGCCGACCTCGGGCTGGCTGACCTCTTCCTTGGCGTCAAGGCCGTAGGCGTCGGCGGTCAGGGCCAGCATGGCGGCGATGCCGCCCTCTTCGCGGCTCATCGGTTCCAGCAGCAGGAACAGGGCGCTGATCGCCAGGGTGGACCCGAAAAGGTAATACAGCCCCCCCGCCAGAATGGCCGTGCCGCCACCCGCCAGGGCAAACCCCGTCACCGCCAGCAGCGTGCCCGAGGATACCAGCACCAGATGCGCCGCCATCCGGCCAAGCCCCTGCGAGGCCAGCACGCCCAGCATCCCGAAGGCCACCGTCGCCATCCCCCCCGCGATCAGCACCCCGGCGCCGAACCCGGCCGAGGCCCCGGCCGTGGCGCCGAACAGCAGCATCGACAGGCGCAGGATCACATAGACCCCGACCTTGGTCATGATGGCGAACATCGCGCCCACCGGCGCGGCCCCGGCCATGTAGGCGGTCGGCAGCCAGAACGACAGCGGCCAGATCCCGGCCTTGATCAGGAAGGCCAGCCCCAGGATCGCGGCCCCGGCATGGAACAGCGGGCGTTCGCTTTCGGGCAGCACCGGCACGAGGTTCGACAGGTGCGCCATGTTCAGCGTGCCGGTGACGCCGTAGATCAGGCTGACCCCGATCAGGAACAGCAGCGACGCCGTCAGGTTCACCGCGATGTAATGCAGCCCCGCCCGCACCCGCAACTGCCCGGTGCCATGCAGCAGCAGCCCGTAAGAGGCCGCCAGCAGCACCTCGAAGAACACGAACAGGTTGAACAGGTCGCCGGTCAGGAAGGCGCCGTTCAGCCCCATCAGCAGGAACTGGAACATCGAATAGAAATGCTGCCCCTGCCGGTGCCAGCCCGCCGCCGAATAGACCAGCGCCGGAATGGCCAGCAGCGCGGTCAGCACCAGCATCATTGCCGACAGCCGGTCGATCACCAGCACGATGCCGAAGGGCATCGCCCAGTCGCCCAGCAGGTAGAACCCGATGTCGTTGCGGCCGGTCTGCGCCGTGCCCATCGACCGGTCCAGCAGCTCGATCGCGGTCACCAGCAGCGCCAGCGCCGACGCGACGCTGAGCAGCGGCTTGGCCCAGCGCCGCCGGTCGTCGTAAAGCAGCATCACCGCCCCGGCAAGGAACGGGATCAGGACCGGCGCGATGATCAGGTGTTCGGGTGCGATGGTCACGGGTCGGTCTCCTTGCCATCGACATGGTCGGTGCCGGTGATGCCGCGCGAGGCGATCATCACCACCAGAAACAGCGCCGTGGTGGCAAAGCTGATCACGATGGCCGTCAGCACCAGCGCCTGCGGCAGCGGGTCGGCATACTTCGTCGGGTCGACGAACCCGCCCTTGGGCATGATCGGCGGCGCGCCAAGCGTCAGCCGCCCCATCGAGAAGATGAACAGGTTCACCGCATAGGACAGCAGACAAAGCCCGATGATCACCTGAAAGGTGCGCGGCCGCAGCACCAGCCACAACCCCGAGGCGACAAGGACGCCGATGGCGGCAGAAAGCACGATTTCCATCAGGCGGGCTCCTGTTCGGGGGTCGCGGGTGCGGCAAACCCGGGGTCGGCGGGCGCCTGGTCGGCGGGCGCGGGGCCTGCGGGTTCGGCGGCGTCCTGGTCGCGCTGGCGGGCGGAGCGCAGCGACTGGTGGGCAATCGCGATCAGCATCAGCACGGTCGCCCCGACCACCAGCGCATAGACCCCGGCATCGAAGATCAGCGCGGTGGCGGCCGGCACCCGGCCGAGCCCCGGCAGCATCACATACTGCGCATGGGCGGTCAGGAACGGATAGCCGAAGGCAAAGGCCCCGACCCCGGTCATGCCCGCGACCAGCAGCCCGAACCCCATCCAGCGGATCGGCAGCACCGTCAGCCGCGCCTCGATCCAGCGCACGTCATGGCCGATGTATTGCAAAAGGAACGCGATGGCGAGCGTGACCCCGGCCGAAAAGCCGCCCCCCGGCAGGTCGTGCCCGCGCAGGAACAGATAGGCCGACAGCACGATCATCGCGGGGAACATCCAGCGCATGATGACCGACGGCACCAGCAGGTACTCGCCCAGCTGCGCCAGTGCCCCGCCCTTCTGCTGGTCGGGGATGTCAGTGCTTTCGGGGGCCGGGCGGAACCGGCGCAGCAGCGCGAACACCGTCAGGCCCACGGTCGCCAGCACCGTGATCTCGCCGAACGTGTCGAAGGCGCGGAAATCCACCAGGATGACGTTGACGACATTGGTGCCGCCGCCCTCGTAATAGGCGTTGCGCAGGAACCAGTCGCCGATATTGGGGATCAGCGGCCGGGTCATCACGACATAGGCGATGGCAGCGATGCCCGCCCCGGCAACCACGGAAATCACCAGATCGCGGATGCGCCGCAGGCGGGCGGGCATCAGCTTGTCCGCGGCAATCTCTTCCCGGCGCTTGGGAAGCCAGCGCAGGCCGAGGAGCAGGAGCGCGGTCGTCACGATCTCGACCAGCAGTTGCGTCACGGCAAGGTCGGGGGCCGAGAACCACGCGAAGGTCAGGCAGGTCACCAGCCCCGCGCCACCCAGCAGCACCAGCGCGGCAAAGCGGTGATACTTGGCCTGCCAAGCCGCCCCCACGGCGCAGGCCGCCCCGACCAGCCACATCAGCGCGAAGGACGGATTCAGCCCGGTTGCCAGCGGCCGGGGTGCCTGCCGCAGCGCGCCCCACAGCGTCACGACGCCAAGGGCGATGGCCAGCAGCGCCACCAGCCGCAGTTGCGGTTGCAGCCCTTCGGTGCCCAGATGCCGGTGCAGATAGCCCGGCACCTTCCAGGTCAGCGCCAGCAGGCCCTTCTCGAACATCCGCTGTGCCCGCAGCCGGTGCAGCAGCGGCGGCCCTTCCGGCCCTGCGGCGATGTGGCGTGCCAGAACGGCGTAGAGCGCGATTCCCGCCGCCAGTGCCACCAGGCTCATGATCAGCGGCAGGTTCAGGCCGTGCCAGATCGCGATGTCGTAATAGGGCAGGTCCGCCCCGAGGACCGAGCGCGCCGCCATGTTCAGCACCGGCCCCAGCGTCATGGCCGGCAGGATGCCGACCACAAGGCAGATCAGCACCAGCGCCTCGACCGGACGGCGCATCCAGACCGACGGCTCGTGCGGCTGCCGCGGCAGCCCTTCCGGCGGCGGGCCGAAGAACACTGTGGCGATGAAGCGCAGCGAATAGGCCACGGCAAAGGCGCCGGCCAGCGTTGCAAGGTATGGCAGCGCATTGTCGAGCCATGATCCGTTGTGCCAGTCCACCGCCTCGGCGAAGAACATCTCTTTCGACAGGAAGCCGTTCAGCAGCGGCACCCCCGCCATCGCGGCAGAGGCCACGATGGCGAGCGTGCCCGTCACCGGCATGAACCGTATCAGCCCGCTGAGCCTGCGCATGTCGCGCGTGCCGGTCTCGTGGTCGATGATCCCGGCCGCCATGAACAGCGACGCCTTGAAGACGGCATGGTTCACGATGTGGAAGATCGCGGCCAGAATCGCCCCTGTGCTGCCGATGCCGCAGAGCGCGGTGATCAGCCCAAGGTGGCTGATGGTGGAATAGGCCAGCAACCCCTTGAGGTCATGGCGGAACAGCGCGACGACCGCCCCCAGCAGCATGGTCGCCATGCCGGTGCCGGTGACGGCCAGAAACCACATCTCGGTTCCCCCCAGCGCGGGCGAAAAGCGCACCAGCAGGAAGACCCCGGCCTTGACCATGGTTGCCGAATGCAGGAAGGCCGAAACCGGCGTCGGCGCGGCCATCGCCCCCGGCAGCCAGAAATGGAACGGGAACTGGGCCGATTTGGTGAAGGCCCCCAGCAGGAACAGCACCAGCACCACCGGATACAGCGGATGGGCCCGGATCAGGTCGCCCGACACCAGCACCCGGTCAAGGTCGTAGCTGCCCGCAATCTGGCCCAGCATCAGCATCGCCAGCAACAGGCACAGCCCCCCGGTCGCGGTGACGATCAGCGCCATCCGCGCCCCGTCGCGCGCGGCCTGCCCCTGATGCCAGTAGCCGATCAGCAGGAAAGAGATGATCGAGGTCAGTTCCCAGAACACGGCCAGCATCAGGATGTTGCCCGACAGCACCATCCCGATCATCGCCCCGGTGAAGGCCATCAGAAAGGCATAGAACCGCGGCACCGGGTCGGTTCTGGCCAGATAGTAGCGCGCATAGATCACCACCAGAACGGCAATGGCCAGAACCAGCGTGACGAACAGCCAGGCAAGGCCGTCCATCCGGAACTTCAGGTTCAGGCCAAGCGACGGCACCCAGCGCACCGTCGCCTCGACCACCGTCCCGCCCGCAACCGTGCCGTAAAGCCCCCCCATGACCGCAAGCCCGCCCAGCAGGAACAGCCCCGAGAACCAGGCCGCGGCACCATGCGCGTTGACATGCAGCGTGGCAGAAACAAGGGCCGCAAGAAACGGCAGGACGACCAGGATCAGGATCAGGTTCTGTTCGATCATCCGGTGCCGGAGGCTCCTCTTGCCGGGGCGAAAACCGCGTTGCCCCACAAGCCAATGGATCGATGCCGCATGTTCCGCCAGACAGCGGAAATGCGTAGCCCGATACGACAGGGGAAGCTTCCCTCCTTATGAAGGCGTTGAATGTCGGGATTCAATAGGCATTGTGCCCCACAGGCGGCATTTGACTGCTGATGGTGGTGCCTGCGCCGTGATGCGATCACGACTTGGGCACCTGCGGTGGTCACCGCGTGCGGCACGGTGTAGATTGGGCAGATGGTCACACGTCTTTCCCCCCGCAGCGGATACAGCCGCGCCGAACGGCTCAGCGATGCGGCGGTGCATCTGTCGGGGCTGTCGGCCGCCGTGCTGGCGGTGCCGGTGCTGATCACGCTGGCCGTGGTCTGGCGCGGCGACGGGCAGGCGATTGCCGGCGTTTCGGTCTATGGCGTGACGCTGATCGCGATGATCCTGTGTTCGGCGCTGTACAACATGACCGTGCATCCCTACTGGAATGCGGTTTTCCGCCGGATGGACCATTCGGCCATCTATTGCAAGATCGCGGGCACCTTCACCGCCTTCGTGATGCTGTCGGGCCAGGGTGCCGTGCTGCTGGCGGGAATCTGGGTCGCGGCGCTGTGCGGCACGGCGCTGCGTCTGCTGGCGCCCGACCGGTTCCGCTGGCTGGCGCTGGCAATCTATCTCGGGATGGGCTGGATCGGCACCGCGGTCGGCTGGCCGATGTTCGCCGCCTTTTCGGGCAGCGTGTTCGCGCTGATCGCCGTCGGCGGCGTGCTTTACACCATCGGCACCGGGTTTTTCCTGTTCGAGCGGCTTCCGTTTCACAACACGATCTGGCATGTATTCGTGCTGACCGCGTCGGTTGTGTTCTATGCGGCGGTCATGATCCATCTGGCCGAAACCTCGATGAGCGAAAGCGTGACATGACCGAAAGCGACCCCTTCGACCTGCAACGCTTTGTCAAGGCGCAGATGACCGCGTTCGAGCCTGCCATGGCGGAACTTCAGGCCGGGCGGAAGCAGACGCACTGGATGTGGTTTGTCTTTCCGCAGCTGCGCGGGCTGGGGCAATCGCCGCGGTCGGTGGAATACGGCATCGCCTCGCTCGACGAGGCGCGGGCCTATCTCGACCACAAGGTGCTGGGGCGGCGGCTGGAACTGGCCACCGAAATCGTGCTGTCCCGCGACCCGAAGTCCCTGACCACCATGTTCGGCCCGCCCGACGACGCCAAGTTCCTGTCCTCCATGAGCCTGTTTTCTGTGGCCGACCCCGGCCCCTACACCCCGTTCCGCATGGCGCTGAAACGCTGGGGCGGCGGCGTGCCCGATCAGGGCACCGCCCGGCTGCTGGGGCTCTGACGCCACTACTGCCGCAGGCGCCAGCCGGTGCGGAAGATCCACCACACCGCCGCAAGGCAGAGGCCCGTAAAGACCGCGATGGCCAGCAGGCTGATGGCAATCGGCACGTCGGCCGTGTCGAAGAACGACCAGCGGAACACCGACATCAGATAGACCACCGGATTGAACAGCGCGACCGTGCGCCAGACATCCGGCAGCATGTCGATGCTGTAGAAGCTGCCGCCCAGAAAGATCAGCGGCGTCAGCACCAGCAGCGGAATAAGCTGCAACTGCTGGAAATCCTTGGCCCAGATTCCGATGATGAAGCCGAACAGCGAAAAGCTGATGCTGGTCAGGGCCAGCAGGCCGAACATGGCGAACGGGTGCGCTATCGGCAGATCGACGAACAGATACGCGGTCAACAGGATCACCACCCCGATCAGCATGGATTTCACCGCCGCCGCCCCGACATAGCCGACCACGATTTCAAGGTGGCTGACCGGGGCCGACAAAAGCTCGTAGATCGTGCCGATGAACTTGGGAAAGTGGATCGCGAAGGATGCGTTCGACACCGACTGCGTGACCACCGTCAGCATGATCAGCCCCGGCACGATGAACGCGCCATAGCTGACCCCGTCGATGGTCTCGATCTTGCCGCCGATCGCCGCGCCGAACACCACGAAGTAGAGCGAGGTCGAGATCACCGGCGAGATCAGCGATTCGATGATGGTGCGGAAGAACCGCGCCATTTCCTTGTGAAAGATCGCCCGGATGGCGTAGAGGTTCATGGCGTTTCCCTCACCAGCCCGACGAAGATGTCTTCAAGGCTGCTTTGCGTGGTGGCAAGGTCGGTCATGTGCAGCCCGGCGGCGCGCAGGTCGCCCAGCAGCGTGATGATCCCGGTCCGCTCGCCCCTGGTGTCATAGGTGTAGATCAGGCTGCGCCCGTCGGGCCCGAGGTCGAGCGCATAGTGCGCCAGCGCGTCGGGCACCGCCGCCAACGGTTCGGCAAGATCGACGCGCAACTGTTTCTTGCCCATCTGCGCCATCAGGTCGGCCTTGTCCTGCACCAGCAATATCTCGCCCCGGTTGATCACGCCCACCCGGTCGGCAATCGCTTCGGCCTCTTCGATGTAGTGCGTTGTCAGGATGATGGTGACGCCCTGCGCCGCCAGATCACCGATCACAACCCACATGTCCTTGCGCAACTCCACGTCCACGCCTGCCGAGGGCTCGTCCAGAAACAGCACGCGCGGTTCGTGCGCCAGCGCCTTGGCGATCAGCACCCGGCGCTTCATGCCGCCCGACAGGGTCTTGATCAGACTGTCTTTCTTGTCCCACAGCGACAGTTGCCGCAGCACCCGCTCGATATGTGCCGGGTCGGCCGCCGTGCCGAACAGCCCGCGCGAGAAGGTGACGGCGTTGATCACCTTCTCGAACGGTTCCAGCGTGATTTCCTGCGGCACCAGACCGATCAGGCTGCGCGTCGCGCGAAACTCCCGCGTCACGTCGTGGCCGCCCACGGTGATGCTGCCCGAGGTGGGCTGCACGATGCCGCAGATGGTGGAGATCAGCGTGGTCTTGCCCGCGCCGTTGGGGCCGAGCAAGGCGAGAATCTCGCCCTCCTCGATTTCAAGCGACACCGACTTCAGCGCCTGAAAGCCCGAGCCGAAGGTCTTGGTCAGGTTGCGGACAGAAACGATCGACGACATGTGACCCCCGGGTGCAGCAGTCGACCAATCTATCCCCGCCCGGCGGCAATGGCAAAGGCCGGGTCGGTGCAGAGGCGCAGGGGCCGGCCTGCGGAAATCGGGCGGTCGGGTCGCGCCACTGCACCAAAGGCCGTGACCCTTCGGGCCGGAACGGACCCCTGCCCTACAGGCTCTTGAGGTATTCCAGCAGCGCGTCCCGGTCTGCGGCAGGCCGGGCCGTGCCATAGTCGTGCCCCATGTTGCCGTTGCCGGGAAGCGAGGTGTCAAGGCGGATGGCATCCGGCCCGGCGGCATCCTCGAACCCGACGTTCACCGGGTCGAACCCCGACGCCCCGATGCTGAAGCTTCCGGGGCGTTCGGCGGCGGGTTGCAGCAGGGCGCGCAGGGTCGGCACCGATCCGTTGTGCAGGAAGGGCCCCGTTGCCCAGACACCGTTCAGCGGCCGGGCGCGGTATTGCGCGGTCTCGCCGACCTCAAGGCAGGCGACATCCTCGGCCGGGCGGTCGAGCGCGTCGGCCACCAGCAGCGCATAGAGCACCGACTTGTCTTCGTTGCGGTCGGTCAGCACCGCAGTGATTTCCGCCTCGGTCCTGCCCGCGGCCGCCAGTCTGGCGATGACCTGCGCGTCGGATTCCTGGTTCTTGCGGTCGGAATGCGTGGTCAGGCCCAGCTTTTCGCCCACCGCCTGCAAGGCTGTGCGGACATGGCTCAGCACCGAGGTTTCCAGTTCGGTGCCGACTTCATCGACGATCGTGCCGCCGGTCGCGCCGAGGTCGTTCATCATCACCGCGACGGTCACATGCGCCAGGATCGCGTTGCCATGGGTGCGCGCGCACAGCCGGTCGCCGCTGACAAAGGCGGCCTTGCGGCCTTGCAGCGGGCCGGTCGCAACCTCGCGGTTGGAGAAATCGAACGCCGCGGCGGGGTCGGTGCCGACGGCAGACAGGGGCACCAGCTTCACCGGGATGCCAGCAAGCGCGCCCCGGTCGGTGCGGTTGATCACGGCGTGGCAGCTTGCACAATCCGCCGCATAGATTTCCTGCCCGCGCGCGACCAGCGCCGCATCCAGCGGTGGCAGCAGGCCCAGCTCGGCCAGCCCGCTCCACTGCGGCGAGGTCAGCGATTCCAGCGTGCGTTCCAGATCCATCAGGTGCCCGACCCGGACGGACGAGGCATAGCCGATCGGCAGCAGGGTCTCGACGATCGAGACCTCGCCGAACACGCCCAGCACCTGCCCCACGTTGCGCCCGATGGCACCTGCGCCCGCATTCGGCACGACGCCGTTGTATTGCACGAAATCAAGGTAGGGCGCATCCCACAGGAAGGGGTAGCTGACCGGCGCATCGGTGGGGCGGGCGTTGTCGGGGCGGTGCAGCATCTCTGCCGTGACCTGATTGAGGATCACGTTCAGCGCATCGACCCGGCCCGGCCCCGGCACGATGGTGCCCGCATTGCGCAGGGCCCAGTTCTCGCGCGTCTGGGTCATCAGGCGGAAGCGCGCGTGCAGGCGGGCGGTATCGTCCGGCGACACGTCGGCCCCCAGCACCCGGGCGGCGAAACGGGCAAACTTGGCCGGGTCGTCGCGCGTCGCCTGCAGGGCGGCCACCAGATCGGCCATGAAGGCGCCGAAGTTGAAATGCGACACGCCGCCGTCGATCAGCACCTGCTTGTCGTCGATCATCACCTCGGTGACATGGCAGGCGGCGCAGTTCATGCCCAGCTGCGGTTCCGGCCCCAGCATTCCCTTGTCGATGGTCAGCCCGATCGGCAGCGCGTCGGGGTTGAGGGCGGATGTCCCCCAGGCAATCATGCCGAAGCTTTCCAGATGGCTGTCATCGCGGAACAGCGCCTCGGAGCCGGTCTGTTCCAGCGCCAGAAACCACGCATAGGGCATGATCGGCGAGCCCTGCGGTTCGTGGTAGAACAGGTTGCGCGTCGCCTCGTCCCAGCCCTGATCCAGCGTGACGGCCTGCTGGCCGAAGGCGGTGCCCGCCATGGCCAGCAGCAGCGCCGCCGAAGGAAGGGCGGTGCGGCCGATTTTCGTCCGGGTCATGAAGGTCTTCATCGGTGCAAACGCCTTTCGGTGCGAGGTCGGTCAGAGGGTCTTGAGGTATTCGATCAGCGCCATGGCACCGGGTATGTCGCCCGACCAGTCAAGCCGGTAGGTGCGGCCGTCCTCGACCACATCCACGTCATGGCCGCGGGTGGTCAGTGCCGGGAACGCGGTCGTGTCGAAAAGGTAGCCGCCCGGCGCGCCTTCCTGCCACTGGAAGCCCATCAGTTCGGTGTCGTAGCCAAGGCGGCTTTTCACGAAGCGGTCGGGCCGCTGGTCGGGCACCAGCAGGTGGAACATGGTCGGCACCACGCCGGTGTGCAGATAGGGCGCCAGCGCCCAGGCCCCGTGCAGGGCGGTGGCGTTGTAGCCCGCCTGCTGGTCAAGCGGGCGCATGATCGCGGCCCCCTTGCCCTCCAGCGATTGCCCGTCGAAGCTGGCGCAGGGGGTGACCGGGGCGCCGTATAGCGTGATCGTGGTCTGCGGGTTGCAGATGCCCAGATACTCGGCGCGCGCGCCCTTCATCAGCATGTTGTTGATCACGCCGGCCCGCGACGGGTCGGTGCCCAGCGTGTCATAGACCCGGCCGTTGTTGGGCTGATGGCAGGCGGCGCAGTTCTCGGCAAAGAGCCCCGCCCCGGTTGCCGCCAGCGCGGTATCGACGGCAAAGGGATAGGGCGTCGCGGGCAACCCGTCGAGCAGATCGGCCGAAAACGCCGCCACCCGCAGGTCGGTGCTGTTCAGACCCATGGTCATCGAGGCGGCAAGGTTGCGATAGATCGGGATCGCGATGTTGCCGTTGTATTGGCCGCCGCCGTTGATCAGCCCGGTTCCGGTCGCGTCCCATTCGGCGGTGCGGTCGTTCTGCGCCCAGACTGCCATGAAGTCGGTCAGGCCCGGTTCGGAAGGCAAAAGCCGGCCGCGAAACAGCCGGCCCACCAAGCCCGTGCCCATCTGTTCATAGCCATGCGCCGCGCTGACCCCCGTGGCATCGGCCATGCCGGGCAGCCCGTGCAGCATCTGCGGCTGGAACCCGGGGTAGGTCTTGTCCAGATAGGTGCCGAAGGCGCCGATGAAGCCGTCGACATAATCGACGAAAGCCCCTGCCAGCGCCGGCGCATCGGCGCGGAACAGCGCGATCTGGCGTGCCTCGTAGGCGGCATCGAAGGCGGTCTTGTCATAGCGGCTGTCGCCATAGAAGAACGTGGGCGACTGCGCCGCGGCCGTGTCGAGGCCGGTCAGCACGGCCTCCAGCACGGCGGCCTTGCGCTGGTCGGGTTCGGTCGCGCCTTCGGCAAGCGCGTCGATGGTGGCGCCGAGCCGGACGAAATAGGCGTTGATGTTGAACTGGCTGTTGATGCCGCCGCGGATCAGGCCCAGCCCGCCATCCGCACCCTGCACCCGGCCGATGTGGCAGGCGGCGCAGGTGAACGAGGTGTAGTCCACCCCCGTCGGAGTAGCCTCGCCCGACAGGCCGGAAAAGCCGATGCCAACCGGAAGCGGGCCGGGCGTGTCGGGGTCGGGAAACAGGCCGATCTCGGCCATGAAGGCGTCGCCGCCCGCCCATTGGTCGGGGGCGACCACGGGCAGCAGTTTCAGCAGGATCATCGGCGTGCCGTCGGTCTGCGAGAACGGGAAGCGGGTGAACCAGTCATAGGCCACGCGGTGCTGGGCGACATGGGCATCCAGCACCGCCGTCCGGCGCGCCTGCTCGGCGGGCCAGTCGGCGGGCACCGGGCGCAGGGCCGGGGTTCCCTCGGGCGCTGCCAGCGCGACCGGGGCGGGTTCGGGCGTGGCCATCTGCCAGGCCAGCGCCGCTGCACCAGCGGCAACCACCGCCGCAAACGACACGAGGAGTGTCTTCTTCATCGGGCCGCTCCGGCGTTCCGCGGCAAAGCCGTCATTGGTTCATCTCGTGGCGCAGGTCGCTGATCGCCTGATAGACCACGCGGCGCATCCGGTTCACCGTGCCAAGCGGCCGGTGTTCCGCCAGCGCGTGCCACGGGTTGAAGCTGCGCGCCTCGCAGGCGGCGTTCAGGGCGGCGGTGTCGAACTGCTGCTGGTGAATCGTGATTTCCGCGACCCGCACGAAGGGAGCAACCGCCTCGTCCCAGGGCGTGATCACGTCTTCGACCGCAAGCCCGGTGGTGCCGCGCGACTGGATCAGGAATTCCATGCAGGCAGGCCCCGCGGCCAGGCTGTCGCGCAGCGCGGCGCGCAGGAAGTTCTTGCCCGCGGCCTCGGGCACCGCCTGATCCTGCGCGACGCAGGGCCGGGCGGAATACTTGACGACTCCGCGGCCACCGCCCAGCCCGAACTGGTAGGGCGTCACCGAATAATACTGCGTCAGCAGCGGGTTGGCGATCTTCTGCTTCAGCATCGTGTAGGCGTTGACCGACCCCTGCCAGCCCAGGATGAACGGGATCTTCAGCATAGGCAGGGTGCGGCCCGCATCGACGATCTGAAAGAACTGGGTATAGCCGTGCGAGTCGTTGACGAAGAACACCGGGCTGGAAATCAGGACGATATCCTGCGCATCCGGGCTTGCCGGGTCGGCAAACAGCTTGTCGCCGGCCACACCGCGCAGTTTCAGCGCCATGCCGCGGGTGTCGCCGTTGCGATCGTCGCCGTAAGCATCGGGCGAGCCGTTGGAGAACCGGACCACCGTGTCGTAGCTGGCCCCCGGCTGGAAGATTCCGACCCGAAGCGCCGCCGGAATGTCGGCGTCCACCGTGAAGGTCGCGCTGACGCAGCCATGCGCCTTGGGATGTGCATCGCGGCGCGCGCCCCCGGCGGTGTATTCGGCCCGTATCGTGGCGGACAGCGTTTCGATCAGCGCCCGCGCATCCGCAGCCTCGGTCGCGCCGATGCGTTCGCCCAGCAGGCTGTCGGCTTCGGGATAGGGGGCGTTCTGGGTGAAACCGGGGTCGGTGGCTGCGGTCAGTGCCGCGACACAAAGGCAGAGCGTGGGAAGCCTGGACATGAGCTCACGGTTCTTCCGTCAGCCGTGTCGCGGGGACAAGGCTGACGGATCTGGGGGTGGAACGGATCTGCGGTCGGAAAAGCCGCCCGGCAGACTTGTCAACCCGGCCACCGAGTTATGACGCACATCCAAAAGTTGTCCACCTTTAAACGTCGCAACCGCCGCTGCCACGGGAACATTCTGCCGACGGGCCTGCCGCGCCGCGTGCGGCCTGCCGCACCCCCGCCGCAGCACGCCCCTACGCCGCCGCATCCGCCGCAGTTGCCTTGGGCACATAGTTCAGGATCGGGCCGAGCCAGCGTTCGACCTCGGCCACCGGCATCCGCTTGCGCGCGGCATAGTCCAGCACCTGATCCCGCTCCACCTTGGCCACGCCGAAATAATAGGCGTCGGGATGGCCGATATAGAGGCCGGACACCGAAGACCCCGGCCACATCGCCATGCTTTCGGTCAGCCGCACCCCGGTTGCCGCCTCGGCGTCCAGCAGGCGGAACAGGGTGGCCTTTTCGGTGTGGTCGGGCTGTGCCGGGTAGCCGGGGGCCGGGCGGATGCCGCGGTAGGGCTCGCCGATCAGGTCGGCCGGGGCAAGGCTTTCGTCGGGTGCATAACCCCACATCTCGCGGCGCACGCTTTCGTGCATCCGTTCGGCAAAAGCCTCGGCAAGGCGGTCGGCCAGCGCCTTAACCAGAATGGCGCTGAAATCGTCGTTCGCCCGCTCGAACCGCTGCGCGATCGCCGCCTCCTCGACGCCCGCCGTGACGACGAACCCGCCGACATAGTCGGGCGTGCCCGGGGGCGCCACGAAATCGGCCAGGGCCAGGTTGGGGCGGCCGTCGCGCTTGGCTATCTGCTGGCGCAGGGTGTGGAGCATCGCCAGTTCCGTCTGCCGCGTCTCGTCGGCGAACAGCCGGATGTCGTCGCCCACCGCATTGGCGGGCCAGAACCCCACCACGGCGCGCGGTCGGAACCATCCTTCGTCGATGATCCGTGCCAGCATCCCCTGCGCATCGGCAAACAAGGCGCGGGCGGCGGCTCCCTGCGCCTCGTCGTCGAGAATCCGCGGATAGACGCCCTTCAGCTCCCATGTCTGGAAGAACGGCGTCCAGTCGATATAGCGCGCAAGGTCCGCCAGATCCCAGTCGTCGAACACCCTTGTGCCAAGGAACGAGGGCGCGGGCACGCCGTAGCCCCGCCAGTCGATCCGCATCGCGTTGGCGCGGGCGGCGGCCAGCGGCAGGCGCTTCTTCGCCAGCTCGGCGCGGGCGTGGCTTTCGGCAACCTGCCGGTATTCGGCGCGGGTGGTTTCGACATACCCCGCCTTCTGGTCGGGCGACAGCAGCGCCGACACCACCCCCACCGCGCGGCTGGCGTCGGTCACATAGACCGTCTGGCCGCGCGCATATTTCGGGTGGATCTTCACGGCCGTGTGGATGCGCGAGGTCGTCGCCCCGCCGATCAGCAGCGGAATCGAAAAGCCCTCGCGCTCCATCTCGGCCGCCATGTGAACCATCTCGTCAAGCGACGGCGTGATCAGGCCGGAAAGGCCGATGATGTCCACGCCCTGTTCCCGCGCCACCGAAAGGATCTTCGCGGCGGGCACCATCACGCCAAGGTCGATGATCTCGTAGTTGTTGCAGGCCAGCACGACGCCGACGATGTTCTTGCCGATGTCATGCACATCGCCCTTCACCGTGGCCATCAGCACCTTGCCCGCCGACTCGCGCCCGGTGCCGCCCGACAGGCGCTTTTCCTCCTCCATGAAGGGCAGCAGCACGGCGACGGCCTGCTTCATCACGCGGGCCGACTTCACCACCTGCGGCAGGAACATCCTGCCCGCCCCGAACAGGTCGCCCACCACGTTCATTCCGGCCATCAGCGGGCCTTCGATCACATGCAGCGGGCGGTCGGCTGCCAGCCGCGCCTCTTCGGTATCGGCGTCGATGAATTCGGTGATGCCGTTGACCAGCGCATGTTCCAGCCGCTTTGCCACCGGCCAGTCGCGCCACGCCAGATCGCGCTCCTTCGCCTCGCGCGCGCCGGTGGACCTGAACCGTTCGGCAATCTCCAGCATCCGCTCGGTCGCTTGCGCCGTGCGGTTCTGCACCACATCCTCGCAGGCCTCGCGCAGGTCGGGGTCGATGCTGTCATAGACCGCCAGCTGGCCTGCGTTGACGATGCCCATGTCCATCCCCGCCTGAATGGCGTGGTAAAGGAACACGGCGTGCATCGCCTCGCGCACCGGCTCGTTGCCGCGGAAGCTGAACGACAGGTTCGACACCCCGCCCGAAACATGCACATGCGGCAGGGTCTGCACGATCCGCCGGGTGGCGTTGATGAAATCGAGACCGTAGCTGTCGTGCTGCTCGATGCCGGTGGCGATGGCGAACACGTTGGGGTCGAAGATGATGTCCTCGGGCGGGAAGCCTGCCTGTTCGGTCAGCAGCCTGTAGGCCCGGGTGCAGATTTCGACCTTGCGATCCTCGGTGTCGGCCTGCCCGGCCTCGTCGAAGGCCATCACCACCACGGCGGCACCGTAGGCCCGGCAAAGCCTTGCCTGATGCAGGAAGGCCGCCTCGCCCTCCTTCATGCTGATCGAGTTGACGATCGCCTTGCCCTGCACGCATTTCAGCCCCGCCTCGATCACCTCCCATTTCGAGGAATCGATCATCACCGGCACGCGGGCGATGTCGGGTTCGGACGCAATCAGGTTGAGGAAATCGACCATCGCCTGCCGACTGTCGATCAGCCCCTCGTCCATGTTCACGTCGATGATCTGCGCGCCCGCCTCCACCTGCTCGCGCGCCACGTCCAGCGCGGCCGCATAGTCGCGATTGGTGATCAGCTTGCGGAACCGGGCCGATCCGGTGACATTGGTGCGCTCGCCCACGTTGACGAACGGGATGGCCTTGGTCAGCGTGAAGGGCTCCAGCCCCGACAGGCGCATCAGCGGCGGCTGTTCGGGCACGGCGCGCGGCGGGTATTCCGCCACGGCGGCGGCAATCGCGCGGATATGCTCGGGCGTGGACCCGCAGCAGCCGCCGACGATGTTCACCAGACCGTCGCGCGCGAAATCCGCGATCTGCGCCGCCATGAAGTCCGGGCTCTCGTCATACTGGCCGAAGGCGTTGGGCAGGCCCGCATTGGGATAGGCGCAGACCAGCGTGTCGGCCACGCCCGCAAGCTCGGCCAGATGGGCGCGCATCCCGGCCGCACCCAGCGCGCAGTTCAGCCCGATGGTCAGCGGATCGGCATGGCGCACCGAATGCCAGAAGGCGGTCGGCGTCTGCCCCGACAGCGTGCGCCCCGACAGGTCGGTGATGGTGCCCGAGATCATCACCGGCAGGCGGATACCCCGCGCCGCGAACGCCTCTTCGCAGGCAAAGATGGCGGCCTTGGCGTTCAGCGTGTCGAAGATCGTCTCGATCAGGATCAGGTCGGCCCCGCCGTCGATCAGCCCGCGCAGCTGCTCGGCATAGGCGTCGCGCAGCTGGTCGAAGGTCACGGCGCGGAAGCCGGGGTTGTTCACGTCCGGGCTCATCGAGGCGGTGCGGTTGGTCGGCCCCAGCGCCCCGGCCACGAAGCGTTCCCGCCCGTCCTCGGCCGTCGCCCGGTCGAGGGCCCGGCGCACCAGACGCGCGCCGTGAAAGTTCAGATCATGAACCAGATGTTCCAGCCCGTAATCCGCCTGCGCGATGGCGGTTGACGAGAACGTATTTGTTTCCACGATATCCGCGCCGGCCCTGGCATAGGCGTAGTGGATATCCTCGATCGCCTGCGGTTGCGTCAGGATCAGCAGGTCGTTGTTGCCCTGCTGCGGGTGCGGCTTGTCGCCGAACAGCGGCGGGTGGCAGACGCAGCCCGCACCATGCGCGGTAAACTCGGCCTCCCCGAAGCCCAGGGCTTGTATCTGCGTGCCCATCGCGCCGTCGAGAATCAGGATGCGCTCGCGCGCCAGCGCGGCGATGCGGTCGAATACCGGGGATCTTCTGGGGGCGGGGGACATGGCGGCTCCGTTCAAACGACAATAGGCACCGCAAGGTGCCCGGCGGCAGGATAGGGCAAGAGCCCGACCGGATCGAACTCATAATTCTCACCGATAACATGAATCCCGCGCATGTTTCAGCGCGCCCACCATGGACGGCAGGCCCGCCCGGCCCGCCTGTCGCCGGGGTGCGAGACGGGATGCGAGACGGGGCGCGAGATTGGGCGGTTCGGATTGGTCTTGCCCCGGTTCGATGCTACGGTCGCGCCGGTTGGGTGTGCTGCCACAAACCCGGAGGCTGCGTTTGAACAAGCTTGACGAAAGCCTGCTGGTCTCCCTTCCGCCTTTCCGCAGGCTGGCGCGGTCGCAGGTCCGCGAGATTCTGGATGCGGCGCAGGCGCTGCGTTTCGATCCGGGCATCGCGGTATTCAGCGAGGGGATGCCGGTGGACCGCTTCTTCCTGCTGCTCGACGGGCATATCCGGGTGATCCGCACCACCCCGGGCGGCGACCAGATCATCGCGCTGCACATCGCGCCGGGGCAGTTGTTCGGCATCGGCGCGGCGCTGGGCCGCACCACCTACCCGGCGACGGCGATGACGGCAGATGAATGTCTGGCGCTGGCCTGGCCGAACCGGCTCTGGTCCGACTTCGCGGCGCGCCATGACGGTTTTGCGACCGAAACCTACAAGGTCGTGGGCGAACGGGTGGGCGAGATGAACAACCGCATCATGGAACTTGCCACCCAGCAGGTGGAACAGCGCGTCGCCTGCGCCATCCTGCGCCTGATCACCCAGATGGGCCGCAAGGTGGCGGGCGGCATCGAGATCGGCATTCCGATCACCCGCCAGAACATTTCCGACATGACAGGCACCACCCTTCACACCGTCAGCCGGTTGCTGAGCGGCTGGGAAAGGGAAGGGATCGTGCTGTCCGAACGGCGCAAGATCACCGTGACCGCGCCGCACAAGCTGGTGGTGCTGAGCGGGGCCGAGCCCTAGCGCAGTTTCATCCTTCGGCCGGTTTGCGGCGGAAATCGGCGGTCGAGCTTTGCAGCACGGCCCCGCCCGCATCCACCACCAGCCGCAGCCGCCGGGTCGGGGAATAGAACGTCAGACGGAAGCGCCCGGCATCCTCGTCCTCGCCCTTTTCGCACAGGCTGGTGACAAGGCCGGCGTGCAAGGCATCCCGCAGCGCCTCGGGGGTCAGATGCAGGCCCCTTGCCACCAGGGCCGGGTCGATGTGGATCGTGCCGTTCTCGAACGTGATGCTCATGGTGACCCTCGGTGTTGCATTCCCGGTCAGTGGTTGGCGGGCGCGCGCCGCGCCGCGTTGGGCTGCGTCAGCACCGGGGCGAAATGCCAGACAAACAGGGCAAAGCCCAGCGTCCAGAACCCCGCCGCGATCCACAGGCCCGGGGCCACCGGCGCCGCCACCCGCACCAGCGCCGCCATCGCCACGCAGGCAAAGGCTGCGGCCAGCGGCGGCCCCGCCTCCAGCGGCCGCGCGGTATGGCCCAGCGAGGCCCGCATCATCACCGCCAGCGTCATCCCCCCGAAGCCGCCGATCCCCAGAAGGTGCAGCCCGGTCGCCACCGGCAGCAGGCCAAGCGCCGCCAGCCCCACCGCCACCAGCCCCGCCGGAAGGAAGGCAAAGGCCAGATGCAGCATCAGCAAGAGCGGCGAGGACCAGACCCGCCAGCCGCGCCAGCGCAGCAGGCGCGCCATCTGCACCACCCCGGCCAAAAGCAAGGCAAGACCGGCCAGCATCGAGTCCGGCAGGGCCACCCAGCACAGCAGCCCCACCAGCGCCACCCCCAGGCTGACCGCATCCAGCCGCCCGAACGGCACCGGCAGCGGCCCCGGTTCCGGCCCGCGTTTCACCAGCCAGTTGCGGGTGAAGCTGGGGATGATCCGCCCGCCGATCAGCAGGATCAGCAGCGCCACCATGGCAAAGCCCAGCCTGCGCCCGACGCTGGCACTGCCCAGCGTCATCGCCTCGACGTGAAAGGTGACGTTGGCCACCAGATACAGCAGCACCGGCACGACAACCTTCAGGTTGCCCCAGTTCCGCCCCGCGACGATTTCCGAAACCACCATCGCGCCGATCGCCAGCATGAAGGCGCAATCCACCACCATCACCGCAAACGGCCCCAGCCCGAACGCCCCCGCCACGGCCAACCGCCCGGCGAGCCACAGCGCGGCCAGCGCCATCAGCGGCCAGCCCCGGGTTGGCATCCGCCCGGTCCAGTTGGGAATCGCAGTGAACAGGAACCCCGCGATCACCGCCGAGGTATAGCCGAACAGCATCTCGTGGATGTGCCAGTCGACCGGCGAGAACGGGCCTGCAAGCTGTGCGGTGCCCGACCAGACCGCCATCCACAGCGGCACGACCAGCACCGCGAACAGGCTGGCCGAAAGGAAGAACGGCCGGAAGCCGTAGCTGAACAGGGCGGGGCCGTCATAGGGCGGGCGGGTGGTTTTCTGCATGTCAGGGTGCCTTTGTGTCCGTGCCCCATCCTGCCCGGTTGCGGCGGGTCGGACGTTGTGCCGCCGCAACCCCGGGGCAAATCATCCGGTTGCCGCGGCAAGGTCGGCGCGAAACGCCGCCTCGTCCAGCCGGTATTCGGCGCAGGCGTCGCTTACAGTGTGAAACGGGGCGATCGGGCAGCCGAAACACACCATCCGCCGCGCGAGAAACACCGCAGCCGTTTCCGGCCACAGGTCGAACAGGCCGCACAGCGGCAGATCGGGGTCATCCTTCCTCGGGCCGCGCATTGTGCCTCCGTTCCGGCCAGGGTGCCGGTGGCGCGACCCTGCGCCCCGCAATGGCCCGCGTCGTTGTGCCGGCACAACGTCGCCTGCCCCGCGCCTTGCTAGACGACCCTGATCCGCAACAATCGCCAGGACCGACCCCATGTCAGAGATCCTCACGAAATCACGGGCCAGGAACATCTTCTACGGTGGATCGCTGTTCTTCGTCGTGGTGTTCGTCGCAATGACCATCCATTCGCACCACTATGTGGTCAAGGTGTCCACCGCGGGGATGCCGCTGTCGCCCGGGGTGATCCTTGGCAAGCACGTCTGGGAACGCCACAGCTGCATCAACTGCCACACCCTGCACGGCGAGGGCGCCTACTTCGCGCCCGAGCTTGGCAACGTGATGACCCGCTGGGGCGTGCAGGACGATGCCGAGGGTGCCTATCAGATGCTGGACGGCTGGATGTCCGCCCAGCCCAGCGGCATCGAGGGCCGCCGCCAGATGCCCCATTTCGCCATCACCCCCGAGGAAATGCGCGCCCTGGCCGATTTCCTGCGTTGGGCCGATCAGACAGACACCCAAGGCTGGCCGCCAACGGACGCGGGCTAGGAGAAAGCCATGAAATATCAATCACAAAAGGTCGCCTACGCCTACTTTCTGGTGGCGATGGGGCTGTTCGGCATCCAGGTCATGGGCGGGCTGCTGGCGGGCTGGATCTATGTCTCGCCCAACACCCTGTCCGAGCTTCTGCCCTTCAACATCATCCGGATGATCCACACCAACGCGCTGATCGTCTGGCTGCTCCTGGGGTTCTTCGGCGCGGCCTATTTCCTTGTGCCGGAAGAATCCGAGCGGGAAATCTGGTCGGTCAAGCTCGCCTACCTGCAACTGATCATCCTCGTCGTCGGCACGCTGGGGGCCGTCGGCAGCTACCTCGTCGGCATCCATGGCGGGCGCGAGTTTCTGGAGCAGCCGCTCTGGGTCAAGTTCGGCATCCTCGTCGCGGCGCTGATCTTCCTGCTGAACATCTCGATGACCGTGCTGGCCGGGCGCAAGACCGCGATCACCGGCGTGCTGCTGACCGGCCTGTGGCTGTTGTCGCTGCTCTGGATCTTCGCCTTCATCAACCCCGACAACCTCAGCCTTGACAAGATGTACTGGTGGTTCGTCGTCCACCTCTGGGTCGAGGGCACCTGGGAGCTGGTGATGGCCGCGATCCTGGCCTTCCTGATGCTGAAGCTGACCGGGGTTGACCGCGAGGTGGTGGAGAAATGGCTTTACGTCATCGTCGCCACCGCGCTGTTTTCCGGCATCCTCGGCACCGGGCACCATTTCTACTGGATCGGCCTGCCGGAATACTGGCAGTGGACGGGCTCGATCTTCTCGGCCTTCGAGGTGGTGCCGTTCTTCGCGATGATGTCCTTTGCCTTCATCATGGTGTGGAAGGGTCGCCGCAACCATCCCAACAAGGCGGCGCTCCTGTGGGCACTGGGGTCGGCCACCGTCGCGTTCTTCGGCGCGGGGGTCTGGGGCTTCCTGCACACCTTCCACGGCGTGAACTTCTACACCCACGGCACGCAGATCACCGCCGCCCACGGCCACCTTGCCTTCTACGGCGCCTATGTCGCGATGAACCTCGCGATCATCACCTATGCCATGCCGCTGCTGCGCGGCCGCGCGCCCTACAATCAGGTGCTGATCATGGTGTCGTTCTGGCTGATGACCGGGGGCATGGCGTTCATGACCTTCGTGCTGACCTTCGCAGGCACGATCCAGACCCACATGCAGCGCATCGTAGGCGACTATTACATGGACGTGCAGGATCAGTTGAGCCTGTTCTACATGATGCGCTTCGGGGCGGGCATCGCGGTGGTGCTGGGGGCCATCCTGTTCATCTACGCCCAGGTCGTGGTGCGGCGCGAGGTCATCGCTCCCGACACCATGCCGCTTGCCGAGGGCCGGACACAATGAACGCGCTGGTCCCCGAACTGATGGCCGAACGGATGCCCGAACGCACGGTGCCCTTCTACCGCCCGGTGGCGCAGGAATGCGCGCTGTTCGAGGCGGCCCATGCCAAAGGTCTGCCCCTTCTTCTGAAGGGGCCGACCGGCTGCGGCAAGACGCGGTTCGTCGAGCACATGGCGGCCCGTCTTGGCCGCCCGCTCTACACCGTTGCCTGTCACGATGACCTGTCGGCCGCCGACCTGATCGGGCGTTACCTCTTGCGCGGCGGGGCGACGGAATGGGTGGATGGCCCGCTGACCCGCGCGGTGCGGGAAGGGGCGATCTGCTACCTTGATGAGGTGATCGAGGCGCGCAAGGATGTGACGGTCGTCCTCCACCCGCTGACCGACAACCGCCGCACCCTGATGATCGACCGCACCGGCGAGGAACTGGTGGCCCCACCGGGCTTCATGCTGGTGGCAAGCTACAACCCCGGCTACCAGAACATCCTCAAGCGGCTGAAGCCTTCCACCCGGCAGCGGTTCCTGTCGATCACCTTCGGCTTTCCCGACCCCGCGACCGAAACCGCCGTGGTGGCGCGCGAAAGCGGGCTGGATGCGGCGCGGGTCGCCCCGCTGGTGCGGCTGGCCGGGCATATCCGCGCCCTGTCGGGGATGGATCTGGAGGAGGGCGTTTCCACCCGCCTCCTGATCTACGCCGCCAGCCTGATCGCCGGGGGGATGCCGCTGGAGCGCGCCTTGCAGGCCGCCGTGGTCGAACCGCTGACCGACGAGGCGGACGTGGCGCAGGCCCTGCGCGACGTGATCGCATCGGTTTACGGCTGAGCCATGGCCCTGCACCCCATGGACCTGATGGAGCCGGAAGAGACGATGGGCAACCTCTGGCACGGGGTTGCGCTGCGCCTTGCCCCGGTGACGGGCCATCCCGCCAGTGCCGTGGCGCTGGAGGCGGTGCGCCCCAGCCTGGCACTGCTGTTCCGCGCGCTGGGTGGCAAGGCCGGGATGGAAATCGCGGCCAGCCCCGCCACCGCCTCGCGTCACCGCCGGGGGCTGGGGGCGCAACTGGCCGAGGCGCGGGTGTTGGAGCATGTCGCGCGCTTCGACGGCGACAGCCTGCGCCTGCCCCCGGTGATGGCGGCCTTTCCGACGGTCGGGATGAACCGCGCGGCCTACCTGTGGCTGGCCGCCCTTGCCGCCTGCGCCGAACCGGCCCCCCCGCCCGACGACCCGCTGGCCGCCGACCTCGCCCACCTTGCCGCGATGCAGGCCGCGACCGTGCGGGCGCTGGCGTTGTGCCCCGGTCTGCGCGCGCCCCATGCCGCGCTTTGCGCGCATCTGCTGGAAACGCAGCCCGATCATGCCGCCTCGCAGGCCGAACGCGACGTGGCGGGGCTTGCCCGCACGCTGCTGTCTGGCGGGCAGCTTCCTGATCCAGCCACCCGGCCCGCCCCGCGCGGCTACGCCCCGCTGGCCCCGCTGCCGGTCTGGCTGCGGCTGGACCGGGCTGCCAAAGGTGCGGCCCCCGCCCCCGCCGATGACACGATCAGCGCGCCGCCCGGGCTGGCCTCTGCCACCCGCAAGCAGGCCAGACGCGAGGACAACGAACAGGCCAACCGCAAGGACAGCTTCATCATGCACCGGTTTGAGTCGATCCTGTCCTGGGTCGAAAGCATGGGCCTGAACCGCGCCACCGACGATGACGACCTGGAGAACGCCCAGAAGGCGGCCGAGGATCAGGACCACATCGCCCTGTCCCGTCACCACAAGCGCGCCGCAACCCGGCTGCGCCTGCACCTTGATCTTGCCCCGCAGGATGCCGAGCACGAACGCCTGTCGTCCCGCTTCACCTACCCCGAATGGAACCACCGCGCCCGCACCTTCATGCCCGACCACTGCATCGTGCTGGAGGCCGACGCGATCCCCGGCGACAGCTTCACTCCCGACCCGCGCCTGATGGCCCGGGTGCGCCGCCAGTTCGAGGCGCTGCACCCGCGCCGAATCCTGCTGCCCCGGCAGGTGGACGGCAGCGAGCTTGACCTTGACGCGCTGGTTGCCGCACAGGTCGCCATCCGCGCCACCGGGCAGGGCAGCGACCGCATCTTCCGCGACCTGCGCAGCGTGGAGCGCGACCTCTCGGTGGCGGTCCTGATGGACTGCTCGCGCTCGACCGAATCCGTCGTGGGCAGCCGCAGCATCATCGACACCACGCGCGAGGCGCTGGCGGCGCTGGCGGGCGGTATCGACGCGGCGGGCGACCGGCTGGCGATCTGGGGGTTCTCGTCGCTGCGCCGCGACCGGGTGTTCCTGACCCGCTGCAAGGGCTTTGCCGAACCCATGTCGCCCGACATCACCGCCCGCATCGGCGGCCTGCACCCCGGCCACTACACACGGCTGGGGGCGGCGATCCGCCATGCCTCGGCCCAGCTTGCCGCCGAGCCTGCGGCGCGCAAGCTGCTGCTGGTGCTGACCGACGGCAAGCCCAACGATCTTGACCATTACGAGGGCACACACGGCATCGAAGACAGCCACATGGCGGTGCGCGGGGCCCGCCGCGCGGGGCAGGCGGTGCATGGCGTGATCGTCGATGCCGACGGGCAGGACTGGTTCGCCCGCATCTTCGGCCGCGCCGGCTTCACCCTTCTGCCCGACCCGGCCCGCCTTGGCCGCGCCCTGCCCGACATCTACCGTTCCCTGACACAGGAGTCCTGATCATGCGCCTTCCCCTGATCCTATGCGCCCTGCTGACACCCGCTGCCGCCGTGGCCGAGGCGTTCCAGCGCCCGATCCCGCAGCCCGAGACGGCACAAGCCGAAATCGCCTATTTCGCCGCCTCCGTCGTCATGGTGCTGGCTCTGGTTGCGGTGCAATGGCTGGTCAGCCGCAGATGAGCCTCTGGCGGCTGACCCTGATCCTTTATCCCTTCGGGGCCGGGGCGATGGCGGTGAACCTGTTCTTCGCCGCGCTGATCGGATCGTGGCTGGGCCTGCCGGTGCTGACGCCGGTGCAGGCGGTGTTGGGCGGCGCGGTGCTGGGCATCCCCGCGACATGGGCCTTTGCCCGCCACATCCGGCGGCTGATGGCAAAGGCCGACGCCTGCCCCTGACAGCTTGGGCCGAAGCGCCGCCCAGGCGTGCCGCCCGCCCCGGGCTCAGCCGGTATCGGCGCCGCTGCCCGCACCGCCGCACCCCGGCCGTTCACCGGGCCGGCGTGGCAAAAGATGCCCGCAATTTCCCCGCACCGGCCGATGCGTCCCCATGGCGGCGAAATCATATGCTTGACTTATGGCTTCAAAACCCTCATCTCCCCCTCAACCGACGCCCGCTGCCGCGTGAGCAGCCGTCCGATTCCTTCCCGGAGTTCGGATCAGGGCAGGTGATCCAGGTTCCCACCTTCACGCAGGGGCACCGCGACCAGATCGGCGCGCGTGGCATCCGGCTATGGGCGCGAGGCTCTGGCCGCTCCTCCGTCCTGCCCCGCCTGTCGGGGTCCGAACCTCCATTGCGGCGGCCGTGTCCGCCATTTGAAAGAACAAGATGACAACGTTCGACAGCCTCGGCCTCAGCCCGAAACTGACCAAGGGCCTTGAAAAGGCCGGCTACACCACCCCGACGCCGATCCAGATGCAGGCGATCCCGCTGATCATGCAGGGCCGTGACCTGATGGGCCTGGCCCAGACCGGCACCGGCAAGACGGCGGCCTTCGGCCTGCCGCTCTTGCACCGACTGCTCGACATCGGCCACCCCCCGGCGCCCCGCACCGTCCGCGCCCTGATCATGGCCCCGACCCGCGAGTTGGTCAGCCAGATTTCCGAGGCGCTGGAAGTGTTTACCAAGGGCACGGCCGTCAAGGTCGCCACAGTGACCGGCGGTGCGTCGATCTTCCGGCAGACCGAACGGCTGGCGCGCGGCGCCGATGTGCTGGTGGCAACCCCCGGCCGCCTGATCGACCTTCTCGACCGCAACGCCGTCAGCCTTGAACATTGCGGCTATCTGGTGCTGGACGAGGCCGACCAGATGCTCGACATGGGCTTCATCCATGCCCTGAAGAAGATCGCGCGGCATATCCCCCTGAAACGCCAGACGCTTCTGTTCTCGGCCACCATGCCGAAGCTGATCGAGGATCTGGCGCAGACCTACCTGCGCGACCCGGTCAAGGTGCAGGTCGCCCCTCCGGGCAAGCCGATCGAGAAGATCGTGCAGGGCGTGCACTTCACCCCGCAGGGCGACAAGGCCCGCCTGCTGGAAGGCTACCTGAAAACCCATCCGGGCGAGATGGCGCTGGTGTTCGGGCGCACCAAGCATGGTTCTGAAAAGCTGATGAAACTGCTGGTCAGCTGGGGCTTCAAGGCCGGCTCGATCCACGGCAACAAGAGCCAGAACCAGCGCGAGCGCACGCTGAGCGAGTTCCGTGACGGCAGCCTCGACGTGCTGGTGGCGACCGATGTCGCGGCGCGCGGCATCGACATTTCGGGCGTGCGGCACGTCTACAACTACGACATGCCGAACGTGCCGGAAAACTACGTCCACCGGATCGGCCGCACGGCGCGCGCCGGGGCGGATGGCAAGGCCGTGGCCTTCTGTGCCCCGGCCGAGATGGAAGAGTTCCGCGCCGTCGAAAAGCTGCTGAAGACCGGGATTCCGGTGCTGGGCGGCGCTGCCTGGGCGATGGACGTGTCGGCCGCGGCTCCCAAGCCGAACCAGGGCCGGGGCCGTCCGCAGGGCGGCGGCCAGGGCAAGCCCGCACCGCGCAGCGGGACGGCCAAACCGGGCGCCAAACCCGCCTCGGCCGGTCGGCCCGCCAGCGGCGGCGGCTATGGCGCGCCCAGCAAGCCGGGGCAGAACCGCCGTCCGGGCGGCGCGGCGCGCACCGGCAGCCGCACCTCGGCCTGACGCTGGCGGCGGGCGTCGGCCCGCCGTTCGCCTGCCTGCCTGTTCGCCCGCTCCACCTTGCGCCCGGCACTGCACCCCTGCTGCCATTAATCGGATGGCAGGGGTTTGTGTTGCACTGTCCAGGCCCGGGAAACCGGAACTGTAACGAGTGGCCGATGCCTAGGCATCGGCAAGGTGGGGGGCCGCCGCAGGAAGATCGAGCAAGTCGCGACCGCCGGACAGTCAGTCGGCGGCGCGCCGGGCCTGTCATGTTCAGCGGTTTTGGCGATCCCGGTCTTACGGAGGACCGCGGTCGCGGTGATGGTTCCGACGGCCGCTGCGGCTCCCCGCCAGTTGTGTGCCCCGCCCGGTGCGGCAAGGCCCCGCCTGCCCTTGCCTGCAGGCCGGGGCATTTGCTAAGGGCAGGCATGGCAAAACTCCACTTCCACTATTCCACGATGAACGCGGGCAAATCGACCGCGCTGCTGCAGGCCTCGCACAATTACCGCGAGGGCGGCATGGCGACCTACCTTGTCACGGCGCAATTCGACACAAGGGCGGGCGAGGGCCGCATCGCCAGCCGGATCGGCATCGGCGAACCCGCCGATACTTTCGCGCCCGATGACGACATGTTCGAAAAGATCAAGCTTCGGCAGGCTTCAGGCCCGCTCGCTTGCGTTTTCATTGACGAAGCGCAATTCCTGACGCGGCCACAGGTCTGGCAACTCGCCCGGGCGGTCGATGATCTGGGCGTGCCGGTGATGTGCTACGGGCTGCGCGTCGATTTCCGCGGCGCGCTTTTCCCCGGATCGGCCGCGCTGCTGGCCTGGGCCGACGAGATGCGCGAGGTCCGCACCATCTGCGCCTGCGGGCGCAAGGCGACCATGGTGGTGCGCAAGGGGCCCGACGGGCGGGCGTTGCAAGACGGCGAACAGGTGCAGATCGGCGGCAACGAAACCTATGTTTCGATGTGCCGCCGTCACTGGCGCGCGGCGGTGGGCGATGCGGCGGGCTGAGCCGCGCGCAGCACGATCAGCACCCCCGCCCCGGCAATCAGCGCCATGCCCAGCACCGCCTGAAGCCCCTGCACCTCGGACCAGATCAGCCAGCCCCACAGGGCCGAGGCGGGCAGGATGACATATTCGAACACCGACACCCGGCTGGCCTCGGCTATCTGATAGGCCTTGATCATCATGCCGACCCCGAACAGCGACCCCGCCGCCTGCACGAAGGTCCAGAACCAGAACGACTGCGACGGCCAGACCCAGCCGCGCTGCACGAAGCCCGCAGCCCCCGCCGGCACCTCCAGCGGGTAAAGCGCCAGCAGCCCGACCCCTATCGCCCCGAACAGCCCCAGCACGGCAAAGAACCCCGCCAGCAGGGTTTCCGCCGATTCCCCCGCGCACCATTCGCGGGTCGCGATGTTTCCCATGGCATAGAGCGCCCCCGCCAGCACCGGCAGCACGGCGGCGACCGAGGCCCCGCCCATCGCACTCGGCCCCAGCACCAGCAGCACGCCCAGAAACCCCGCCGCCACCGCGACGATCCGCACCGGCCCGATGCGCTGGCCATAGGCAAAGCGCGCGATCAGCAGCACGAAGATCGGCGCGGTGAACAGCCCCGCCGCCACCTGCGCCACCGGCAGGAAGGCAAGGCAGCCGAAATAGATCAGCATGGCAAAGCCGTGAATGGCCGACCGCGCCAGCACCGCCCCGAACCGCACCGGCCGCAGGCGAAACCCCAAGGGCCAGGCCAGCAGCGCCACCAGCCCCAGTGCCATCGCAGACCGGGTGGCGTGGAACTGCCACAGCCCGGCCTCGGCGGCGATCACCCGCACGTAATTGTCGGTGAAGCCGATCACCATGGCATAGATCAGGATGGCACCGGCAGCGGCCAGCGTTCGGTCGGGGGTCGGGTTCATGTGCGCCTCTGGCTTTGTCCCTTTCCAACTGGCGCGCGGGCGGTCAAGATGCGCGCCGGAATGCGACATGGGAGGACGCTATGGGCTGGTTGGCCGATGAAACCGGGCTGGGGAAATGCGCGGCAAACCACACAGCCCTAACGCCGCTGTCGCATCTGAAACGGGCGGCCGATGTCCATGCCGACCGCACGGCGATCGTCTATGGCCGGACGCGGCTGACCTATGCCGATTACGCCGCCCGGGTCAGCCAGCTTGCCTCGGCCCTGACGGCACGCGGCATCGCCCCCGGCGACGTGGTGGCGACCCTTCTGCCCAACATCCCGGCGCAAGCCGAGGCGCATTTCGGCGTGCCCGCCTGCGGCGCCGTGCTCAACACCATCAACATCCGGCTGGATGTGGAAACCGTGGCCTACATCCTGGGCCACGGCGAGGCGAAGCTGGTGCTGTGCGACACGGCCTTTCTGGCGCTGGCCGAGGCCGCCATCGCCCTGCTGCCCGGCCCCGCCCCGCTGATCGTCGAGGTGGCCGACCGCGAGGCGGGCTTTGCGCCCTCGGGGCGGCACACCGAATACGAGGCGCTGCTGGCCGAAGGCGACCCCGCCGCCGACTGGCTGATGCCGCAGGATGAATGGGAAAGCCTGGCGCTCAACTACACCTCGGGCACGACGGGCCGGCCGAAGGGCGTGGTCTACCACCACCGCGGCGCCTACCTTGCCACCATGGGCAATGCGATTGCCTGGCGGATGGTGCTTTACCCGGTCTATCTGACGATCGTGCCGCTGTTCCACTGCAACGGCTGGTGTCACACCTGGATGATCCCGATGCTGGGCGGCACCGTGGTCTGCTGCCGCGACATCACCGCCAGGGCGATCTACGACGCCATAGCGGATGAAGGCGTGACCCATTTCGGCGGCGCGCCGATCGTGCTGAACACCCTGATCAACGCCCGCCCCGAAGACCGCCGCGACTTTTCGCATGTGGTCGAGGTCTTCACCGTCGGCGCCCCGCCCCCCGCCGCCACGCTGGCCGCGATCGAGCCGCTGGGGTTCAACGTGACGCAGGTCTACGGGCTGACCGAGGTTTACGGCCCCGCCACCGAATGCATCTGGAAACCGGACTGGGATGGCATCGCAGGCGACGACCGCGCCGCGCTGAAAGCCCGCACCGGCGTCGCCATGCCGACGCTCGAAGGCGCCGAGGTGCATGACAGCGCAGGCGCACCCGTCGCGCGCGACGCGGCCCACCTGGGCGAGATCGCGCTGCGCGGCAACATGGTGATGAAGGGCTACTTCCGCGACCCCGCCGCCACGGCGCAGGCGTTCAAGGGCGGCTGGTTCCGCACCGGCGACATCGCCTTCTGCCACCCCGACGGCTACATCAAGATCACCGACCGCGCCAAGGACATCATCATCTCGGGCGGCGAGAACGTCTCGTCGGTCGAGGTCGAGGGCGTGCTGATGCACCACCCGGCCGTGCTGCTTTGTGCCGTGGTCGCCAAGCCCGACGCGAAATGGGGCGAGGTGCCCTGCGCCTTCGTCGAACTGAAACCCGGCCGCATGGCAACCGAAAGCGAACTGATCGGTTTCGCCCGCGACCGGCTGGCGGGGTTCAAGACCCCAAAGAACGTGGTGTTCTGCGACCTGCCGAAAACCTCGACCGGCAAGATCCAGAAATACGAGCTGCGCGCCGTCGCCCGGCTGATCGGGCCGGATTGAGATGGGATGGCACCGGAATGGCGAAAAAGTCTGCGCGCGTCGGCGATTGTGACCCCGCACGCGCTGCGCTATCGTCGCCCCAGACCGGCGAAAGGCCCTGACCGCCCATGACGGCGCTGAAGAAGTATCTGAAGCTGGAAAGCAACGGCCTGTGGCGCGATGCGCCCGAGGCGCAGCGCCGCGAGGTCCTGGTCAGCTTCGGCGAGGCCACATTGGTGCTTTCCGATCCGCGCAGCGAAGACGCGCTGTCGCACTGGTCGCTGCCCGCGGTGGAACGGCTCAACCCCGGCGAAATGCCTGCCCTGTTCGCCCCCGGCGCCGATGCCGATGAAACGCTGGAAATCGACGACCCGGTGATGATTGCCGCGCTTGATACCGTGCGCGGCGCGCTGGCGGCGGCGCGGCCGCACCCGGGGCGGCTGCGCAACAGCGTGCTGATCGGCTCCACCTCGCTGGTGCTGGCGCTGGCGCTGTTCTGGATGCCGGGCAAGCTGGTGGAACAGACCGCCCTGGTGGTGCCGCCCGCCACCCGGACCGAGATCGGCCTGATGGCACTCGACGACCTGCGCCGCGTCACCGGCGCGCCCTGTGCGGGCGATCTGGGCCAGCGCGCGCTCGACGCCCTGTCCGAACGCCTGTTCGGCAGCCCCAAGCCGCTGATCCTCGTGCTGCGCGACGGCCAGTCCCCGGCGCTGCACCTGCCCGGCCAGATCGTGCTGGTGAACCGCGCCCTGCTGGAAGACCACGACGGCCCCGAGGTGCTGGCCGGCTATGCCCTTTCCGAAATGGCGCGCAATGCCGAAGAAGACCCGCTGCTGCCGCTCTTGCGCCACGCCGGGCTGACCGCGACCTTCCGCCTGCTGACCACCGGGGTGCTGTCGCCCGACGCGGTGGCGGGCTATGCCGAGGTGATCCTGCGCCAGACGCGCGAACCGCTCGACGCAGGCCTGCTGCTGCCAAGGTTCGAGGCGGCGGGCGTGCCCTCGACCCCCTATGCCTTTGCGCTGGACCCGAGCGGCGAGTCGGTGCTGCCGCTGATCGAGGCCGACCCCTTCCGCAGCGGCGCGCCCCGGCCAGTGATGGCCGATGGCGACTGGGTCAGCCTGCAGGCGATCTGTTCCGAATAGCCGCCCCGAGCGGCCAGAAAAAAGCGCCCCCCTGCTGCTGCAAGGGGGCGCAAGGTCGCGTCCTGCCCGACGTCTTGTCTGCTGGTCTTCCTGATCTACCGGATGAAGGCATCCCCGAAACCCGACTGCCGCGCCGCGGCCAGCGCCGCCTGCGCCTGCCCGGCCGAGGCGAAGGGCCCGGCCAGCACGGTCTGCAACGCCTTGCCGTTGCGGCTTTGCCGCTGCGAGGCCACCGGCAGGCCAAGCCCCGCCAGCCGCGCCCGCGCGCCTTCTGCATTCGACGGTTCCCCGAAACTGCCAACCTGCACGTAGAACCGGCCCGCAGCGCCGGTCGCGGCTCTGGCGGGCGGCTCCGACCGGGTCGATACATGCACCTGCGGCTTTGCCGCCGACCGGGTTGAAACCACAACGCGGCGGGTCACCGGCGCGGCCACCAGTTCGGCAGGCACGTCGCGCGTCCAGACCTGATCCTGCGCTGCCTGCCCCGACAGCGTGCCCAGCCCGCGCTGCGGGTTCAGGCGGCCGTCGGTCCAGGCCTGTTTCCAGCCTGCGGGCGCGGGCGGAATGACCGCCACCACCGCCTGCCGACGCGTAACCGTCTGCACGGGCTGGCGATACTGCCCGGCGACCACCACCGGCTGCCCTGCCCCTGCGGCCACGGTGCGGCTGCCCAACGGCTCGGGATAGGGCGCGCAGACAAAGGTCGTGCGCCCGTCGGTCAGTTGGGCGCGCTGGCCATAGGGCGAGGACGCGGGGCAGCCTTCGGTCGCGGGCACCGTCTGCGCCCGCACCACCGGCCGCGTGACGATCACCGGCGGGGGCACCTGCGCCGGGCGCGGGGCGATCACCACCTGCATCCGCGGCGCGGGCATCACGACCGGCGGCGGGGCGTAGCTGGCCGCCGGCACCCGGACGCCGGTCGGCTTCTGCCGGATGGTGGGCGCTGTCGTCAGGCTGGCAACAGTGTCGATCGGCGCACCGACGGCGCGCGGCGCGGGCATCGGCGTCGGCGCGGGCGCCTCTGCCATCACCGGCGGCGCGACCCGCCTCGCCCCGGCCGTGGGCGGGTAGCCGCACAGCACCTTGCGGTCGCGCGACACCCTTGGCACCCAGTTCACCTGACCGCCATAACCGGCCCGCAGGAACACGCAGCCCCGGCTGTCCACGAACATCTGGCCCTGGTAGCCTGCGGGCGGCAGTTCGCGCGGGCCTCCGATCCGGTCAATCGTCTGGGCGTTGGCCGCGCAAACACCCGCAACGGCGGCCCATACGGCAACCGACAACACCTTCAACAGCATGACTACCCCCATGTAGCGTGGGCCGAATCATGCAATGGGATTGTTTCCGAGTAAAGCGGAATGTCCCTCTATTTTGTGCCAAACATCCGGTCGCCCGCATCTCCTAGGCCCGGCACGATGTAACCGTGCTCGTTCAGGTGACTATCCAGCGCCGCGGTGACGATGGGAACGTCGGGGTGCGCCGCCTGCATCCGCGCCACACCTTCGGGCGCGGCCAGCAGACACAGGAAGCGGATGTTCTTCGCACCAGCCCTCTTCAGCAGGTCGATCGCCGCGACCGACGAATTGCCGGTGGCCAGCATCGGGTCGACCACGATGCTCATCCGTTCGTCCAGCCCGTCGGGCAGCTTGCAGTAATACTGCACCGGTTGCAGCGTCTCGGGGTCGCGGTAAAGCCCGACAAACCCGACCCGCGCCGCCGGGATCAGCTCCAGAATCCCGTCCAGCAGCCCGTTCCCCGCCCGCAGGATGGAAATCAGCGCCAGCTTCTTGCCATCCAGAGTCGGCGCGTCCATCTCGCAGATCGGCGTCTCGATCCGCATCGTGGTCATCGCCAGTTCCCGCGTCACCTCGTAGGCCAGCAGCAGGCTGATCTCGCGCAGCAGGCGGCGGAAGCCCGCGGTCGAGGTTTCCTTCTTGCGCATGATCGACAGCTTGTGCTGCACCAGCGGGTGGTCGACGATGGTCAGATGGTCAAGCATGGGCGGGCTCCAGACGGCTGAGGATGCGGGCGCGGGTATCGGCGTCGCAGAAGGCGGCGTCAAGGCTGGTGCGGGCAATGGCGCGGAACATCGGTTCGTCCCAGTCGAAGGCGTCGTGCAGCCGATCATATTCCAGCGCCATGCTGGTGTGGAAGAACGGCGGGTCGTCGGTCGAGACGGTGACCTTCACGCCACGCCGGTGCAGTTCGGCAATCGGGTGGTCACGCCACGACGGGTAAAGACCCAGTGCGATGTTCGACCCGGGGCAGACCTCCAGCACGATGCCGGTTTCGGCCAGCCGGTCCACCAGCGCCAGATCCTCGATGGCGCGCACGCCGTGGCCGATCCGTTCCGGGCGCAGCGCCGCCAGCGCGTCGCTGATGCTCTCGGGCCCGCCCCACTCGCCGGCATGGGCGGTCAGGCGAAGACCCGCTTCGCGCGCCATGTCAAAAGCATAGGCGAAGTCCTTGGGTTTCCCTACCTTTTCGTCCCCGGCAATGCCGAACCCCACCAGCCAGTTCCCCGCCGTTTCCGCCGCGCATCGCGCCGTTTCGCGCGCTTTTTCGGGGCCGAAATGCCGGATGCAGGTCACGATGCCGCGCAGCGTGATGCCATGCGACCGCTCGGCGCTTTCGGCCGCCTCGCGGATGGCGTGCAGGTATTCGCTCCAGGCCCCAAGGTCGCGCCCGCCGCAAAAGTCGGGCGACAGGAAGGTTTCGCAATAGATCACGCCACTTGCGGCAGATTCCTCCAGCACCGCCAGCGTCAGGCGGTGATAATCCATCGGGGTTTTCAGCGTGCCGGTCGCGGCTTCGTAAACCTTCAGGAACTGCCCGAAATCCGTGAAGGCATAGCCGCCCCTGTCATTGAACAGCCCGCCGAGGTCCATGCCCTTTTCCCGCGCCAGCCCGCGGATGAAGGCGGGCGGGGCGGCCCCTTCCAGATGCAGGTGCAATTCCACCTTCGGCAAGTCCTTGATCGTCAAAGGAAAGACCTCCCCGGCCCATGGGCGGGCACGCCAAGATGCGCCGCAATGCTGGCCGCGACATCTGTGAAACCGACGATCCCCAGACTGCCCGTCCCGGCCCCCGCCACCAGCACCGGCACCCGTTCGCGGGTGTGTTCGGTGCCGCGAAAGGTCGGGTCGTTGCCGTGATCGGCGGTAAAGATCGCCAGATCGCCGGGCCGCAACCGCGCCAGAAACCCCGCCGCGACCGCATCGAACCATTCCAGCGCCCGCGCATAGCCCGCCACGTCGCGGCGGTGGCCATAAAGGCTGTCGAACTCGACAAAGTTGGCAAATGTAAAGGAACCGGGCTCGGCATCATCCGCCAGCGCCATCAATTGTTCGAAAAGTGCAGCGTCGGATGTGCCCTTGTGCAGCGTGCCGATGCCCTGCATCGAGAATATGTCACCGATCTTGCCCACCGCATGGGTCGCGCGGCCGGCATCCTGCACCCAGTCGAGCAGCGTCGGCGCTGGCGGCGCGATGGCGAAGTCGCGCCGGTTGGCGGTGCGCCGGAACGCGCCCTCAACCCCGGTGAAGGGGCGCGCGATCACCCGGCCGACCCGCATCGCGTGCAGCGTCGGGGCCAGATCGCTGCACAGCGCAATCAGCCGGTCCAGCCCGAACGCCTGTTCATGCGCCGCGATCTGGAACACGCTGTCGGCCGAGGTGTAGCAGATCGGCCAGCCGGTCCGCAGATGCTCCGGCCCCAGCCGGTCGATGATCGGCACGCCCGAGGCATGGCAGTTGCCAAGGATGCCATCGGTCCCCGCCAGACGGCAGACCTCGGCCACCAGCGCGTCGGAAAAGGCGGGCGTCGTGTCGGGGAAATAGGTCCACTCCCACGGCACCGGCACCCCCGCCAGTTCCCAGTGGCCCGACGGCGTGTCCTTGCCGCGCGACACCTCGGTGGCCGCCCCCCAGCGCCCGGTCGGCACGGCATCGAGCCCCGGCGTGGCATCGCCCGAGGCCAGCCGCACCGCCGCCCCCAGCCCCAGCGCGTCCAGCACCGGCAGGCGCAGCGGCCCGGCGCGGCCCTTGTCGGCCCGGCCCGCCGCACATTCGGCGGCAATGTGGGCCAGCGTGTTGGCACCTTCGTCGCCGAACGCCGCCGCATCGGGCGCACCGCCGCAGCCGACACTGTCCATCACCACAAGGAAGGCGCGGGGCATCTCAGGCGATCCTCTTGTGAACCAGCGGCGGGTCGGGCGGGGCGGTCGCGGCCAGATGGTAGGCGGCCTGCACAGCCCGCACCGCCGCCGCCGCATCGTCTTCGGTCGCGGCATGAACCATCGCCAGCGGCAGGTCGGGATGCACCTCCTCGCCGATCCCGGCCAGATCGGACAGCCCTACCGAGGGGTTGACCCGGTCGCCCTCGCGCAGCCGCCCGCCGCCCAGCCGCACCACGGCCAGCCCCAGCGCCGCGCCGTCGATCGCCTGCACGAAGCCGGTGCCGGGGCAAGGAACCTCGCGCATCACCGGGGCCGAGGGCAGCCGGTCGGGCCAGCGTTCGACGAAATCGGCAGGGCCGCCCTGCGCCGCGACCATGCGTCCGAACCATTCCGCAGCCGCCCCGCTTTCCAGCGCCTGCACGATGCGCCCCGCCCCGTCCTCGGCATCGGCGGCCAGCCCGCCCAGCGCCAGCGCCTCGCCGCCCAGCGCCGCCGTCAGATCCCAGAGGGCGGCGTTCACCGAAGTGCCGGTCAGGGTCTCCATCACCTCGATCACCTCCAGCGCGTTGCCTGCGGCGGTGGCCAGCGGCTGGCTCATGTCGGTGATCAGGGCGGCGGTCATGCAGCCCGCCCCCTGTGCCGCGGAAACCAGCGCCCGAGCCAGCGCCTCGGCATCTTCCATGGTCTTCATGAAGGCGCCCGAGCCGACCTTCACATCCAGCACCAGCGCCTCCAGCCCCGCCGCAAGCTTCTTCGACAGGATCGAGGCGGTGATCAGGTCGATGCTTTCCACGGTGCCGGTGACGTCGCGGATCGCATAGAGGCGGCGGTCGGCCGGGGCGATCTGCGCGCTGGCCGACACGATGGCGCAGCGGGTGTCGCGCAGCTGGGCGCGAAGCTGGTCTTCCGATAGCGCGGTGCGAAAGCCGGGAATGGCTTCCAGCTTGTCGAGCGTGCCGCCGGTATGCCCCAGCCCCCGCCCCGAGATCATCGGCACATATGCTCCGCAGGCCGCCAGCGCCGGGGCCAGCAGCAGCGAGATGCAGTCGCCCACACCGCCGGTGGAATGCTTGTCGAGCACCGGGCCGGGCATGTCCCAGGCAAGCACCTGGCCGGAATCGCGCATCGCGCGCGTCAGCGCCACCCGCCCGGCCTCGCCCAGCCCGCGCAGGCAGACCGCCATGGCGAAGGCCCCGGCCTGCGCATCGGTCACCGCACCCGAGGCCAGCCCCTGCGCGAACCAACCCAGTTCATCGGCATCGGGCGGCGTGCCGTCGCGCAGTCTGACGATGATGCTGCGGGCATCCATCTACGCGCGATCCATGTGCGCGGCGGTGAACACGCCGGGCAGCAGGTCGGCCACGGTGGTCTGGCGGGTCTTGCCGTCGGTGGTGCAGAGGGTGACGACCACGCCGGGGGCGGCAAACTCGGCCAGCTTCTGGCGGCAGCCGCCGCAGGGCGGCACCGGGTCGGGGCTGTCGGCGATCACCAGCACCTCGGCGATGCGGCTGTCGCCCGCGGCGATCATCGCGGCAATCGCCCCGGCCTCGGCGCAGGTGCCTTCGGGATAGGCCACGTTCTCCACGTTGCAACCGGCATGGACCGCCCCCGAGGTCGCCCGGATCGCCGCCCCGACCTTGAAGCGCGAATAGGGCGCATAGGCGTTTTCGCGCACGGCGGTGGCGGTTTTCAGAAGGGACATGCGGGGCCTCCGGGCGATCCTGACCAATTGGTCACGAGTGTGCTGCGCGGTCGGGCGGGATGCAAGCGGGGTTTGGCGCGGGCCCCGGCGCCGGTCACGCGGCCGGCGCCGGGGCGGGGGCTGTCTGCCCCCGCCCCGGACCCCACCCCCGAGGGTATTTGGACCAATGAGAAGGGGTCAGGGCAGACGGGTCGCGAAACGGGCGGGAAGGGAACGGTCCGCAGAGGCGACGCGGCATCATGCGGGGCCTTGCGGCGGCCGCCACATGGTTTGATATTGACCCGGATTGCGGGAGGGCGGAATGGACGAGGCTCGGCACGACACGACGCGGCAGGCGGCGCTGGACTATCACGAATTTCCCAAGCCGGGGAAGCTCGAGATCCGCGCCACCAAGCCGCTGGCCAATGGCCGCGACCTGAGCCGCGCCTACAGTCCCGGCGTGGCCGAGGCCTGCCTCGAGATCAAGGCCGACCCCGGCACCGCCAGCCGCTACACCGGGCGCGGCAACATGGTCGGCGTGGTGACCAACGGCACCGCCGTGCTGGGCCTGGGCAACATCGGCCCGCTGGCATCGAAGCCGGTGATGGAGGGCAAGGCGGTCCTGTTCAAGAAGTTCGCCAACATCGACTGTTTCGACATCGAGTTGAACGAGCCCGACCCCTACCGGCTGGCCGACATCGTCTGCGCGCTGGAGCCGACCTTCGGGGCGATCAACCTCGAGGACATCAAGGCGCCCGACTGTTTCATCGTCGAGGCGCTGTGCCGCGAGCGGATGAAGATTCCGGTGTTCCACGACGACCAGCACGGCACGGCGATCGTGGTGGGCGCGGCGGCGACCAATGCGCTGCACGTCGCGGGCAAGCGGTTCGAGGACATCCGCATCGTTTCCACCGGCGGCGGGGCGGCGGGAATCGCCTGCCTGAACATGCTGGTGAAGCTGGGCGTGCGGCGCGAGAACATCTGGCTCTGCGACATTCACGGTCTGGTCTACCAGGGCCGGACGGAAGACATGAACCCGCAGAAGGCGGCCTATGCGCAGGCCTCCGACAAGCGCCACCTGACCGAGGTGATCGACGGGGCGGACCTGTTTCTCGGCCTCTCCGGCCCCGGCGTGCTGACGCCGGAAATGGTGTCGCGCATGGCGCCGCGCCCCATCGTCTTTGCCCTGGCCAACCCGACGCCCGAAATCACCCCCGACGAGGTGCGCTCGGTTGCCCCCGATGCGATCATCGCCACCGGGCGGTCCGATTTTCCCAACCAGGTCAACAACGTCCTCTGCTTCCCGTTCATCTTCCGCGGGGCGCTGGATGTGGGCGCGACCATGATCAACGACGCGATGCAGATCGCCTGCATCGACGGCATCGCGGCGCTGGCCCGCGCCACCACCAGCGCCGAGGCCGCCGCCGCCTACAAGGGCGAACAGCTGACCTTCGGTGCCGACTACCTGATTCCGAAACCCTTCGATCCGCGGCTGATCGGCGTCGTGGCCTCGGCCGTGGCCAGGGCCGCGATGGAAACCGGCGTCGCCACCCGGCCGATTGCCGACCTCGATGCCTACCGGCTGAAGCTCAACGGGTCGGTGTTCAAGTCGGCGCTGATCATGCGTCCGGTGTTCGAGGCCGCCCGCCACTCGACCCGCCGCATCGTCTTTGCCGAAGGCGAGGACGAGCGCGTGCTGCGCGCCACCAACGCCATGCTGGAGGAAACGACCGACAACCCGATCCTGATCGGCCGCCCCGAGGTCATCGCGCACCGCTGCGAACGCGCGGGCCTGCCGATCCGGCCCGACCGCGATTTCGAGATCGTGAACCCCGAAAGCGACCACCGCTACCGCGACTACTGGGGCAGCTATCACGACCTGATGGCGCGGCGCGGCGTGACGCCCGACATCGCGCGGGCGGTGATGCGGACCAACACCACCGCCATCGCCGCCGTAGCCGTGCATCGCGGCGACGCCGACAGCATGATCTGCGGCACCTTCGGGCAATACCTTTGGCACCTGAACTACATCCGCCAGATTCTCGCCCGCGGCGGCCTGCATCCGCAGGGCGCGCTTTCGCTGATGATCCAGGAAGACGGGCCGCTGTTCGTGGCCGACACCCAGGTGAACGCCGTGCCCACCCCCGAACAGGTCGCGACCACGGTGATCGGCGCCGCCCGCCACGCCCGCCGCTTCGGCGTGACGCCGAACGTGGCGCTGTGCTCGCATTCCAACTTCGGCAACCTCGACACCGACTCGGGCCGCCGGATGCGCGCCGCAATGGAGATTCTCGACGACCGCGAGCCGGATTTCTGCTTCGAGGGCGAAATGTCGATCGACGCGGCGCTCGACCCCGAGCTGCGCGCCCGCGTCTTTCCGCTGTCGCGGATGCAGGGGGCGGCGAACATTCTGGTCTTCGCCTATACCGATGCCGCCAACACCGCGCGCAACATGCTGCGCTACAAGGCCGACGGGCTTGAGGTCGGGCCGATCCTGATGGGCATGGGCAACCGCGCCCATATCGTGACGCCTTCGATCACGGCGCGCGGCTTGCTGAACATCTCGGCGCTGGCGGGCACGCCGGTCGGGGTCTACGGCTGAGACTCCGGGCACGGTCACGCCGGGGCCGCTGTTGCTTCCCTGTGATGTTTCCGCTATGCAACCGCCAGTGCAACTCCGTGCCCGGCATCCGTGCGGGGTGACCGGCAGGCAACACCCGGGCAGGCTCATCGGTTCGCGCCGTTGCCGCCCATGTTGCCGCAACAGGATCATCCATTGCAGCGTTCTGATCTGCCTTCCGGTCATCTGACCGACACCGTTTCCCCCTTGTGGGCTTTCCTTCGGCGTTCGGGCGAGGATGGCCCGGTCGAGGTTCTTGGTGCGGTGGCGCTGGCCGTTGCCGCCGTGGCATGGCTGATGATGTCGCTCAGAAGCGCCAGGGTCAGGCCAGACCATGCGGCGACCTATCTTTCCTTCGGACTGGTCGTCGCCGCCGGTGCCCTGGCCGGCTTCTGCCGTGAGCTTTCGTGGGGCGGGATCTTCGGCTGGTCGGTCGATTCCGTGGCGCAGGCCAAGGTCTTGTCAGCCTGGGTCGTCGGCGCCCTGGTGCTCGTCGCCCTGGTCACCTGGGTGAAGCGCGAGGGGGACAAGACAGCCGGGCTGCGCGCGGTCTTCGGGGCCGATTTCCGGTTGATCCTGCTGGCCCTGGGCATTTTCGCCATGGCGACCCTGGCGGAAAAGCACCTGCTTCCGGTGCCGAACGCGCAGCTTCTGGAGGAGGTTCTCGAACTGCTGGCCTATGGAACACTGGCTGCCGCCGCCCTGAGAATCCGGGCAGAACGAAGGGCTGTCTGACACCGCTCGAACCGCCCTGCACCTGCCGCGCCCCGGTCGGCGCAGATCAGCCGCGACCAACCGCCGCAGGCCTGCGGCAAAACACCCACGCAACAATCTTGTGTAAATGCCTTCCCCGGCGTAACACGACGTAACGTGACCGGGGAGGTATACATTGGCATACGCAAAGATCTACGCAGGCTGGAAAGCCGATCCCGAAACCTTCTGGATGCAGGCCGCCGAAGGCATCGACTGGGTGGAGCGTCCGACGCGCGCGCTCAACGACGAAAAGGCGCCGCTCTACGAATGGTTCAAGGATGCAAAGGTCAACGCCTGCTGGAACGCGGTTGACCGGCATGTGCTGGCCGGGCGCGGCAAGCAGATCGCGATCAAGCATGTCAGCCCGATCACCCATTCGACCAAGGGCATCACCTACGCCGAATTGCAGACCCGCGTGGCGAGCCTGGCCGGTGCGCTGCGCGCGAAGGGCGTCGAAAAGGGCGACCGCGTCATCATCTACATGCCGATGGTCCCCGAGGCGCTCGAGGCGATGCTGGCCTGCGCCCGGATCGGCGCCATCCATTCCGTGGTGTTCGGCGGCTTTGCCGCGCACGAACTGGCGGTGCGGATCGACGACTGCACGCCCAAATGCATCATCGCCGCCTCCTGCGGGCTCGAACCCGGCCGGGTGGTGCATTACAAGCCCCTGCTCGACAAGGCGATCGAAGAGGCGGCGCACAAGCCCGACTTCTGCGTGATCTTCCAGCGCGAGCAAGAGGTTGCCAAGCTGATCGAGGGCCGCGACGTGGCGTGGCTGACGTTCCAGTATGGGGTAGAGCCTGCCGAATGCGTGCCGGTCGAGGGCGACCACCCGGCCTACATCCTCTACACCTCGGGCACCACCGGCCAGCCCAAGGGCGTGGTGCGCCCGACCGCGGGCCATCTGGTGGCGCTGAACTGGACGATGAAGGCGATCTACGATGTCGATCCGGGCGACGTGTTCTGGGCCGCCTCGGACGTGGGCTGGGTCGTGGGGCACAGCTACATCTGCTACGGCCCGCTGCTGGCCGGGGCCACCACCATCGTCTATGAAGGCAAGCCGGTCGGCACCCCCGACGCCGGCGCCTTCTGGCGCGTGGTGCAGAACCAGCGCGTCAAGGTGCTGTTCACCGCCCCCACCGCGCTCCGCGCCATCAAGCGCGAGGACAGCGAGGGCAAGCTGATCGAAGACTACAACCTGCGCTCGCTGAAGACCCTGTTCCTTGCGGGCGAGCGTGCCGACCCCGACACGATCCACTGGGCCCAGCGCCACCTGAACGTGCCGGTGATCGACCACTGGTGGCAGACCGAAACCGGCTGGGCCATCGCCGCCAACCCGATGGGAATCGAGCCGCTGCCGGTCAAGATCGGCAGCCCCTCGGTCGCCATGCCGGGATACGACGTGCAGGTGCTCGATGAAGGCGGCCACCCGGTATCGCCCGGCACCCTTGGCGCGATTGCCGTCAAGCTGCCCCTGCCCCCCGGCACCCTGCCGACGCTGTGGAACGCCGAGGATCGTTTCGTCAAAAGCTACCTCACCCATTTCCCCGGCTATTACGAGACCGGCGACGCGGGCTATGTCGATGCCGACGGCTACCTCTACATCATGGCGCGCACCGATGACGTGATCAACGTCGCCGGTCACCGCCTGTCCACCGGCGCGATGGAAGAGGTGCTGGCGGGCCACCCCGACGTGGCCGAATGCGCGGTGATCGGTGTTGCCGACGCGCTGAAGGGCCAGTCGCCGCTGGGGTTCCTCTGCCTGAACCGCGGCTCGAACCGCGAACCGGCCGAGGTCATCAAGGAATGCGTCGCCCTGATGCGCGACCGGATCGGCCCTGTGGCCGACTTCAAGCGCGCCTGCATCGTGGACCGCCTGCCCAAGACCCGGTCGGGCAAGATCCTGCGCGGCACCATGGTCAAGATCGCGGATTCCCAGCCGTTCAAGGCCCCTGCCACCATCGACGACCCGGCGATCCTCGACGAGATCCGGGCGGCGCTGCAGGCACTGGGGCTGGCAAAGGCATAGGGCGCGCCCGCCCCGCATGACGTTGCGGCATTGGCCCGGGCCCCCCCGCCCAGGCCAATGCCTGCTGGACTTTGCCGCCCCCGCGGGTAACCTGCGGCAGTGATGATCGTCGTGCCCTACCCCGGTCAGCCGACCGACGCCGCCCCCGGGAGCACCGGATGACCCCGAGCCGCCCAGCACCCGCCGACCCGCACTGGCAGCCCCCTGCCGGCCCCGTCCCGCCTGTGCCCGACCCGGGCACCCCGCGCGATGCGGCGGCGCTGGCGCTCCTGGGTCACGACCTGCGCGCCGCCCTGTCCGACGTGGTCGGCGGCCTGCGCCTGATCGCGCCCGAAAAGCTCGACGCCGCGACCCGCGGGCATCTTGACCGGGTCCGGGCCGCGGGCGAGGTTCTGGCCCGCCTGCTGGAAGAGGGCCTTGCCGAGATGCTGGGCGACGGCGGCCGCACCGGCACGACACAGGCCAACCTCCAGATCGCCCGCTTCCTGCGTGATGCCGAGGTGCGCTGGTCGGGCCGGGCGCGCGAAAAGGCGCTGGATTTCCGGCTGACCGTCGCCCCCGACGTGCCCGGCGTGGTGACCGCCGACCGGATCGGGCTGGAACGGGCGCTGTCGAACCTGCTGGCCAATGCGATCAACTACACCGACCGCGGCGCGGTGTGCTGCACGGTCAGCCGCGCGCCCGACGGGCGGCACCTGTGCTTTGCCGTCACCGACAACGGCCCCGGCTTTTCCGATGCGGCGCTGGCGCAGCTGTTCCGCCTTGGCGGCCGCCCGACCGGCACCAACAGGCCCGGCACCGGCATGGGCCTGCACATCGCCAAGGAAATGGCCGACCGGATGCAGGGCCAGCTCAGGGTGCGCAACCGCCCCGAAGGCGGGGCCGAGGTCACGCTGACCCTGCCGCTGCTGCCCGGCTGCGCAAGCCCTGACGAGGGCCCCGACGGCGCGCCCGACATCATGGCCCCCCTGCCCGACCTGTCGTCGGTCAAGATCCTGCTGGCCGAGGATTCGGTGACCAACCAGATCCTGATCAGCCGGATGCTGACCCGGATGGGCGCCGAGGTCGTGCTGGCCCATGACGGGATCGAGGCCCTGCAATGGCTGGAACGCGAGACCTTCGATCTGGCGCTGATCGACATCGAGATGCCGCACCTGTCGGGCATCGAGGTGATCCGCGCCCTGCGCGCCCTGTCCGGCCCGACCGGGCAGATGCCCGTGCTGGCCGTCACCTCCTATGTGCTGCGCGCCAACCGGGCCGCGATCCTTGCCGCCGGGGCCGACGGCGTGCTGGAAAAGCCGCTGGTCTGCCCCGCCATCCTTGGCCAGGCGATCGCGCAGGTGATCGGGCGCAACCTGCTTCCGCCCCAGTCCCGGCCGCCCGCCGCCACCGCCGATCACCTGCCGGTGATGGACGAACAGCGGCTTGACCGCCTGCTGGAGATCGCGGGCCACGACACCGGCCGCGAACTGGTGGACCGCCTGAACACCGACCTGCGCGATGTCGAACGGGCGCTGGTCCGGGGCTTCGCCGGCCCCGACTGGGACGCGCTGCGCGCCCAGACCCATGTCCTGATCGCGCTGGCCGGCGCCGTGGGGGCGCTGCGGCTGCAACACCTGTCCGAAAGGCTCAACGCCATGGCCCACCAGCGCGACCCGACCGGGCTGGCGGCGCTGCGCCATGACCTGCTGGCCCTGCTGGACGCCCTGATACACTTCGTGGCCCGGAAGCGGGCTAAAGGGCCGGGTGACGTGCCATGACCACGCCGCCCCGCCGCACCACCCCGCCGCCGCCCGTGCTGCTGATCGAGGACACACCCTCGCTTCAGATGGTCTACCGCTCGGTCCTGACGGCGGCGGGGCACCGGGTGGCGGTTGCGGGCACCGCCGCCGAAGGGCTGGCCCTGTTCGTCGAGCTTGGCCCGCAGGTCGTGCTGCTCGACCTGGTGCTGCCCGACCGCGACGGGCTGGACCTGATGCGCGACATGCTGGACCGGCACGCCGAGGTCAACGTGATCGTCATCACCGCCAACGGCTCGATCAACAAGGCGGTCGAGGCGATGCGGGCAGGCGCGCACGAGTTTCTGGTCAAGCCTTTCGACGAACAGCGATTCCTCGGCGCCGTCGAGAACGCGGGCGCCCCGGCGGCCACGCATCGCCCCGCCCCGCGCAGGCCCGCGCCGCAACTGCCCGCGGCACCGCCGCCGCCGGGGCCCGAGCCCGCCTTCATCGGCTCGTCCGAACCGATGCAGCGCATCCAGGGCAAGATCGCCTCGGTGGCGCGTTCAATGGCCACGGTGTTCATCACCGGCGAAAGCGGCACCGGCAAAGAACTCTGCGCGCTGGCGGTGCATGAAAACTCGGCCCGCGCCTCGGGGCCGTTCATCGCGCTGAACTGCGGCGCGATCCCGCAGGATCTGCTGGAATCCGAGGTGTTCGGCCATGTGAAAGGCTCGTTCACCGGGGCGATTTCCGACAAGCCGGGGGCGGCGGCGGCAGCCGATGGCGGCACGCTGTTTCTGGACGAGGTCTGCGAGATGGCCCCCGCCCTGCAGACCAAGCTGCTGCGGTTCCTCCAGACCTCGACGGTGCAGCCGGTCGGCACCACCCGGCCGCGCAAGGTCAACGTGCGGATCGTCTGCGCCACCAACCGCGACCCGCTCGATGCGGTGCGGCGCGGGCAGTTCCGCGAAGACCTGTATTACCGGCTTTACGTCGTGCCGATCCACATGCCCCCCCTGCGCGAACGGGGCGGCGACGTGATCGAGATTGCCGAGGCGGCCCTGCACCGCTTTGCCGCCGAAGAGGGCCGCCACTTCGACGGGCTGAGCGCCGAGGTCCGCGCCCAGTTCCGCAGCCTGCCCTGGCCGGGCAACGTGCGGCAGGTGCTGAACGTGATCCGCAATGTGGTGGTGCTGAACGAGGGCGGGCTCGTCACCCCCGACATGCTGCCGCCCGGTCTGGCCGGGCAAAGCCGGCCCGCCCCTGCACTGTCGGCCCCGCCCGGCGCCCCGTCCGACGGGCTGGCGCTGGAAGGGCTGATCGGGCGGACGCTGGCCGAGATCGAACAGATGGTGATCGAGGAAACCCTCGCCCGGCAGGGCGGATCGGTGCCCAAGGCGGCGCGGGTGCTCGATGTGTCGCCCTCCACCCTCTACCGCAAGCTGGAAAGCTGGGGCAAGAGCGCGGGCAAGGGCTGAAATGCTTGACAAAGGGTTGATGCGCCCCGGAATGTCATTTCAAAACAGCATCTTGCCTGCATTTTCACGCGTGAAAACCGCCCCCTTCCCGCCCGGCTTGCGACCGGCAGGGCTTTGCTGGGCCGGTCCTTTCGGCTAGCGTGCCGAAAACCCGCAAATACAGGATGGGCAGGCAGAATGCAGGCAACCAGACGGACAGTCACACTCGGCCTCGCGGCGGCGCTGCTCGCGGCCTGCAGCGGCGGCCCCGGCGGGGGCATTTCGGCCCGCCGGCCGGAACCGCAGATGCGCGCCGTTCCGAACGCCGGCTTCGACGCCTGGGTGGCGAGCTTCCGCGCCCGCGCCGCCGGCAAGGGAATCTCGGCCGGCACGATGGACCGCGCCTTCCGCTCGGCCGGCTTCCTGCCCGATGTGATCCAGCGCGACCGCAACCAGACCGAGTTCACCCGCAGCACCGAGGATTACCTCGCCATCGCCGCTTCCGACGAGCGGGTCTCGAAAGGCCGCGCCGCGCTGGCACGGCAGTCTTCCGTGCTGGCGGAAATCGAGGCGCGCTTCGGCGTGGAAAGCCACGTCGTGGCCGCCGTCTGGGGGCTGGAAAGCTACTTCGGCGAACGCCGCGGCTCGGTGCCCGTGATCTCGGCCCTCTCGACGCTGGCCTACGACGGCAGGCGCGGCGCCTTCTTCGAAAGCCAGCTGGTCGCCGCGCTGAAGATCCTGCAGAACGGCGATGTCGCCCCCGAAGGCATGGTCGGAAGCTGGGCCGGCGCGATGGGCCACACCCAGTTCATCCCGACCTCGTATCTGGCCTACGCCGTCGATTTCCGCGGCGACGGGCGGCGCGATATCTGGTCGGACGATCCGACCGACGCGCTGTCCTCGACCGCCGCCTACCTTTCAAAGTCCGGCTGGACCCGCGGCCAGCCCTGGGGCGTCGAGGTGCGGCTGCCTGCCGGGTTCAACGGCCCCACCGGGCGCGGCACCACGCGCAGCCCGGCCGACTGGGCGGCGGCAGGGGTGCGCGACATGGACGGGCGGGCGGTGCCGAACCATGGCGCGGCCTCGATCCTGACCCCCTCGGGCGCATCCGGCCCGGCCTTCATGGTGTTTCGCAACTTCACCGTCATCACCCGCTACAACAACGCCGAGAATTACGTCATCGGCGTCGGCCACCTGTCGGACCGGCTGCGCGGCGGGCCTGCGATCCGGGGCGCCTTTCCGCCCGACGCGCAGGGCCTGACCATCGCCGACCGGCAGGACCTCCAGCGCCGCCTGACCGCCGCGGGGTTCGACACCGAAGGAAGCGACGGGGTGATCGGGTCCAAGACCGAGGCCGCGATCCGTGCCTATCAGGCCAGCGTCGGCCTGCCGGTCACCGGCGCCGCCACCGCCGCCCTGCTGGCCCGCCTGCGCTGAAAGGCGAACACCGCGCTTTCATCTTGGCCCAAATATCCCCGCCGGAGGCACCCGCCCCCAACGCAGGCACCGCCTCCGGTCAGACGAACTGCTCGTTCAGCAGCCGTTCTTCCAGCCCGTGCCCCGGGTCGAACAGGATGCGGTGCCGCACGCCCGGCTCCGACCTGATTTCCACCGACACCACGTCGCGGACAGACCGGCCGTCGGCATCGGCCATCACCGGGCGCTTGACCGGGTCGAGCACGTCGAAGCGCACCACGGCCGTCTTGGGCAGCAGCGCGCCGCGCCAGCGCCGGGGGCGGAAGGCGGCCATCGCGGTCAGCGCCAGCACGTCGGACCCGATCGGCAGGATCGGGCCGTGGGCGGAATAGTTGTAGGCGGTCGAGCCGGCCGGGGTCGCCACCAGCGCGCCGTCGCAGACCAGTTCATCAAGCCGCACCCGGCTGTCGATGCTGATACGCAGCCGGGCGGCCTGCGGGCCCGCGCGCAGCAGGCTGACCTCGTTGATCGCCAGCGCGTGATGGGACTCTCCGCTCGCGGTGACCGCAAGCATTGCCAGCGGGTTCACCACCTCCTCCACCGCCGCGGCCAACCGTTCGCGCAGGCCCTCGGCGGCATAGGCGTTCATCAGGAAGCCGATGGTGCCGCAGTTCATGCCATAGACCGGCAGGTCAAGCGCCTGGGTCTCGTGCAGGGTGTGCAGCATGAAGCCGTCGCCGCCCAGCGCTACGATCACCTCTGCCTGCCCCAGCGGCGTCTGGCCGTAGGCCGCCGTCAGCACGCCAAGTGCCGCCGCGGCCTCTGGTGCGGTGCTGGCGGTGAAGCCGATCCTCAAGCCTGTCATGGACGTTCCCCCCGATGTGGCGGCAGTCTTGACTGCCGGGGCGGCCAAACTCAAGCCGTCGCAGCGACGATTTCGCGCATTCCCGGACAAGGGTCGTTTTCGGGCCTTTCTGACGCCGCCCCCATGCTCTAGATAACGGTCATCCCCTTTCCTGCTCAGGAGCCTTCCATGGACGCCCCGCACCGCGACTCCGGTTTCTTCACCGAACCGCTTTCCTCCCGCGACCCGGCGCTGTTCGGTGCCATCACCGCCGAACTGGGCCGCCAGCGCGACGAGATCGAGTTGATCGCCAGCGAGAACATCGTCTCGCGCGCCGTGATGGAGGCGCAGGGGTCGGTGATGACCAACAAATATGCCGAGGGCTATCCGGGCAAGCGTTACTATGGCGGCTGCGAATACGTCGATGTGGCCGAGACCCTGGCGATCGAGCGGGCGAAGGAACTGTTCGGCTGCGGCTTTGCCAATGTGCAGCCGAATTCCGGCAGCCAGGCAAACCAGGGCGTGTTTCAGGCGCTGATCAAGCCGGGCGACACCATTCTGGGCATGAACATCGCGGCGGGCGGGCACCTGACCCATGGCGCGGCGCCCAACCAGTCGGGCAAGTGGTTCAACGCCATCCAGTATGGCGTGCGCCCGCAGGACAACCGGATCGACTATGACGAGGTCGAGGCGCTGGCGAAACAGCACCAGCCCAAGCTGATCATCGCGGGCGGGTCGGCGGTGCCGCGCCAGATCGACTTCGCGCGCTTCCGCGAGATTGCCGACATGGTGGGCGCATATCTGATGGTGGACATGGCGCATTTTGCCGGGCTGGTCGCGGGGGGCGTGCATCCCTCGCCCTTCCCCCATGCCGACGTTGCCACCACCACGACGCACAAGACCCTGCGCGGGCCGCGCGGCGGGATGATCCTGACCAACTCGGAAGCGCTGGCCAAGAAGTTCAACTCGGCGATCTTCCCCGGCATCCAGGGCGGGCCGCTGATGCATGTGATCGCGGCCAAGGCCGTGGCCTTCGGCGAGGCGCTGCGGCCCGAGTTCAAGGCCTATGCCGCGCAGGTCATCACCAACGCGCAGGCGCTGGCCGATCAGCTGATGAAGGGCGGGCTGGACATCGTCACCGGGGGCACCGACACCCATGTGATGCTGGTTGACCTGCGCCCCAAGGGCGTGAAGGGCAACGCGACCGAAAAGGCGCTGGGGCGGGCACACATCACCTGCAACAAGAACGGCATCCCGTTCGACCCGGAAAAGCCGATGGTGACCTCGGGCGTGCGGCTGGGCACCCCGGCCGGCACCACGCGCGGCTTCGGTGAGGCCGAGTTCCGCGAGATCGGTGACTGGATCGTGGAAGTGGTGGACGGGCTGGCCGCCAATGGCGAGGACGGCAACGGCGCGGTGGAGGCCGCGGTGCGGGCCAAGGTCGAGGCGCTCTGCGCCCGCTACCCGCTTTACCCGACGCTGTGAGACTTGCAGGCCCCGGGTCAGACCCGGGGCCTGCCTACAGAAATCCGCGCCAGAGCAGCACGCCGATCACCAGCGCCGCCACCGCCATCAAGGATGCGGTCGCCGACGAGGCCATGCCCAGCAGTACGCCGTAGCGGTTGACGCTGCCGAGGTGCCTCACGCAGATGTCGTAGGCTTCGGCCACCTGTTCCTCGTCGATCTGGAGCAGCAGCTTGGGGTTCTGCGCCATGTGTGCCGACTGCGCCAGACCCTCGGCGGCGGTGCGGACCCGGCGGGGCAGCAGCCTGCCGCCGCGCCTGACCTTTTCGCCCAGCCCGCGCCCCTTGACGCGCAGCCGTTCCTCCATCAGGGCCGACACGCGGTCGGCCATCTGCTGTATCGTCACTGCTCCCATTCAGCCACTCCCTGCCGTTGGCGGACTGTAATGCCGGGTGCTGCGGGCTTCAACTGCTCTGGCATGGGGCGGCGCTGCGGGGTAAGGCTGGTGACATGCTGAACACGGTCCTCCACCCCGCCACGGCGCCCGATGGCGCACCCCCCCTGCTGATCGCGCATGGCCTGTTCGGGTCGGCGCGCAACTGGGGGGTGATCGCCCGCCGTCTGGCCGACACCCGCGACGTGATCGCGGTCGACATGCGCAACCACGGCACCAGCCCGCGCGAAGAAAGCCAGAGCTACCCCGACATGGCCGCCGATCTGGCCGAGGTGATCGGCACGCTGGGCGGATGCGCCGATGTGCTGGGCCATTCGATGGGCGGCAAGGCGGCGATGGTGCTGGCGCTGACCGAACCTGCGCTGGTGCGCCGACTGGTGGTGGCCGACATAGCACCCGTGGCCTATGACCACGACCAGACCCGCCACATCGACGCGATGCGCGGGCTTGACCTGACCGGAGTCACGACGCGCAGAGAAGCCGACCGGCGGCTGGCTCTGACCGAGGACGACCCGGCCCTGCGCGCCTTCTTCCTGCAGTCGCTGAACCTGAAGGCCCATCCGCCGCGCTGGCGGCTGAACCTGGATGTGCTGGAGGCCGAGATGCCGAAGATCGTCGGCTGGCCCGGCACGCAAGGGCGGTTCGAGGCCCCCGCGCTGTTTCTGACCGGGGCCGACAGCACCTATGTGCTGCCCGAACATCGCGAAGCCATCCAGCCGCTGTTTCCCGTGGCGCGCTTTGCCAGGCTGATTGGCACGGGGCACTGGCTGCACGCCGACAAGCCCCGCGCCTTCGAGGAGACGGTCAGGGCCTTCCTGACCGCCTGAGACCGATCAGGGGCGCATCCGCGAGATCAGGTTGTCCTTCAGCTTGAACTGGTGGTAAAGCGCCGCGCCGATATGCAGCACGATCAGCACCAGCAGCACGGTCGTCAGAATCTCGTGCGCTTCGCCGGCGGCACCGATGCCGAAACCCCAGGCAAGGATGCCGGAAACCGGGATCAGCAGCATGGTGCCGTAAAGCGACCAGTGCGTGACATTGGCGATCATGCGCTGCCTGGGCGTGTCGGTGGCGGGCAGCGGCGGCACGCCCAGCGTGAAGCGCAGTTTCAGCCGCCAGATCACCAGAGCGAACACGGCGAGGCCGCCGAACACATGCCAGCCGACCAGCGGGCTGTAGGTGTAGGAGCCGGTTTCAACCCAGGACCCGAACGCCTTGGACATGGATTCGTTCAACAGGAACTGCATGAGGATCAGCAGGGCGACGCCCCAGTGCAGGGCAATCTGGATGCGGGAATAGGCGTTGGTAACGGGCATGAAACCTCCGGTGGTTGGGCTGACCCGATAACGCGGGCTGGCCGGATACGTTCCGCCCGGCCGGGGGGCCGGTCAGGCAATCTGCTTCGCCACATACCAGCTTGCGGGGAATGCCAGAAGAAAGCCGATTGCCGCAGCGATCAGGATCGGTTGCAGTGTCGTCATGCCCGACACGAGGGCAATCACGATGCCGCTGCCCATCAGGGTGACGGAAACTATTGAAAACAAAAGCATCATCAGGCGGGTCATGTGCCGTTTCTCCGGGCAGTGCGAACAACTGTCCGGGACCGTGCGCCGCGCGGCCGGGGCGTGCCATGATCCGAATCAAGCGGGGCGCGGTGCGACGATCTGCCCGCTCCCTGCCGGCCGGTCAGTTGCCTGCCGGGGCCGAGGCTGGCGGGGTCGTGGCTGGCGGGGTCGTGGCCTCGGGTGTGGCGGCGTCGGGGGTTGCGGTCTCGGGGGTGGCGGCCTCGGGGGTGGCGGGGCCGGTCAGCACGCCTTCGGACCACTCGCCGCTGGATGCCTGCCCGGTGGCGTAGCGCATGACGCCCTGACCCTGGCGCTTGCCCTTGCGGAAGGTGCCTTCATAGAAATCGCCGTTGGCATAGGTGGCAATGCCCGCCCCGTCGATCTCGCCCGCCGCCCAGTCGCCGCTGTAGCGGAAGCCGTCGGGCATCACGATCTCGCCCTTGCCCTCGCGCTGGCCGCGCACGAACTGGCCGGTGTAGACGGTGCCGTCGGCGTAGGTGGCAACGCCTGCGCCGTGGCGCTGGCCGTCAAGCCATTCGCCCTCGTAGCGGTAGCCGTCGGGGTAGGTCATCACGCCCCGGCCGTTGTTGCGGGCGTTCTTGAACATGCCGTCATAGACGAGGCCATTCGCATAGGTGGCGCGGCCCGGGCCTTCGATCACGCCGGCCTTCCATTCGCCTTCGTGGGTGGCGCCGTCGGGATAGGTGATCTTGCCGGTTCCTTCGGGCTGATCGGCGCGGAAGGCACCGACATAGACCGACCCGTCGGGATAGGTCACCTGCCCCTGCCCCTCGATCCGGCCCTGCACCCAGTCGCCCTCATAGACGTAGCCGTCGGCGCCGGTGAACTTGCCCTTGCCGTGGCGGCGGTCGCCCTCGAAGTCGCCTTCGTAGACGTCGCCGTTGGCATGGGTCACCCGCCCCTTGCCCTGCCGTTCGCCGTTGACCAGCGGGCCTTCGTAAACGTCGCCGTTGGGCTGGGTCAGCTTGCCCGTGCCGTTGATCTGGCCCTCGGCCCAGGCGCCGACGTAGGTCAGCCCGTCGGGCATCGTCAGGGTGCCCTGCCCCGCGCGCTGGCCGAGCACCAGACCGCCCTCGTAAACCGCGCCGTCGGGGTAGGTGATCTTGCCGGTGCCATCCTTCACGCCGTTGACCCAGGTGCCGGCATAGGACGACCCGCCGGGGCTGGTCAGGGTGCCGGTGCCGTGGTGCAGCGCATTCAGAAAGCCGCCGGTGTAGACAGAGCCATCGGCATAGCGCGCCTCGCCCTGACCGGTCATCTGGCCATCCAGCCAGTCGCCGTCATAGGTGCCGCCATCGGAAAAGGTGATCTTGCCGCGCCCTTCGGGCTTGCCCGCCGCGAAGGCGCCCACATAGACCGAGCCGTTGGGAAAGCGCGCGGCTCCCTGGCCGCGGATTTCGCCCTCGACCCAGTCGCCGCTGTATTCATAGCCGTTGGGCAGGCGGTAGGTGCCGGTGCCGTGCTGGCGGCCATCCTTGAACGTGCCCTCGTAGACGCTGCCGTCGTCATACTGCTTGGCGATCACGTCGCCCTGCGCGAAGGCCGCGCTGGCCGCCAGCGTCAGGGCAGCGCCCAGAAGTCCCGCCCGGATAACCTGTTGCAAGCCCGTCTCGATCCGCCGCATCCGCACCGCCCCATTGCCGCCCCGCCGCTGCTTGGCGGGGTCCTGACCCCGGGCAAGACTATCCGCCCGGCCGGGGCGTGACAAGCACCGCAGGCCCCGGCCGGGCGGCACAGGCGGCTGGCAGCGCAGGGGGGGGCGGCGCAGGTGGGGCGGCGCAATCGGCTTTTCCTCGGGCGGCGTTCTGCTAGATGTCGGGGACCGCTCCGCAACCCCACGCCAGCATGAGGCAGACATGGCCGACACCTTCCGCCTGACACTGGCGCAACTGAACCCGGTGGTGGGGGCAATCGCGGCCAATGCGGCGCAGGCGCGCAAGGCCTGGGCTGCGGGGCGGGATGCCGGGGCGCAGATGGTGGCGCTGCCCGAGATGTTCCTGACCGGCTATCAGACGCAGGATCTGGTGCTGCGCCGCGCCTTCGTGGTCGAGGTCGAGGCCGCGCTGCACGCGCTGGCCACCGCCTGCGCCGAAGGCCCGGCACTGGGCATCGGCGCGCCCTGCAGGCGGGGCGGGCGGCTTTACAACGCGTATCATGTGCTTGAGTGCGGGCATGTCGCCGCCGTGGTTCTGAAGCACCATCTGCCGAATGACGGGGTGTTCGACGAAAAGCGGGTGTTCGCGGCCTCGGACGTGACTGGCCCCTACCGCATCGGTCCTCTGCGCATCGGCACCCTGATCTGCGAGGACAGCTGGCACCCCGACGTGTGCGAGACGCTGGCGGAATCGGGGGCGGAGATTCTGCTCGTGCCGAACGGGTCGCCCTACCACCGGGGCAAACGCGACCTGCGGCTGAACCTGATGGTGTCGCGCGTGGTCGAGACCGGGCTGCCGCTGGTCTATCTGAACATGGTCGGCGGGCAGGACGACCAGGTGTTCGACGGCGGGTCTTTCGTGCTGAACCCCGGCGGGCGGCTGGCGGTGCAGATGCCCGCCTTCGACGAGGGGCTGTGCCACGTCGATTTCACCCGGGGCGCCGACGGCTGGCGGGCCGAACCCGGGGATATGGCGCCGCAACCGGGGGAATGGGAGGCGGATTACCGCGCCATGGTGGTGGGCCTGCGCGACTACCTTGGCAAGTCGGGGTTCCAGCGGGTGCTGCTGGGCCTGTCGGGCGGCATCGATTCCGCGATTGTCGCCTCCATCGCCGCCGACGCCATCGGGCCGCAAAACGTGCGCTGCGTGATGCTGCCGTCCGAGTTCACCTCGGACGCGTCGCTGGAGGATGCGGCGGCGGTGGCGGCGGCGCTGGGCTGCCGGCTGGACAGCGTGCCGATTTCCGGGCCGCAGGCGGCGGTGGGGGCGGCGCTGACGCCGCTGTTCGCGGGCACCGAACCGGGGGTGACAGAGGAGAACATCCAGAGCCGCCTGCGCGGGCTGCTGCTGATGGCGCTGTCGAACAAGTCGGGCGAGATGCTGCTGACCACCGGCAACAAGTCCGAAGTCGCGGTGGGCTATTGCACGATCTATGGCGACATGAACGGCGGCTACAACCCGATCAAGGACCTTTACAAGACCCGGGTGTTCCAGACCTGCCGCTGGCGCAACGCCAACCACCGGCCGTGGATGCTGGGGCCTGCGGGCGAGGTGATCCCGCCACGGGTGATCGACAAGCCCCCCAGCGCCGAGTTGCGCGAAGGCCAGCGCGACGACGACAGCCTGCCGCCCTATGACGTGCTCGACGCCATCCTGGACGGGCTGGTGGACCGCGACGCCTCGGTGGCCGAACTGGTGGCGGAAGGCTTCGATCAGGCCACGGTCAAGCGGGTGGAGCATCTGATCTATATCAGCGAATACAAACGCTTCCAGTCCGCCCCCGGCCCGCGCCTGACGCCGCGCGCCTTCTGGCTCGACCGGCGCTACCCGATCGTCAACCGCTGGCGCGACGGGGGCTGAGCCGTGGTGGCCGCACTTTACGGGCTGGCGGCGCTGGCCGAGATTGCGGGCTGTTTTGCCGTCTGGGCGTGGTGGCGGGGGCAGGCGTCGGTTCTCTGGCTGATCCCCGGCGGGGCGGCGCTGGCGCTGTTTGCCTTCGCGCTGGCACTGACGCCGCCTGGCCTGGCGGGGCGCAGCTTTGCCGCCTATGGCGGGGTCTACATCGTGGCCAGTCTGGGCTGGATGTGGGCGGTCGAAGGCGTGCGCCCCGACCGGGCAGACCTGCTGGGCGCGGCGCTGGCGCTGACCGGGGCGGCGGTGATCGTGTTTGCCGGGCATCCGCGGGGCTGAAAGCAACGTCCAACAAGCGGGGGCCGCCAGATCAACGGGCTGTAGCGGAGATCAGACCGGGCTTACCGGGCATTCCGCGATCAGCCGTTCGGCATCCTCGCGGCGGCAAAGCTCGGTCGCTTCGGTCATCACCGCCCCGCTTGCGGCGGCGACTCCACGAGAAAGGGCCTCTGCCGGGGTCATCCCCCGCGCCCGCGCGAGCACGAAGGCGCCGACGAAGGTATCGCCGGCCCCGACCTTGCTGACCACCGGCACATGCGCGGCGGGCGAGAACAGCCGCCCCTCTGCATCGGCAAGAACCGACCCGTCGGCCCCGCGTGCCACAATCACCGCCCGCGCCACGCCACGCGCCACCAGACCGGAGGCGAAGTCGGCCGTCTCGGCGCGCGAGGCCAGGGGGTGACCCGCCAGCCCCTCGGCCTCTTCGCTGTCCATGCGCAACAGTTCGATCCCCGGCACGGGCGTCGACACGATCGCCGCCAGAGGGCCGCCAGAGGTATCGACGAACAGCCGCGCCTTGCCCGCCAGATGCCCGGCCAGATCGCGCGGAAAGCTGTCGGGCACGCCGGGCGGCTGGCTGCCGCTGAGCACGACATAGCCGCGCGCCTCGGCCAGGATCAGCGCCATCGCCGCCGCCACCAGTTCGGGCGGCCAAGGCTCGCCCGGCAGCACGAAGCGGAACTGGCGGCCGCTGTCTTCGGTGACGGCCAGGCTCTGCCGCGTCTCGCCGGGGGCGGTGCAGGGCAGCAGGGCAATGCCCTGCGCCGCGACCAGGCCCGCCACCCGCTGCCCGGTGGTGCCACCCAGCGCCACCAGCGCCCGGCTTTCGCCCCCAAGGATATGGATCGCCCGGCTGACGTTGATGCCGCCACCGCCGGAATCGACCCGGGGCGGCGCGCAACGCAGCTTGAGGCCGGGCAGCACCTCGGGCACTGCGGTCGACAGGTCGAGCGCCGGGTTCAGCGTGAGGGTCAGAATCGGAATCACGGCGACGGGCGTCCTTTGGTCGGGGCTTTTCGGGTGAAAGGGGCCGGGGTCGGCCCGGCGCGACCCTGCCAGAGCGGGCCGACAGGCGCAACCATCCAGGCAGCAGGCCGGCATTGCGCGCCAACGCACAAAGCGACTGCTGATGTGCGTAATTGTCCGGCAGGGGGAAGGCCGCTAGGTAAGGCGCACCCCTCAGGAAGGAATCCCGATGAGCACCGTCAAACTCGCCGTCATCTTCTATTCGACCTATGGCACCAACCACCGCATGGCCGAAATCGCCGCCGGGGCCGCCCGCGCCGCCGGGGCCGAAGTGCGCCTGCTGCGCATCTCAGAAACTGCGCCCGAGGCGGTGGTGAACGGCCAGGACGGCTGGAAGGCGCAGGTGGCGCGTGCCGCCGACCTGCCGGTTGCGACGCCGGAAGACATGGAATGGGCCAACGCCTACCTGTTCTCGGCCCCGACCCGGTTCGGCACCGTGCCGTCGCAACTGCGCGCCTTCATCGACACGCTGGGCGGGCAATGGTTCAACGGCAAGCTGGCCAACAAGGCGGTCAGTGCCATGACCAGCGCGCAGAACGCGCATGGCGGGCAGGAATCGACGCTGCTGGGGCTTTACACCACTTTCATGCACTGGGGATCGGTGATCGCGGCCCCGGGCTACACCGACGCCGCGATCTTCGCGTCGGGCGGCAACCCCTACGGCTACAGCCATACCCAGGGGGCAGAGTTCGACGACAAGGCGCAGGCGTCGATCGCGCATCAGGCCAGGCGCCTGGTCGAGATCGCGGCGAAACTGGCGGCGTGAGGACGGGCGGAGTTTCCGCCTCCAGGCAACGGGCCGGGGGGCGTCAGCCTCCGGCAGCCGGGACGGGCCGGGGGGCGGGACTGGCCTGCCCCCCGGCGTTCGTCGCGTGATTTTTCGTAGAAAAATCGCGGGTGCTCAGCCGTTGAGCATCATCTGATAGCTTGCGGGCACATAGCGAAACCCGTCGTCGCGCGTCTCGACGAATCCCAATGCGGGAAACGGCATGTGGTAGCCGATGAACGGCACCCGGTCGGCGGCGAGCATCCCCAGCACGGTGCGGCGCGCGGCGGCGGCCTGCGCCTTGTCCATGTCGAAGCGCACCTCCCAGTCAGGGTAGGCCAGCGACCAGACATAGTGGTTGGCCAGATCGGCGGTCAGCAGCAGGTTTTGTCCGCCATTTTCCAGCATGAAGGTCATGTGGCCCGGCGTGTGGCCTGGTGCCAGCATCGCGGTGATGCCCGGGGCGACAGTGCCGCCGTCATCGACGAAGGTGATCTTGTCGTTCAGCGGGCGGACAGACTTGTCGAAGCCTTCGTTGCCCGCCGCCATCCAGTGGTTGTGTTCCGCCGATCCGGTGACGTAGCGCGCGTTGGCGAAGGTGGCGCCGGCCTCGCCCATCAACCCGCCGATGTGGTCGCCGTGCATGTGGGTCAGCACCACCACATCGACCTGATCGGGGGTGTAGCCTGCGGCGGCCAGCGCGGCCGTGATGCCTTCGGGGTTCACGCCGGTGTCGAACAGCACGAGTTGCGTGCCGGTGTTGACCACGGTCGGCGTGAAGAAGAACTGCGCCTTGTCGGTGGGCAGGAAGGCCGCTTCCGAGACGGCGGCGAATTCGGCCGGGTCGGCGTTCAGGCCGAAGATCTCGGTCGGCTTCTCGACGGTGCGGGTGCCGGCCAGCAGGGCCGTCACCTCGTAGGCGCCGAGCTTGAACCGGTTGAACGGCGGCGCGGCCGTTCCCAGCATGTCGGCGGCGGCCCGGGCGGGGCGCGGGGCCAGGCCGGCGGTGAACGGCAGCGCGGCGGCGGCCATGAGGGCGTGGCGGCGGGTCAGGGTCGTCATGGGGCTCCTCCGGGTTTTTTCAGGCGGCAAGGATACCCCGGGGCCGCAATCGCACCAGTCACGCTTGGGTCATTGATTGTGCATCCGCGCACGAAGCCTGTGCGCCGCTTCGGGAAGTGCCGCCTATTCCCACCACGGGTCGATGGTGGCGATGTCGTCATCCGACCAGCCGAAGTGGTGCGCCAATTCGTGCACCAGCACATGCGCCACCAGTTCGCCCAGGCTCACGTCGCCCCGGTCGCACCATTCGTCGAGGATCGCGCGGCGGAACAGCCAGATCATGTCGGGCTGCTGCGGCTGGTCCATCACCGACTTGTCGGTCAGCGGGATGCCCTCGTAAAGCCCGGTCAGTTCGAACGGGTCTTCGATCTCCAGCGCCTTCAACACCTCGTCGGGCGGGAAATCGACGATGCGCAGGGCGATGGCCATGGCGGCATCACGGTAGGGGCCGGGCAAGGTGCTGATGGTGTCATGCGCCATCTGTTCGATCAGCGTCAGGTCGGGGGCGATGGCATCGGCGGGAACATGGGTCATGGCGGCACCCTAGCGTGGCCGCGCGCGAACGGAAAGCCGGGGTCTGCCGCCCTGCCCCGCGATATGGACAATTCTGCCCGGCTGTGACACAGGGTCGGGGTTCAGGAGAACCCCAAATGACCGCTGATGTGCCCACCGTCACCCGCTTTGCCCCCTCGCCCACCGGCTTCATCCATGTCGGCAACCTGCGCACCGCGCTGATGAACTGGATGATCGCCCGCAAGTCGGGCGGCACCTTCATCCTGCGGCTGGACGATACCGACCAGGAGCGCAGCACCCAGGAATATGCCGACGGGATTCTGGAGGATCTCGACTGGCTGGGCCTGCACTGGGACCGGATCGAGAAGCAGTCGCTGCGGATGGACCGCTACCGCGAGGCGGCCGACCAGCTGCGCGCGGCGGGGCGGTTCTACGAATGCTTCGAAAGCCCGGTCGAACTGGACCTCAAGCGCAAGAAACTGCTGAACATGCACCGCCCGCCGGTCTATGACCGCGCCAGCCTGGCGCTGACCCCGGCCGAGCGCGACGCGATGCGGGCCGAGCGCGACGGCTACTGGCGCTTCCTGCTGGATCAGCAGCGCATCGAGTGGACGGACGGCATTCTGGGGCCGATCTCGATCGACGCGGCCAGCGTTTCGGACCCGGTGCTGATCCGGGCCGACGGGCAGGTGCTCTACACCTTCGCCTCGTCTGTCGACGACATCGACATGGGGGTGACCAGCATCGTGCGCGGCGCCGACCATGTGACCAACACCGCGACGCAGATCCAGATCATGCAGGCGATGGGGGGCAAGCCGCCGGCTTTCGCGCACCACAGCCTGCTGACCGGGCCGCAGGGCGAGGCGCTGTCAAAACGGCTGGGCACGCTGTCCCTGCGCGACCTGCGCGCGCAGGGGGTGGAGCCGCTGGCGCTGTTGTCGCTGATGGCGCGGCTTGGGTCGTCGCATCCGGTGGAACTGGCGGCGAGCCATGACGACCTGATCGCGGGGTTCGAGCTGGGCAGTTTCGGCGCGGCGCCGACCAAGTTCGACAGCGACGACCTGTTCCCGCTGACGCGCGCCCATGTGCAGGGGCTGCCGTTCGCCGCGGTGGCCGACCGGATCGCGGGGCTTGGCGTGCCCGCGCATCTGGCCGAGGGGTTCTGGAAGGTCGCGAAGGAAAACATCACCGTGCAGGCCGATCTGGGCGGCTGGTGGGAGCTGTTCAGCACCGGCGCCGAGCCGATGATCGACCCCGAGGATGCCGCCTTCGTGGCCGAGGCGCTGGCGCTGCTGCCCGAACCGCCCTTCACCGCCGCGACCTGGGGCGAGTGGACCGCCCGCGTCAAGGAGGCGACGGGGCGCAAGGGCAAGGGGCTGTTCATGCCGCTGCGCAAGGCGCTGACCGGCCAGGCACACGGGCCGGAAATGGCGGACGTGATGCCGCTGCTGCAGGTGGTGCGGGCGAAGGGCTGAGCGCGGGATCGCGGGCGCCGGGGCGGGCTTGCCAGCGCCGGGACTGACGCATTTGCGCGGTGTCGCGTCGCTTGCGGTTTCCTCTTGCAAGCCGCGCGCCGGGCGGGCTAGAGCTTGCGCGTCAGGATCGGGAGAATCCGGCCAGGGGGCGACCCCCGTCCGGTGCCGAAGGAGCAACCGCCCCGGTAAACTCTCAGGCGCAAGGGACCGTTCTGGCAGACAGACTCTGGAGAGTGGCCACCCCGCAGGGGGTTGCCCGCCGAAGGGATAACAATCTCAGGCGCCCCGTCGCGGGGTAGGGACAGAGGGGGCATCGTGGGGCAGGGATTGGCCTGCCCGGGCGGTGCCGGGCTGTGCGGTTTCCGGCGAAAGTGGAAAGGGCGGGATTTGACCGACCATGATGACGCGGGCCTCAAGCGGCTTGGCCTGCACGACCTTCACCTGGAACTGGGCGCCAGGATGGTGCCCTTTGCCGGTTACGAAATGCCGGTGCAATATCCGACCGGGGTGATGAAGGAGCATCTGCAGGTGCGCGCCGCCTGCGGGCTGTTCGATGTCAGCCACATGGGGCAGGTGATCCTGCGGCCGCGGGCCGGGATGGCGGCGCTGGCGGCGGCGCTGGAGACGCTGATGCCGGTCGATGTGGCGGGGCTGGCCGAGGGGCGGCAGCGCTATGGCCTGTTCACCAGCGAGACCGGCGGGATACTGGATGATCTGATGTTCGCCAACCGCGGCGATCATCTGCTGGTGGTGGTCAATGCGGCCTGCAAGGCGGCCGACCTCGCGCATATGACGGCGCATCTGTCGGAGGTGGCCGAAGTGGAGCCGGTGACCGACCGCGCGCTGCTGGCGCTGCAGGGGCCGCGGGCCGAGGCTACGCTGGCGGGCCTGCTGCCCGGGGTGGCGGCGATGCGGTTCATGGATGTGGCGGTGCTGGCGTGGCAGGGGGTTGAGGTCTGGGTTTCGCGCTCGGGCTATACCGGCGAAGACGGGTTCGAGATCTCGCTGCCCGACGCCCGCGCGCTGGAGTTCGCGCAAAGGCTGCTGGCGCAGCCGGAGGTGGCCCCGATCGGGCTTGGGGCCCGCGACAGTCTGCGGCTGGAGGCGGGCCTGTGCCTTTACGGCCATGACATCGACACCACCACTTCGCCGGTCGAGGCCGGGTTGACCTGGGCGATCCAGAAGGTGCGGCGCGCGGGCGGCGCGCGGGCGGGCGGCTTTGCCGGCGATGCCCGCATCCTGCACGAACTGGCCGAGGGGCCCGAGCGGCGCCGCGTCGGCCTGCGCCCGGAGGGCCGCGCGCCGATGCGCGAGGACACCGAACTTTTCGCCCCCGACGCCACGCCGGTCGGCCGGGTGACCTCGGGCGGCTTCGGCCCCTCCTGCGAGGCACCCATCGCGATGGGCTATGTGGCCGCCGCCCATGCCGCCCCCGGCACCGCCCTGCTGGGCGAAGTGCGGGGCAAGCGCCTGCCCGTCACCGTGGCCGAGCTGCCGTTTCACCCCACCACCTACAAGCGCTGAGGAGCGTTCCGATGAAATACACCGAAGATCACGAATGGCTGCGCGTCGAGGGCGATCTGGTCGTTGTCGGCATCACCGAACATGCCGCGACCCAGCTGGGCGACGTGGTGTTCATCGAACTGCCCGAGATCGAGACCGTGGTGGCGGCAGGCGACGAGGTCGTGGTGATCGAAAGCGTCAAGGCGGCCTCGGACATCCTGGCGCCGGTGGATGGCGAGATCGTCGCGATCAACGACAAGCTGATCGATGCCCCGGGTCTGGTGAACGAAGACCCGACCGGCACCGCCTGGATCTTCAAGATGAAGCTCGACGACCTGTCGGTGCTCGATGTCTTCATGGATGAGGACGAGTATCTGGACATGATCGGCTAGGCCGCCGCCGGCCGGGAGGCGGCAAGAGTATTAAGTAAAACTCTTGCAAAATCCTTTGAAGGATTTTGGACGGGCGCGCCTGCGCCCGCGTATATTTCTTGGTATCCGAGGACGGATCATGACCTACACCCCCACCGACTACAATCCCGACGATTTCGCCAACCGCCGCCACATCGGCCCCTCGCCCGAGGAAATGGCCGAAATGCTGAAGGTGGTGGGGGTGGCAAGTCTGGATCAGCTGATCGAGGAAACCGTTCCCGCGGGCATCCGGCAGGCCGAACCGCTGGACTGGGCGCCCCTGTCGGAACATGCGCTTCTGGCGCGGATGCGCGAGGTGGCGGGGCGCAACCGGGTGATGACCAGCCTGATCGGGCAAGGGTATTACGGCACCAACACCCCGCCCGCGATCCAGCGCAACATCCTGGAAAACCCGGCGTGGTATACCGCCTACACTCCCTACCAGCCCGAAATAGCCCAGGGCCGGCTGGAGGCGCTGCTGAACTACCAGACCATGGTGGCAGATCTGACTGGCCTGCCGGTGGCCAATGCCAGCCTGCTGGACGAGGCGACGGCGGCGGCCGAGGCGATGACCATGGCCGAACGCTCGGCCCGCAGTAAGGCGCGGGCGTTCTTTGTCGACCGGGGCTGCCACCCGCAGACCATCGCGGTGATCCAGACCCGCGCGGCTCCGCTGGGGATCGAGGTCATCGTCGGCGACCCGGCGCGGCTGGACCCTGCCGCGGTGTTCGGCGCGATCTTCCAGTATCCGGGCACCTACGGCCATGTGCGCGATGTTTCGGCGCAGGTGGCGGCGTTGCACGAAGCGAAGGCGATTGCCATCGTGGCGACCGACCTTCTGGCGCTCTGCATGTTGAAGGAACCCGGCGCGATGGGGGCCGACATCGCCATCGGGTCCAGCCAGCGTTTCGGGGTGCCGATGGGCTATGGCGGGCCACACGCCGCCTTCATGGCCTGCCGGGATGATCTGAAGCGCGCGATGCCGGGGCGGATTGTCGGCGTGTCGATCGACGCGCGCGGCAACAAGGCCTACCGGCTGGCGCTGCAGACGCGCGAGCAGCATATCCGGCGCGAGAAGGCGACCTCGAACGTCTGCACCGCGCAGGCGCTGCTGGCGGTGATGGCCAGTTTCTACGCGGTGTTCCACGGACCGCTTGGCCTGCGGGCGATTGCGGAGCGGGTGCATTTCAACACCGTCCGTCTGGCCGAGGCATTGCGCGCTGCGGGCGCCAAGGTCAGCCCCGAGGCGTTCTTCGACACCATCACCGTTCAGGTCGGCGTCGGGCAGGCGGGCATTCTGGCCGCCGCCCGGCACGAGGGCATCAACCTGCGCAAGGTCGGGCGCGACCGGGTGGGGATCAGCCTGGACGAGACCACCGACGCGGGCGTGATTGCCCGGGTGCTGCGTGCCTTCGGCATCAGCGATCCGGCGCCGGTGCGGGTGGGTCTCGGCTTTCCGCAGGAAATGGTGCGGCAGTCGCCCTATCTGACCCATCCGGTTTTCCACATGAACCGGGCGGAATCCGAGATGATGCGCTACATGCGCCGCCTGTCGGACCGCGATCTGGCGCTGGACCGGGCGATGATTCCGCTGGGCTCCTGCACCATGAAGCTGAACGCCGCCGCCGAGATGATGCCGATCACCTGGCCGGAGTTCGGCAGCCTGCACCCGTTTGCCCCGGTGGAACAGGCGGCGGGCTATACCGAGGCGATCACCGACCTGTCGGCCAAGCTGTGCCAGATCACCGGCTATGACGCGATGTCGATGCAGCCCAACTCTGGCGCGCAGGGCGAGTATGCCGGGCTGCTGACCATCCAGGCCTGGCACCGCAGCCGGGGCGAAGTGCGCGATGTCTGCCTGATTCCGGTTTCGGCGCATGGCACCAACCCGGCGTCGGCGCAGATGGCGGGGATGAAGGTGGTGGTGGTGAAATCGGCGCCGAACGGCGACGTGGATCTGGAAGATTTCCGCGACAAGGCGCAGGCGGCGGGCGACCGGCTGGCGGCCTGCATGATCACCTATCCCTCGACCCACGGCGTTTTCGAGGAAACCGTGACCGAGGTCTGCCGGATCACGCACGAACATGGCGGGCAGGTCTATATCGACGGGGCCAACATGAACGCCATGGTCGGCCTCGTGAAACCGGGCGAGATCGGCGGCGATGTCAGTCACCTGAACCTGCACAAGACCTTTGCCATTCCCCATGGCGGCGGCGGGCCGGGGATGGGGCCGATCGGCGTGAAGGCGCATCTGGCGCCGTTCCTGCCGGGGCATCCGGAAACTGGCGGTCTGGAAGGGCCGGTGTCGGCCGCGCCCTATGGGTCGGCGTCGATCCTGCTGATTTCCTGGGCCTATTGCCTGATGATGGGCGGGGCCGGGCTGACGCAGGCGACCCGCGTCGCGATCCTCAATGCCAACTACATCGCCGCCCGGCTGCGCGGCGCCTACCCCGTGCTGTTCATGGGCAACCGTGGCCGCGTCGCGCACGAATGCATTCTGGACACGCGGCCCTTCGCCGAGGCCGGGGTGACGGTGGATGACATCGCCAAGCGCCTGATCGACAACGGCTTCCATGCGCCCACCATGAGCTGGCCCGTGGCCGGCACCCTGATGGTGGAGCCGACCGAATCCGAAACCAAGGCCGAGATCGACCGCTTCATCACCGCCCTGCTGGCGATCCGCGAGGAGATCCGCGCGGTGGAGGACGGCGAGATTTCCGCCGAAGCCAGCCCCCTGCGCCACGCGCCCCACACCGTCGAGGATCTGGTGGCCGACTGGACGCGGGCCTACCCGCGCGAACAGGGCTGCTTTCCGCCCGGGGCCTTCCGGGTCGACAAATACTGGCCGCCGGTGGGCCGGGTGGACAATGTGTTCGGCGACCGCAACCTGATCTGCATCTGCCCGCCGGTCGAAAGTTATGCCGAGGCCGCCGAATAAGCGCCCTGCCCTTGCACAGGGGTCGGGGGTTCCCATATATTCGATAACTCGAATATGAAGGAGGCTGCCATGGCCGATGCCGTGAAACTGATCTGCACCACCTGCGGGCAGGCCAATCGCGTGCCGGTGGACAAGCTGTCGCTCGGCCCGAAATGCGGCAGTTGCGGCGACCCGCTGGCCGACGGCCGGGTGGCGGAACTGGAACCTGCCAGCCACGACAAGGCGACCCGCAGTGACGAGCTGCCGCTGCTGGTCGATTACTGGGCACCTTGGTGTGGCCCCTGCCGGATGATGGCACCCGAATTCGCCAAGGCTGCCAAGTCGCTGAAGGGCCGTGCACGCTTTGCCAAGATCAACACGCAGGACCACCCGGCAATTTCGGAACGCCTGGCAATCAAGGGCATACCGCTGCTGATCCTCTATGCCGGCGGGCGCGAGGTGGCGCGGCTGCCCGGTGCCCGCCCCGCCGCCGAGATCGAGGCCTTCGTGGAGGCCCGGCTGGGGCGGACCTGACCGCCCGAGTCTTACCGCCGCAGCCTGACCGCAGCCTGACCGCAGAACATCTTTTCTGTTTCGCTCGCCCCGGCAAAATGATTATTCTGCCGCAGGCAACATGCCACCGGGAGAGCCGCCCTGACCACCCTTCGCGAACTGCGCGCCATGTTCGACTGGCACAGCGGCCGGGCGCGCTGGATCTTCATTCACATCCCCAAGAATGCCGGCGTGGCAATCCGCAAGGCGCCCGAACTCGCCGGAAAGATCGTCTCGGCCGACCCCTATTTCCACGTCAGCCGCACCTATACCCGGGCGCTGGCCGACACCATGCGCGCCAAGGGCGAGCATCACGGCTTTCAGCACGCCCGCTGGCGCGACCTGAACCCCAGGGTGACCGCGCGGTTGCAACCTGTCGCCGTGCTGCGCAACCCCTGGGCGCGCACGGTGTCGCGGTGGCGCTTCGCGCAACTGGCGGCCAGCCAGGGCAAGGCCCCGGCTCAGTATGCCACCCAGCCGCTGGAAGCGTTTCTGGAGGAACGGCACATCTTTGGCGCCGAGCCATTCTTCTGGCACCGCGCGATCCACGGCTGGTATCCGCAGGCCGATTACGTGACCGACGACACCGGCGCCTTGCGCGTGGACCTGCTGCGGCAAGAGGCGCTGAGCGCGGAATCGCAACGCTACTTCGGGCTGACCCGGCCGGTGGCGCGGCGCAATGTCAGTTCCGCCACGGGGTTCGACTACCGCACCGCCTATGACGCCCGCACGATCCGGATCGTCGCCGACTGGTATGCCCGCGACATCGACCTGTTCGGCTTCGACTTCGATACGGCCGCGACGCGGAACACCTTTTTCCCGCCCGAAGACTGCGCCGCAACGCCACAGCCGGACCCGGCAAAAATTCCGGCGCAGGCCGTCGGGGTCGCTTGACATCGCCGCGCCCATGGGCCAAATCGCTTGCAGTGGGGTCGTAGCTCAGTTGGGAGAGCGCGTCGTTCGCAATGACGAGGTCAGGAGTTCGATCCTCCTCGGCTCCACCAATTTACCAATGATATATCTCTCCATGCTCGGCTGGTGGCCGGGGCCGGAGTGTGCGGGGTCTGTGCCGTCAACAGGCTGATGCGGCGATGCGCCTGCGGTCGTAGGACGACGGAATACCCAGCGATTCCCGGTATTTGGTTACGGTGCGGCGGGCGAGCATCGCCCCGGCCTCGCGTGCCAGCGTGACGATGGCGGCATCGCTCAGCGGGCGGGTGCGGTCTTCGGCGGCGACGATTTCCCCCACCAGCGCGATCAGCGCATCCTGCGACTGTGCCCCCGAGACGGTTTCGGCGGCGACCGAGCGGCTGAACAGCGCCTTCAGCGGCAGCGTGCCGCGCGGGGTTTCGATCAGGCGGGTGGCGGTGGCGCGGCTGATGGTGCTGGGGTGCAGCGACAACTCGGCCGCCACATCCTCCATCGACAGCGGGCGCAGGTGGCGGGGGCCGTGTTCGAGAAACGCCGACTGGTGGCGCACCAGACAGGCGGCGGTGCGCAACAGGGTCGCCTGCCGACGTTCCACCGCCCGCACAAGCCAGCGCGCCTGACCTGCGGCCTGCGCCAGATAGGCGCGGGTGGCGGCGTCGGGTGCGGGCAGCGTGTCGTCGGTCAGCCGCAGGCGCGGCAGGTGCGAGCGGTTCAGGTCGACCTCCCATGCGCCGTCGCGGTGGCGCACGCAGAGGTCGGGCGGCTGGACCGGCGCGCGGACGTCGCTGAAAGCCTCGCCCGGCTTGGGATTCAGGCTGCGGATCGTGGCGCGGGCGCGGCGGATGTCGTCGGGGTCGGCATCGCAGAGCGTGGCCAGCGCGTCGATCCGGCCTGCGGCCAGCAGGTCGAGATGGTCGAGGATCGTCTCCATCTCCCAGGTCAGCAGCCCCTGGTCGCAGAGTTGCAGGCGCAGGCATTCGGCCAGCGACCGGGCGAAAAGGCCTGCCGGTTCAAGGCCCTGAAGCCGGGCTAGCACCGCCTCGGCCGCGGGTTCCGGCACGCCGCAGGCCGCCGCGATTTCGGCCACAGGGGTGCCAAGCCAGCCCGAAGGCTCCAGCGCCCCGGTAAAGGCCAGTGCGATGGCGTGGTCTTCGTCGCGGTCGAAGGCCAGCGGAAGCTGCGCCGCGACATGGGCGTAGAGGCTGGGCGGCGCGTCCTGCAACGCGCCGATCTCGTCCCAGTCGATCGCCGGGCCGGTGCGAACGGGGCCCGGCGGGTTTTTCGGGGGGCGCAGGTCGAGGCAGGGATTCTCCAGCGCCTGTTCGGTCAGGTAGGCGGTCAGGTCGGTGTTGCTCATCTGCAGGATGCGCAAGGCGGCCTGCATTTTCGTGGTCATGGCCAGCGATGTCGTCTGGCGCTGGAAGCGATTCATTTCCATCGGATCAGCCTAACAGGGACGCGGCATTCGCCGCATCGCCACATCGTCGCGCCGGCGGCCCGCCCGGTTCAGCCGAACTTGAACAGGATGCCGTAGCCGCCGCGCGGGTAGGACCATTCGATCTCGCCGGTGGCCTGGCACAGGATGCGGCACGAGCCGCATTCCATGCAGCCGTCGGCCACGACCTCGACCCGGCCGGTCTCGCCGGTGCGGTAGCAGCCGGCCGGGCAGATCTGGGTCAGCGACTGCAACGCCGGGCTGTCGCCGCCGGGCTGCGGGTGAATGGTGACATGCGGGTTGCCCTCGTCCACCAGGTAGCGGTTCTGGTAGAGCCGCTCTTCCATCTTGGGCGACGCGGTTTCGGGTTTCTTGTCGGTCATCTCCAGGCCCTCGCGAATTTGAACAGATCGGTTGCCACACGCCACCAGCCGCCGCGCGCGCGTTTCAGGTCGCGCATCGCCTCGGCCTCCTTGCTGCGCTTGTCGGTGCCGTCGACACGCAGCATCGCCTGCATCGCGCGGTTGAGCGCAGCCGGATAGATGTTGAAGAACTGGCGGTTCTTTTCCAGCAGGTGCGGCACCTTGCGGTATTTCTTGAGGTCTTTCATCACGAAGCTGTCGGCCAGCTTGTCGCGGTAGAGCTTCAGGTTTTCCTCGGTCGGCTGTTTGCCTTCGGCGCGAAGCTGGATGATGGTTTCCGCCGCCAGCCGACCGGAGGTCATGGCAAGGTTCGACCCTTCGCGGTGGACCGCGTTCACGAACTGCCCGGCGTCGCCCACGATCAGCCAGCCGTCGCCGGTCAGGCGCGGAATGGCGTCATAGCCGCCTTCGGGGATCAGGTGGGCGACGTATTCCTTCATCTCGGACCCCTTCAGCAGCGGGGCGACCGAAGGGTGTGACTTGAACTTGTCGAGCAGGGCATAGGGCGCGATCCTGGTTTCGGCGAAATCGGCCAGCAGGCAGCCGACCCCGATCGAGATCGATTCCTTGTTGGTGTAAAGGAACCCGGTGCCGACCATGCCGGACGACACCGACCCCAGCACCTCGATCACCACGCCGTCATCCTCGCCCGCCAGGTTGAAGCGTTCGCGCACGGTTTCCTCGGGCAGGAAGTGGGTTTCCTTGACCGCAAGTGCCACGTGGTTCGCCTTGATTTCCGGGCGCAGGCCCGCGCGCTGGCCGACCATGCCGTTGACGCCCTCGGCCAGCACCACGATGTCGGCATGGATCTTGCCGCCATCGCGGTCGGTGACGACGCCGATCACCTTGCCGGACTCGGTCTTGATCAGATCCTTCACCGTGGTTTCGGTGATCAGGATCGCACCCGCCGCGCGCACCTGGCGCGAGAACCACTTGTCGAACTGCGCGCGCAGGATGGTGTAGCGGTTGGGCTTTTCCTCGTTGAAATCGTCCGACCGGTATTGCGCCCCGGTGTGCGAGCGTTCCGAGAGCATCCAGAACCGCTGTTCGATCACATGGCGTTCCAGAGGGGCGCTGTCACGGAAATCGGGGATGATGCGTTCCAGCGCGTCGGCGTAGAGGATGGCGCCCTGCACGTTCTTCGATCCGGGGTATTCGCCACGGTCGATCTGAAGCACGTTCAGCCCGGCCTTGGCCATCACATAGGCGGCAGCGTTGCCCGAAGGCCCCGCCCCCACCACGATCGCGTCGAAATGGTCTGACATCGCGGGTCTCCTCAGCTTGCCAGCGCGCGCACGCCAAGGCGGCGGGCGAAGGCATCGGTCAGCGCAGGCAACAGGCTCAGCGCATCGGCGACGACGCCCAGATGGGCGAACTCGAAAATCTTGGCCTCGGGGTCGGTGTTGATCGCCACGATCAGGTCGGCGCCCTCGACGCCCACCCGGTGCTGGATCGCCCCCGAGATACCGGCGGCGATGTAAAGCCGCGGCCGGATGGTGTTGCCGGTCTGGCCGATCTGGCGGTCGGCCGGGGCCCAGCCCTTCTGCACCACCGGGCGCGAACAGCCCCAGTCGCCGCCCAGCGTTTTCGCAAGGGTCCGCACCAGATGGAAGTTCGCTTCCGATTTCAGCCCCATGCCGCCCGCCACCACGATGTCGGCATAGGCGAGGTTGGAATCTTTCTTGGTGTTGTCGGACACGAATTCCAGCACCTTGGTGATGATGTCGTCCTCTTTCATCCGCAGCGATTCCCAGACCATGCGGCCCGCGCGTTTCGTGTCGGGTTCCGGCATCGCCATCACACGGGGGCGCACCGTCGCCATCTGCGGGCGGAAGTTCAGGGTGTGGATGGTGCAAAGCAGCGTGCCGCCGAAGGTGGGGCGGGTGGCGGCAAGGCTGTCGTCGCTGTCGATGGCAAGCTCGGTCGCATCCGCCGTCAGGCCGGTCTGCAGCGTGGTCGCCACCGACCCGGCCAAGTCGCGGCCCAGCGGCGTGGCACCCAGCAGCAGGATCTCGGGCTTGTGCTTGTTGACGAGGTCGGTCAGCACCTGGGTATAGGGTTCGTTGCGGTAGTCGGTCAGCGCCGCATCCTCGACGACGTAGCAGACATCGGCGCCGTAGTGGTAGGACTGTTTGCTGGCGCGCTTGGTGGTTTCGCACTTCGGGCCGATCACAACGGCGGCAAGCTGGCAGCCCAGCCGGTCGGCCAGCTTGCGGCCCTCGCCCATCAGTTCCCACGACACCGGATGCACCCGGCCACGTTCGATCTCGACGTTGACCCAGACGTGCTTGTAGTCGCGGAACCGCTCGGGCAGTTCCTTCTTCATGCCGGCGCGGCCGGCGGGTTTGGCGGTGGGTTCAGTGGCCATGTCGCGCTCCTTTCAGGTGGCGGTGGCGGCGATAACCGCTTCAAGCTTGGGGTCACGGGCGAACAGCAGATCAAGCAGCGCATCGCCGACCTGATCGGGTTTCTTGCCCTCGACGGTGACCATCTGGGCCTTTTCGGCGCGCGGGGTCGGGGCGAACACCCGCTTGACCACGGTGGGCGAGCCGCGAAGGCCGCATTTCATCGGGTCTTCCACCCCGGCATCCTCGGCCGACCAGATCAGCACCGGGGCTCGGGCGGCGCGCAGCAGGTCCTGGATCGAGCCGCGGCGGATGGTGTTGCTGTCTTCCAGCATGGTGATCAGGCAGGGCAGGCGCGAATGCAGCACCTGCACCCCGCCTTCCGACCGGCGCCGCACGATGATGCTGCGCTCTGCCAGATCGAGCGAGTCGATGGCGGAAACATAGGTCAGCTGGGTCAGCGACATGCGGCGCGCGATGCCGGGGCCGACCTGTGCGGTGTCGCCGTCGATGGTCTGCTTGCCGGTGAAAACGATGTCGATGGGCCGTTCCTCGCCGATCTTGGTCAGGGCCGTGGCCAGCGCAAAGGAGGTCGCCAGCGTGTCCGACCCGGCAAAGCGGCGGTCGGTGATCAGCACCGCCTTGTCGGCCCCCAGCCCCAGTGCGCGGCGCAGCGCATCCTCGGCCATCGGCGGGCCCATCGACAGCACCGTGACCTGCCCGCCGTATTCGTCGCGCAGCCGCAGCGCCTCCTCCAGCGCAAAAAGGTCATAGGGGTTGATGATGGTCGGCACCCCCTGACGCATGATGGTGTTGGTCACCGGATGCACCCGGATCTGCGCCGAATCCGGCACCTGCTTGATGCAGACCACGATGTTGAGGCCGGTCGGCGCAGGCTTCGGCGGCTCCAGGCCTTCGATCACGGGCTCTTCCATGGGGGGCTCCTTTCTGGTCATTCTGCGACCTCGGATGCGGGTGTGGTGGCGGCGGGGGCGATGCCGATGCCCGACAGCGGCACGAAGGCGGGTTTCTGCGGGGTGCGGGCATTGGCCAGCACCTTGAAGACCTTCTGTTCCAGCGGGGTGCTGGTCTCGAAATCCCGGTGCGCGCGGCGCAGGGCGGCGGCGGCGGCGGCGTAGACCGCGGCCTCAGTCTGGCCTGCAAGGCTGGTCGCGGACAGGTATTGCCCCATGCGCTTGAGGATGTGCAGGCGGGCGACGTTCAGCACCTCGGGGCTGTAGGGCACGCAAAGATAATCGAAGATGGCTTCCGCCGAAGGCTGGGCCGCGATCCGGGAAAGGACAGAGGGGTTGGTCATTGCGGTCTCCTGTTGCGGGTCGAAAGGGTGAGGTCGGCCAGCAGGGCGGCCAGGTCGCCCGGCCCGGCCCAGCGTTTCTCGCGCGCGGCCCACAGGCGCAGGCCGGGCAGGATGGCGCGCACCGTGGGCTCGTCGCAGGGCAGTCCGGCCTCGGCCAGCGCGCGTGCAAGGCCCGCAAGGCCGGAATGTTTGCCCGCCACCATGCGGTGCGCGCGGCCGAAGCGTTCGGGCGGCAGGGCCGCGCTTTCGTAGGTGGCGCGGTCCTTCAGCAGCGCATCGACATGGATGCCCGCCTCGTGGGTGAAGACCGCATCGCCGACGATCGGCTTGGCGGGCGGCACCGGGCGGCCCGAGGCGCGCGCCACGAGTTCCGACAGCGCGCAGAGCCGGTCGAGCGCCACGCCGGTCGGGCGGCCCGCGGCGGCCAGCACCGCCGCCACCTCCTCCAGCGCCGCATTGCCTGCGCGTTCGCCCAGACCGTTGACCGTGACCGACAGGTGCGTGGCCCCGGCCCGGGCGGCGGCCAGCGTGTTGGCGGTGGCCATGCCGAAATCGTTGTGGGCGTGAAACTCCAGCGGCAGCGTCAGGCGCGGCATCAGCCCCGCCACCAGATCATGCGCGGCAAAGGGGTCGAGGATGCCCAGAGTATCGGCCAGCCGGAAGCGCATCGCCCCTGCCTTCGCCGCAATCGCGGCCAGTTCGGCCAGGAATGCCGGGTCGGCGCGCGAGGCATCCTCGGCCCCGACCGACACGGCAAAGCCCATCTGCGTTGCCTGCCCCACCCAGTCTGCCAGGGTGCGGCGCAGCCAGTCGGCATCGACACGCAGCTTGCCCGCCATCTGCCGGTCGGACGCGGGCGCGGCCACGTGCAGCCGCTGCACGCCGCAGGTCGCGGCCTGCGCCAGATCCTCGGGGCGCAGACGGCACCAGACCACCGGGGCGGCGCGGGTCAGGCTTGTGGCCATGCTGCGGATGTCGGCAATCTCGGCCGGGCCCATCGCGGCGACGCCAAGCTCGATCTCCGCAAGGCCGGCGGCATCAAGGGCTGCGGCAATCGCGTGTTTCTCGGCGCTGCTGAAGGCGACGCCCGCAGTCTGTTCGCCGTCGCGCAGCGTGGTGTCACACAGGATCAGGGGGGCGCGGGTCATCATGGCACGGCCTCGCCTGCAAAGGGCTGGCCCGCGCCGAAGGGCGACATGTCGCGCAGCCGGGAAATGATGCCGGGCAGCACCGCCAGCAGGTGATCGACCTCGGCCGCCGTGGTCTCGCGCCCCAGCGACAGGCGCAAGCCACCGTGGGCGGCGGTGAACGGCACCTTCATCGCGCGCAGCACATGGCTCGGCTCCATCGCGCCCGAGGCGCAGGCCGACCCCGACGAGGCGGCAATGCCCGCGCGGTCGAGCAGCATCAGCACCGCCTCGCCCTCGACGAAATCGAAGGCCAGCGCAGATGTATTCGGCAGCCGGTCCAGCGGGTCTCCCAGCACCTGCACCCGGTCGATGGCGGCCAGCACGCCCTGTTCCATCCGGTCGCGCAGCGCCCGGATCGGGGCCACGTCCAGCCCCAGCGCCAGATCCGCCGCGCGCCCGAAGCCCGCGATGCCCGGCACGTTCAAGGTGCCCGCCCGCCGTCCGCGTTCCTGGTGCCCGCCGCGCAGCAGCGGCTGGAACGGCACGCCCTTGCGGACATAAAGCGCGCCAACCCCCTTCGGCCCGTGCAGCTTGTGTGCGGAAACCGAGAGCAGGTCGATATCGGTGCAGCGCAGGTCGATGGCGACCTTGCCCGCCGCCTGCACCGCATCGCTGTGGAACAGCGCGCCGGCCCGGTGCGCCAGTTCGGCCAGCCCTTCCACCGGAAAGATCGTGCCGGTCTCATTATTGGCCCACATCAGCGTTACCAGCGCGGTCTGCGGCCCGAGCGCGGCGCGGCAGGCGTCGATGTCGAGCCGCCCGTGACTATCGACGCCGATGCGGTGCACCACGACTCCGGCGGTCTTTTCCAGCCAGGCGCAGAGCGACAGGATCGCGGGGTGCTCCACCGTCGAGGTCACGATCTCGCGCCGCGCCGGGTCGGCTGCCAGTGCCGACAGGATCGCGGTGGTGTTGGATTCGGTGCCGCCCGAGGTGAAGACGATCTCGTCCTCGGATGCCGCCCCGAGCAGGGCGCGCAGGCTGGCGCGGGCGGTGCTGACGGCCCGTGCCGCCGCCCCGCCTTCGGCGTGCATCGACGCGGGGTTGCCGTAGCTTTCCGACAGATGCGGCAGCATGGCCGCGACGACCTCGGGCAGAACCCGTGTCGTGGCGTTGTTGTCCAGATAGCTGCGGATCATCTTGCGCCCCTTCAGCTTTTCGCCACGGGGATGACGCGGATCGGGCGGCCCAGCGCATCTGCGATGCGCTTTTGCAGGCCCCCCAGCGTCAGCGAGGCCATCTGGCAGCCCTTGCAGGCGCCGGTCAGATGCACCTGCACCCGGTTGCCGGAAAACTCCATCAGCTCGACATCGCCGCCATCGGCGCGGAACACGGCGCGCATCTGCTCGAGGATGCGGGTCACTTCCGCCAGTTCCTCGGCCGCCGACAGCGGCACGTCGCGCGCTACTTTCGGGTTGGAGGGGTGGGTGGGCGCAATCGGCACGAAGGACTGGCGCGGCGAGACCGTCAGCGGCACGGCGGCAATCACCGGTTCCGGCTCGCCGGTAAAGGCCGCCAGCGCCGCCCCCAGCGCGCGCCGCCCGGTTTCGGGGCTGGCCATCCGGTCGGAGGGCAGCCCGCCCAGCGCCTGCGCAATGTCGTGCCCTGTCAGGCGGCGGGCCTCGTCGACCGACTTGCCCTGCACCAGTTCGGTCAGCGCCGAGGCCACCGCAATCGCGGGGCCGCCGCCGATGCCCTGGAACCGCGCCGCCTCGATCACCTGCGTTTCCGGGTTGACCCGCAGCATCAGCCGCAGCGCGTCGCCGCCATGCAGCGACCCGGCCTCGCCCACCGCATTGGCATCGGCCAGCGAGCCCACGTTGCGCGGGTTGAAGAAATGGTCGCGGACCTGTTCGGAATAGCCCCACATGCCGCCGCCCCCCTAGCAGAAGGATTTGCCGCAGCCGCAGCTGCTGGTGGCGTTCGGGTTTTCGAACACGAAGCCCGCACCTTCGAGGGTGGAGACGAAGTCGATGGTCGCCCCTTCCAGGTGCGCCTGGCTGTCAGGGTCGACCAGCACGGTCACGCCGGCGGTTTCGATCACCGTGTCGTCGGGGGCGCGGGTCGGCTCCAGCGCCATGCCGTATTTCAGGCCGGCACAGCCGCCGGTCTGCACCATGACGCGCAGGCCCGCGACGGGCTGGGCGGCCCCGGCGATCGCGGTGCGGATGGCGTCCTGGGCGGCGGGGGTGATCTCGATCATCGGGCTCTCCTGTCGTGGCGCAGAGGGTTCACGAGGGGAGAAGCAATCAGCGTGCCAAGTTGCGTTTCAGGGGGAAATCAGCGGCTTGGCGGGGTCTTGTCGGGTGTCATCCAAGGGGATTTCGCGACAATGGCGGGTTTGCGACAGAGGATTACGCGGTTTCCGGGCCGAAGCAGACCGGCCATTCCGGGCAATCGTCGCAGTTGGGCGACAGGCACATCGCAGCCCCGCTGTCAGAGCATATCTGGCGGTAGAAGAACCGCTTCCAGCGCATGTTGCGGCTGTTGGCGGCGTGAAGCTTGGGAAACTCGCGCGCGATCAGGCGGCCGAGGGCGGGCCGGTCGGGCAGGCCTAGGTCTTCCCACAGATGGCGCGGCTCCATCGCGCGGCGGGCGAGGATCTGCGCCAGCCAGAAGCTTTCCTCGGAAATCGCGCCACCGCGCCAACGGATCATCAGCGCGATGTCGGTCTGGTCCTGCGGCACGGGTGCCAGCGGCTTGTCGAGATCGGGCAGCGCCGCGCAGGGCAACCAGCGCGCACCCAGCCGCGCCAGCGCCTTCGGCTCCAGCCCCAGGAGGTCGGGCAAGGCCCCCCTGCCCCGGTCGCGTTCGGCCAATGCATGAGCGATGATCGCGGCCAGATCGGCGCGCAGTTCGTTTGCCACGGGTGCGGGCTCAGGCCGACTCATGGGTCTGGCAGTCCTTCGGGCAGACGCGGTTGCACGCCCCGCAGCCGACACAGGCGCCGGCATTGACCATCACCATGATCTTGCGCAGGATTTCCTCGTCGTCGTCATCGTCTTCCGACACGTCGACCACGTCGCCTTCCTCGGTCACGCCCTTAAGGGTCATCACCCCGCGGCCGCAGACCTTGTAGCAGCGGCCACAGCCGATGCACTTTTCGGCGTCGATGGCGCTGAGGAACAGCGGGACGTATTCGGTTCCGTCGCGGGAGAAGGCGGTCTTCGGCATGGCTGTCCCTTTCAGGCGCGGGCTGCGTCGGGGTAGGTGGCGATGGTGGCGACAGCATCGGCGGTCAGCTTGTCGCCGGCCTCGGCCAGTTTGGCCCAGGTGGGAAAGCCAAAGCGGTGGATGTCGCGCAGGTGTTTCGACACAACGACCAGCCGGCCTGCGATCAGCACCATGCGGCCAAAGCCTTCATGGCTGAACTTGCTCATCGGTGTGGCCATGCAGCCGGTCTGGCGTTCGATCAGCAAACCTATGGCATCATAGAACTTTTCCAGCCGCCACACCGTGTCGGGGTCGGGGTCGCCCATGATCGGCATCTCGCGCCGTTCCTCGGGCGTCAGGATGAATTCGGCCAGCAGGTCGGCGTCGGACTTGTCTTCCCAGCTGCCATGGCCATCCTCGGCGCGCACCACGGCCACCAGTTGGCGCAGGAAGTCGCTTTCGGGCCAGTCGCCGCCGCGCGGCGTGGTCAGGGTGGTGGTATCGGTCACTGGCTGATCTCCTCGTCGAGAAAGCTGGGGTCGAGAAAGCTCGGGGCGGCGCTGCGGCCCATGGCCTTGCGCAGGAAGGGGGGCGGGCCGTCGCGCAGCATGTCGCGGACCTGGGTCAGGATGGCGCTGATCGGTTCGGGGTCTTTCCGCTTGATCGGATGGACGCCCGCCCGCACCACCCGCGCCGCCGACGGCCCGCCGATGGCCAGCACGAACAAGAGTGCGCAGCCGTTTAGCGCCGCGATCTTCGGCCCGATGCGGTCGGCCTCGTCATCGTGGCGGGCGGTCTGGGCGGTCACGTCGTCGAACCCCACCGCCTCGACAAAGCGCGAGGCCGTGGCGCTGACCTCATACACCGCAAAGCTGCGCGCCGACCCGAAATGGGCGTTCAGGTTTTCCATGTCATTGGTGGCAATGGCGATTTTCAGGGCGTGGTCGGTCATCGGGGGCTCCGGGTCAATGAGGCGCAGGCGGCGGGGGGGCATGATCGAACTCCGCATCTGGGGGGCGGCGCCGAAATCCTCGGGCCGGGGGCGGTGGGAATGGGACAGCACGGCGTTGGCAATCTCGTAGTAGAACGCCCGCGTGCCGACATAGCCGGTGCGGCAGACATCCTGCGCGCCCAGCCGGTCGAAGGTCGGAAACCCGGCGCGGACATGGGGCAGGTGCAGGCGGGCGGCGGCCATCCGGCCATGGGCATGGGTCAGGATCAGCTGCGCATCGCCCGCCTTGGCCCCGCGTTCAAGATCGCCCAGATCGCCCAGGATCACCTCGGCCGCCGGGATCAGCGCCGCCGCCGGGTTCAGGGACGAGGTGCTGACAGCCGTCACGATTTCGGCCCCTAGCGCGGTCAAGGCGGTGCCAAGGGCGAAGGCCAGATCAGGGTCGGCCCCCAGCGCCACGCGCAAGCCGCCGATCTGGAAATGCGCATCAAGACAGGCATCGGCCAGCCGCGCCCTGTCGCGGCGGACAAGGGCGGGGGCGGGGTTGCCCGAAAGCTCCATCAGCGCCGTGACAAAGGCATCGACTGCGCGCAGGCCGGTCAGCGACGGGATCACCCGGGCGGGCACCCCGCGCGCTTCCAACAGGGCCGCCGCCGGGCGCATCGCCTCGCCGATGGCCAGCGTCGCCACGCTTTGCGCCATGCGCGGCAGGTCGGCCAGCGGCGTGCCGCCGAGCGAGGTGCCCGACCAGTCGTCGGACAGATGGCCGTCAAGCGAGGTCGAAAGATCGGGCAGGATGATCGGGGTCAGCCCGAAGGCGCGGATCATGCCGGCGGTGGCCTCGACCTCGGCGGGGGTCAGGTGGCTGCCCGCCAGCAGGTTGACCTGGCCTGCGACGCGCGGGCCGGTGTGGGCCGGAACGGTTGCGGTGATGATCGCCTCGACTGCCCGCGCCCAGCCATCCTCCAGCCCGCCCGCGAAATCGGGGGTGGCGGCGTAAACCACCGTTGTGCCGACAAAATCGCTGCGCCGCGCCAGCATCTCGCGCAACTCGCCCGCGACATCCTCGCCCCGGGTTTCGGTCAGCGCGGTGGAGGCGATGCCGATGAACTTCGGGTTCGACCGCTTGCGCAGGTTCTCGATCGCCTCCTCGATCTGCTCTCCGCCGCCGAGGATCGCCGAGATTTCGTTCATCGCGGTGGTTTGCAGCGGGATCGCCTCGCGGAAATGGCGCACCAGATGCACCATGGCGAAGGCGGTGCAGCCCTGCGCGCCGTGGAACAGAGGGATGGCGCCCTCGATGCCGAGATAGGCCATCGCGGCCCCCAGTGGCGCGCTGGATTTCAGGGGGTTGGTCGACAGGGCGCGGTGCGGGTGCGTGAGGCGGGCCATGTCAGCAATCCTCGAAATCGGCGGCGGAACCGGGGACGAGCAGCAGCGGTGCGGCGGCCATCGCTGCGGCGGGCGCGTCCCAGGGTGCGGGGGCGCGCAGGTCGGCCCACATCGGGTTGTTCATCTCGCGGTCGATGGCGCGCACGAGGTTGATCATGCCCATGTAGCCGGCATAGGGTTCGTGCTTTTCCTGATTGACATCGACCCACGGCACCCGGGCCTTCAGCGCCACGAACTGGCTGCGCCCGCCCGACATCAGCACGTCGGCGCGGGCCTCGCGCAGCAGGGTATACATCTCACGCGGGGACATGTTGTCGAACATGTGGCTGTCGTCGCCCATGATCTCGACCACGCGGCCCTTGTCCTCCTCGGTGGCCTTGCGGACCGAGGTGCCGACGACCACCATCCCCAGTTCCTGCAAGGCGGACACCACCGACCAGCTTTTGTGCCCCCCGGTATAAAGCAGCACGCGCTTGCCCGCGACCGCGGGGCGGTAAGGTTGCAGCGCGGCCCAGGTCTTCGCCTCTTCTTCCGCAATCAGCGCCTCGCAGCGGGCGGTAAGGTCGGGCGGCGCGCCGCGGTCCACCAGCATGGCGCACAGGGTGCGCAGCGCGGCCGAGGTGTCGGAAATGCCGTAGAACGATCCTTCGAAGAAGGGGATGCCGTAGCCTTCCTCCAGATGCCGGGCGAGGTTGATCAGCGCCTTGGAACAGACCAGCATCGTCACCCGCGCGCGGTGGGCCATTGCGACCTGCGCGTAGCGCGCATCGCCCGAAATCGATCCGAGGATGCGGATGCCCAGCCGGTCGAGCAGCGGTTTCACCTGCCACAACTCGCCCGACAGATTGAAATCGCCGATGATGTTGATGTCGCACAGGCCCGGCGCCTTGGGTTCCATGGTGCCGATGACATGGGCGTAAAGCGCCTCGCCCGCCAGCTTGTTGCCAAGGTTTTTCGAGCCGACATAGCCCGGCACGTCGATCGGGATCACCGGCGTGCCGAAGCGTTCGGCGGCGGCCTTGCAGACGGCGACGATGTCATCCCCGATCAGGGCCGACACGCAGGTGGCGTAAACGAACACCGCCGCCGGGTTCTGCTCGGCGATCACCTCGCGGATGGCGCGGAACAGCTTTTTCTCACCGTTGCCCATCACGATATCAAGCTCGGTCAGGTCGGTGGTGAAGCCGGTGCGGTAGATCTCGGGGCCGGAGGAGGCGGAACCGCGGTTGTCCCAGCCGTTGCCTTCGCAGGCCAGGGGCGCGTGGACCAGATGCGCCACGTCGACAATCGGTTGCAGGGCGATCTTGGCGCCGTCGAAAGCGCAGCCGCCCGCCGCAGCCCCGGGGGTCAGTTGCTTGGTGCAGCCCTTGCGGCGTGCGCTGTCGTCCTTGGCGCGGTTGGTGTCGCAGGCCGGTTCGTTCAGAACACCCGCGATCTGCGCTTTCAAAGCCTCGGCCATCGCCCGTCCCCTTTCGTCATGCGGCTGCGGCCCCGGCGGGATGCCGGGGCCGCCCGTGATCAGCGGGTCAGGTCGAACGAGATGTCGCCTTCACCCGCGCCGGTGGCGGTGCTGTCCAGCTTGTCGAAGATGGTGTCGAGCAGCTTGACCAGCACGTTGATCGCGCCCTGATAGCCCCAGGTCGGGAAACGGTGGTGGTGGTGCCGGTCGAAGATCGGGAACGACAGGCGGACCAGCGGCGTGTCGGTGTCGCGCTGCAGATACTTGCCGTAGGACGACCCGATCAGCATGTCGACTGGCTCGGTCGCCATCAGCGAGCGCATCGCCCAGAGGTCCTTGCCCGGCCAGACCTTGCAGTTGGCACCAAAGGGTGAGGAGGCGAGCAGCGCCTTCATCTTCTCTTCCCAGTCCTTGCCGCCGTTGGTGGCAAGGCAGTGGATCGGCTCGCCGCCGGTTTCCATCACGAAGCGCGCCATCGAATAGACGAAATCGGGATCACCGAAGATCGCGTAGGTCTTGCCGTGCAGGTAGGACTGGCTGTCGGCCATCGCGTCGATCAGGCGGCCGCGTTCCAGCCGCAGGCTTTCGGGAATCTCCTTGCCGGTCAGTTCGCTGATCTTCATCAGGAACTCGTCGGTGCCCGAAACGCCCATCGGATAGTGGAAGGCCGCCGTGTCATGGCCATGTTCGGCGCAGAACGCCAGCGTCTTGCGCGAGCAGTATTCCTGCATCGAAATCGTCGCCTTGGCGTTCAGCGCGGCCTTGATCTCGTCCTGCGTGGTGCCGCCCGAATACATGCGGAACTCGCCATCCGAGGGCGTGTCGTAAACGTCAGACACATCCGACAGGATGGTGGCCTTCACATCCATCAGCGCCAGCATCCGCTTCATCTCGCGGATGTTGCCCACGGCGAAACCGTCGAAGCCCGGGATGATGTTGATGCCGTCATCGGCAACCCGCACGACATCCTTCCAGAACGGCGTCAGGATGCCCTTCTGCATGTTGTCGTATCCATCGACATGGGAGCCGACAAAGGCCGGGGTATGGGCGAAGGGCACCGGAAAGCCTTCGGGCACCGATTCCTTCTCGCGCGCCTTCAGGATGAAGGAGTTGAGGTCGTCACCGATCACTTCCGCCATGCAGGTGGTCGAAACCGCGATCATCTTGGGGGAATAAAGCGTGTAGGTGTTGTTCAGCCCTTCGACGAGGTTGTTCAGCCCGCCGAACACCGCCGCATCCTCGGTCATCGAGGATGACACCGCCGACGCCGGTTCCTTGAAGTGGCGGGCAAGGTGCGAGCGGTAGTAGGCCACGCAGCCCTGGCTGCCATGCACGAAGCTCATGGTCGATTCGTAGCCTGCGGCGGCGAACACCGCGCCCAGCGGCTGGCACGCCTTGGCGGGGTTGATCGTCACGCATTCGCGGGCGAGGTTCTTTTCGCGGTAGTCCCACGACTTGGTCCATTCGCCGATCTCGGCGACCTTCTCGGCCGAGTGGCCGTTCTCGTAGGTGGCGCGCTTGTTGTCGAGCATCGCCTTGTATTCGGGTTCGTTGAACAGGTCGGCGTGGTCAAGCACCTTGTCTGCCGATTGGGGCATGGTCGGATTCCTTCTGCTGGCCGTCCGCATTCCGGGACGCGCCGCGAGGGTGGAGGGGATGGGGGCAGGCCCGGGAGCGGGGCCGCCCCCCGAAGGGGATCAGGCCGATTTCTTCCACGGCGCGTCGAACAGGCCCCAGACCGGGTTGTTGATCGCAAGGTCCATGTCGCGGGCGAAGATCGCGAAACCGTCGTAGCCGTGGTAGGGGCCGGAATAATCCCAGGAGTGCATCTGGCGGAACGGGATGCCCATCTTCTGCACCGGGTATTTTTCCTTGATGCCCGACCCGACCAGATCGGGGCGGATGGTCTCGATGAACTTTTCCAGCTCGTAGCCGGTTACGTCATCATAGATCAGCGTGCCTTCCTTGACGTATTCGCCGGTGCGCTTGTAATCGTCGCCGTGGGCGAATTCGTACCCCGTGCCGGTGATCACCATGCCGAGGTCTTCGTAGGCCGTGATGACGTGGCGCGGGCGCAGGCCACCGACGTAGAGCATGACCGTCTTGCCTTCGAGCCGGGCCTTGTACTTGGCCTTCACGGCCTCGACCAGCGGCTGATACTTGGCGATCACCCGTTCGGCATTGGCCTGAATGGTTTCGTCGAACTTGGCGGCAATGGCGCGGAGCGAGGCTTCGATCTGGCTGGGGCCGAAGAAGTTGTATTCCATCCAGGCGACGCCGTGCTTTTCCTCCATGTGGCGGCAGATGTAGTTCATCGACCGGTAGCAGTGGATCAGGTTCAGCCTGGCCTTGGGTGCGCGCTCGATCTCGGCAAGCGTCGCGTCGCCCGACCAGTTGCCGATCACGTTCAGACCGATTTCCTCCAGCAGGATGCGGCTCGACCAGGCGTCGCCGCCGATGTTGTAGTCGCCGATCACGTTGACGTCGTAGGGCGTGCCCTCATAGCCCGCCCGCGCGCCTTCGCCCGCTTCCAGCACCCAGTCGCGGATCACGTCGTTGGCGATGTGGTGGCCCAGCGATTGCGACACGCCGCGGAAACCTTCGCAGCGGACCGGCACGATGGTCTTGCCATATTCCTTGTGCTTCTTGCGCGACACCGCCTCGATGTCGTCGCCGATCAGGCCGATCGGGCATTCCGACTGGATGGTGACGCCGTTCAGCAGCGGGAACAGGGTGTTCAGCTCGTCGATCGACTTTTCAAGCTTCTTGTCGCCGCCGAAGATGATGTCGTTTTCCTGGAAGTCGGTGGTGACCTGCATGGTCACGAAGCTGTCGATCCCGGTGGCGCCGGTGTAGTAGTTGCGGCGCTGGCTCCAGGAATACTGGCCGCAGCCGACCGGGCCGTGGCTGATGTGGACCATGTCCTTGATCGGGCCCCAGACCACGCCCTTCGAGCCGGCATAGGCGCAGCCGCGGATGGTCATCACGCCGGGGACCGACTTGATGTTGGATTTCACCGTGTCGCATTTCGACAGGAGTTCGGTTTCGCCCTCTTCCACGGCTCCGGCCACGCCCAGATGGCGGGCGCGCTTCTTCGCGGTCTTGGCGGGATAGGCGGCAAGCACCTCTTCGATCATCTTGGCGTGCTCGGCGGCGGTGTCGGCAATGTCTTTGGGCATCGGACGGGCTCCTTGAGGGATGGGGGGACCGGTGACAGGCACCGGCCCCGTTCGGTCAGGCGCTGGCGGCGGCCGCAGCCTCGGTGGCGGCGATGGCGGCCAGACGGTCGTCCTCGGATTGCATGATGCCGAAATCCATCAGCATCTGCTCCAGCTCGTCCATGGTGATCGGGGTCGGGATCACGCCCTTGCCCGAGTTGGCATGAATCTTGCGGGCCAGTTCGCGGTATTCGGCAGCCTGCGCGCTTTCGGGCGCATACTGGATCACGGTCTGGCGGCGCAATTCGGCGTGCTGCACGATATTGTCGCGCGGCACGAAGTGGATCAGCTTGCAGCCCAGCTTGGCGGCCATGGCTTCGGCCAGTTCCAGTTCCTGGTCGGTCTGGCGCTCGTTGCAGATCAGCCCGCCCAGACGCACACCGCCGGTGTTGGCATATTTCAGGATGCCCTTGGCGATGTTGTTGGCGGCGTAAAGCGCCATCATCTCGCCCGACATGACGATGTAGATTTCCTGCGCCTTGTTCTCGCGGATCGGCATGGCAAAGCCGCCGCAGACCACGTCGCCCAGCACGTCGTAGGACACATAGTCCACGTCCTCGTAGGCGCCGTTTTCTTCCAGGAAGTTGATGGCGGTGATCACGCCGCGGCCGGCACAGCCAACCCCGGGCTCCGGCCCGCCGGCTTCGGTGCACTTGATGCCCTTGTAGCCGATCTTCAGCACGTCTTCGAGTTCGAGGTCTTCGACCGAGCCCATTTCGGCGGCCAGGTGCAGCACGGTGTCCTGCATCTTGGTGTTCAGGATCAGGCGGGTGGAGTCGGCCTTGGGGTCGCAGCCGACGATCAGGATTTTCTGGCCCATTTCGACCAGCGCCGCGAGGGTGTTCTGCGAGGTGGTGGACTTGCCGATACCACCCTTGCCGTAGAAGGCGATCTGCCGGAGTTTGCTCATCTTGGTGTCCTTTGCATCTGGATCAACTGTCAGGAGTAAGGCGTCTCCGCCGATCTCGATGAGAGTGAAGCAGGCAGCGTGCCAAGTGGGGTCTTGTCGGTGGATCTTTGCGTTTACAGCATGTTAGGGGGATGGTGCCGCAGGTGTGTCGGCTGCCGCGCGATGTGGCGAACCCGACAATTCCCCGACAATCGCCCCTGTCGCGCTGAAAACCTGTCGTGCCCCCGGAAACGGCAACGGCCCCCGGGGGTCCGGGGGCCGCCGGCCGCGCGGGGCTTGCGTTCAGGCGGGCACGCCGGCGGGCAGTTCCGCGACCACCGCCGACAGCGGCAGGTTCAGCCGGGTGATGTCCAGTTCCGCCATGAAAAGCCGTTCCATCCGGGTCAGATCACCGTCGATCACCGCGACATGGCCGCCGCCCGATCGTTTGGCGATCTGGCGGGCGAAGGTGCGCAGGGTCTGGTCGTCAAACCGGCAGCCGAGGAACAGGAAGCCCCGGTTTGCGCGCCGCGCCTGCACCTCGTCGGGGATCGGGGTCTGGATGTCGATCTCGGTCAGCACCTCGACATAATCGGAATCCGAAATCAGGAAAGACTGGCCGGGTGCCGCCAGCCCGTGCGGCTTGTAGACCAGCGTCTGCCAGTGACGGTCGGCGCCTTCGGGGCGCAGCGCGCCACCCGCGTCATAGGCGCGGTGCCAGATTTCCGACCATTCGCCGTTGCGGCTGACGCCCTGCACCCAGCCCCAGTTGCCCGGCCCTTCGCGCATCGCGGCGATCAGGTTGCCGTCATACCAGGCATCGACGATCATCGGGCAGCCCAGACCCGCCAGCCACTGGTGCAGCGGGTTCGGCCCGGCGGGGTTGGCAAAGGCGCGGCGCACCAGCGCCTCCAGCGTGGCGCGGAACCGCCGACTTTCGACATATTGCGCCACGGCCCACAGGTTGCCGCGCGCCCGTTTCGGGGCCCGCACCTCCGCTTCGATCAGCGCGCACAGGCCCTGCGGTTCGGTCGGGCCACCCCCCTGCCCCAGCGCCGACACCGACGGCCCGAGGTAGGGCACCAGCCCGCCCCCTGCCACATCGTCCAGAGCGGCGCGCAGCCGTGCATGATCGTCCATCGCCTAATCCTCCGCGCCGGGGCGCTTGCGGGCCTCGACGGTGACGGGCAGCGAGGGCGGCACGTCATAGGCGGGCAGGTCCAGCACCCAGCCGTTGCCCAGCCGCGCCCAGCCGCCCCAGATCGCCGGGGTTTCGGTTTCCACGATCATCTCTTCGAGATCCTTCTTGGGCACATAGCATTCCAGCCCCTTCGGCGTCTGCCGGATCATCACTTTCACAACCCATCCCCTTCGCTTTTCAGTTCGCGCGCGCGCATCCCCACGATGCTGCCCCGGTCGACGAATTCGACCGCATAGACGTAGAATTCCTGCAGGAACGTCCCGATGTCGCGGACATAGCCGATGTCGCCCTTGGTCACGACGACATGGCCGACCTCGACCCCCGGGATGGTGCCATCGTTGCGGATGGTCTTGGTCGAGCGCACCTTTTCGCCGGGGCGGAACGCGGGCGGCCCATAGATCTCGATCGGGCGGTCATCGGTCTGCATCGTCCTCGTCCTTCATCAGGGCCAGCGCGGCAAGGCGCTCGGCGGCGGTGTCGCGGATCTGCGGGTCGGGGTCAGCCTGCATCGCGCGGGCCAGATCGGCGGGCGCGCGTTCGGCCACGGCATGGCGCACGCGAATGTCGGAATCCCGGGCCAGCACGTGCAGCCGCTTGCCGGGCAGGCGCAGGACGGCGGCGCGGCGGACCATCGGTTCGGGGTCGGTCACGCAATGCACCAGCCAGCCCGGCGCGATGCGGGCAGCGACCAGCGCGCGGATCTCGGGGTCGGGGTCGCGCAGCATCACCGGCAGCGCGCCGGGGTCGATGCGGCGCACCGCGATCAGCCGCACATAGGGGTCTTCATCCGACAAGAGCGGCAGCAGATCGTCGGGCGCCAGACGGTGCGCCACGGCGATCCGCACGGTGCGGTCGGGGTCGTGCAGGCGGCGCAGCGCGTGGCGGGCGGGCAGCCGCAGGATCGCCACGGCGCGCACGCCGGGGTCGGGGTCTTCCAGCAGCGGCGGCAGGCGGAACAGGGTCGCGGCCCGTGCCGCCTGGGCGCGGGCCTCGAAATACGGCAGGGTCAGGCAATCGTCGGCCAGATCGGGGTTCAGAAGGAAGAACCGCTCGATCCGCCGGGCATAGCGGTCCTGCACGCAGGCCCAGCCCGGCCCGCATTGACCGGAGGTCTGGCGGGCGCGAAAGCGGCAGGTGCCGCAGTCGATCGTCGCGCCAAGCCAGTCAACCGGGTCCGGGCCATCGGGCATGGCTCAGGCCGGAACGCAGGTCTTGGGCACCGGGCAGACCGAGACGCATTGCGGAGTGTCGAATTCGCCCGCGCATTCGGTGCATTTGACGGGGTCGATCTTGTAGGTTTCACCCTTGAACTTGATCGCGGAATTCGGACATTCGAATTCGCAGGCACCGCAGACGGTGCATTGCGAAACGATGATCTTGTAAGCCATGGTCGGATCTCCTTGAGGCCATTGGGAAAGTGTCAGGCGGTTCTGGCCGCCAGATCGGGGTTGCGGTCGCGGAAAACGGCCGCGATCGCGGTTTCGATGTAGTCCTGCGCGTGGGCGTCGATCACGTCGATGCCCGCCTGCGCCATGCGGGCGCGGGGCGCCTCGCCGATCCGCGCGCACAGCACGACCGGCACGCCGTCGAGCGTGCGGATGATCTCGGCCAGACGGTCATCCTCGCCGTGGCCGCCGAGGCAGTAGTTGTCGGCGCGGCGGTGGGTGACGAAACGCACGCCCGCGCCGTCAACCTCGTAGATCTGGAATTCGGTCGCATGGCCGAAATGCTGGTTGATCCGCCCGCCGCCCTTGGTCGCCACGGCCACCAGCAGCGCCGCCCGGGCGGCAGGCAGGTCGGCGGTGGCAAGGGCGGTCGCGGCGCGGCGGTCCTCGCGTTCGCGCGCGACCCAGGTGCGATAGGCGGCGCGGGCTTCCGGGGCGTCTTCCACCACTTCGGGCAGCTGGTCCAGATTGAACTCCTGCCCGCGGTCCTCGCCCAGCAGGCCCACGGCATCGGCGCGGCACTGGCGGCAATGGCGCATCAGGTTGGCGCCACCGGCGCAGGCATCCTGCACCGCCTTCAGTTCCGCCGCCGTCGGGCCGCGCTGGCCGGACAGGCCGAACACCGTGCCATGCGCCGGGTCGGAAATCAGCGGCATGATGTTGTGCAGGAAAGCGCCCTTCGCCTTCACCGCCTTGTTCAGCGCCAGCATCCCCGCATCGTTGATGCCGGGGATCAGCACCGAATTGACCTTGACCAGAATCCCGTTTGCCACCAGCAGATCAAGGCTTTGCATCTGCCGTTCGATCAGGATAGCCGCCGCCTCGACCCCGGTGTGGCGCTTGCCGCGAAAGAAGATCCACGGATAGATCTGCGCGCCGACCTCCGGGTCCAGCGTGTTGATCGTCAGGGTGACGTGATCGACCTTCATCGCCACCAGTTCGTCGATATGGTCCGGCAGGGCCAGCCCGTTGGACGAGAGGCACAGCTTGATGTCGGGCAGGCGCGCCGACACCAGATCGAAGGTCGCCTTGGTGTTGCGCCAGTCATAGGCGGCATCGCCCGGCCCGGCGATGCCCAGCACCGAAAGCTGCGGCACCTCGGCGGCCACCGCCATCACCTTGCGCGCCGCCTGGTCCGGCGTCAGCCGTTCCGACACCACGCCGGGGCGGCTTTCGTTCGAACAGTCGTATTTCCGGTTGCAGTAGTTGCACTGGATGTTGCAGGCCGGGGCCACCGCGACGTGCATCCGGGCGAAGTAGTGGTGCGCCTCTTCGGAATAGCAGGGGTGATCCTTGACCTTGGCCCAGGTGGCCGGGTCCATGTCGGCGGGGCCGGCCTTGGAGCCGCAGGATGACGCCTCGCAGCCGCCATCGGCCAGCGCCTTGCCCAGATCGTCCCGCGATGCAACCTGAAGCCCACCCAATGCAATGATGTTTGCCGCCATGGAACTTGCCCCTTCGCTTGTCCGTCTGGAGAGGAGAAGCAAGCAGCGTGCCAAGCGCCGGACACCTGTCTTTGCAGGGGGCCGGCGCAGGGAGACATCCGACAGAAGGTCGCAAAGCCGACAAAGCGGGCGGGACTGTCGCAAACGCCACCGCCGCGACAGAGTTGCGCCGGGCACGGCCAGTGGCACGGCCCGGCGCGGGCAGACCTCAGAAACGTTCGATGGTGACGCCGTGCTTTTTCAGCGCATAGCCGATCTGGCGGGGGGTCAGTCCCAGCAGGCGCGCGGCCTTGGCCTGCACCCAGCCCGCGCGTTCCATCGCATCGACAAGCGCGGCGCGTTCGGCGGCATCGCCGGTGGGCACGGGCGCCGGTGCGGCAGCGACCGGGGCAGGCGCCGACTGTGGCGCGGCGGCGGGCATTGGATCAGGCGCCACATCAGGCACCGCCTGCGGGCGGCGGGCCAATACCGGCAGCACCACCGCGCCCGGGGCGAGCCCACCGATCGGTGACCGCGCCCCGCTTTGCAGCCGCCACAGGTCGGCCGACAGGCACTGGTTGGAATGGCAGGCCATGTCGCCGGGGCGGATCAGCGCATCGGGCGACAGGGCCGCCACCCGGCTGATGCAGTTTTCCAGTTCGCGCACATTGCCGGGGAAGTTGCAGTTGCGCAGCGAATCCAGCGCCTCCTGCGACAGCCGCTTGTCCATGCCGTTGCGCTTGTTGAAGCGCTCGAGGAAGCCCTTGGCCAGCATGTCGATGTCGGACCGGCGCTCGCGCAGCGGCGGCAAGGTGATCGGCACGACGCAGATGCGGAAGTAGAGGTCGGCGCGGAAGGCGCCACTGGCCACCGCCGCCTCAAGATCGCGGTTGGTCGCGGTGACCAGACGCACATCGACCCGCAGGGTTTTCGAGCCGCCGACGCGCTCGAACTCGCCCTCCTGCAATATCCGCAGCAGCTTGGCCTGAAACTCGGGGCTGATCTCTCCGATCTCGTCAAGGAACAGCGTGCCGGTGTCGGCCAGCTCGAACCGGCCCTTCTTCTGCGCCAGCGCGCCGGTGAAGGCGCCCTTCTCGTGACCGAACAGCTCCGATTCCAGCAGGCTGGCACTCAGCGCGGCGCAGTTGACCTTGACGAACGGGCGGCCCCGGCGGGCGCTGAGCGAATGCAGGGCGCTGGCGAACAGCTCTTTCCCGGTGCCGCTTTCCCCGCGCAGCAGAACCGGGGCCTGGGTCGGGGCGACGCGGCGGATCTGGGTGATCACCTGCTTGATGGCGGGAGAATCCCCGATGATGCCCGAAATCGGCTCGGCCGGCGGCAGGGTGGTCTGGGTGGCCACGTCGGCGGCCGCATGGATCGCGGCGCGGGCCTCCTGCAGCAGCCGGTCACGGTCGCGCGCCACCACCCGGCGGAACCGGATCGACTGTTCCAGCACCGAGGCGACCATGTTCAGCACCCGCAGATCGGTGTCGAGATGGCGCACGCCGCCGCCGCGCGTGTCGCGGTAGACGCACAGCGCGCCCAGCACGAAAGGCGAATGCATCTGGTCGCGGATCGGCACCGCGATCAGCGCCAGCCGCCCCTGCGTCGCGCCGGGCGGCAGGGCGCCGGAGCCGAATTCCTCGACCACGTCGCGCGACACCAGCGCCACGCCGGTGCGCAGCACATGGTTGGCCGCGGCGGGCGGAATGGCGTGGCAACTGGCGGGCCGGGTTACGCTGCCCTTGGTGGTGGCGGCGATGACATAGGGGTTTACCACCGGCGGGCGCTGGCCGACGGGGGCCGGCCCTTCGCCCTCTTGCAGCAGGGCAAGCGCCGCATGTTGCAGCCCCATGCAGGACGCCAGCACCTGAAACACCGAAGGCATCGCCGCGATAGGATCGGTGGCGCCGGTCAGGATCTTGGCGGCTTCGCACAGCGCGTGCATCGGGTGGTATTCGTCGTCCGCAGGCGGCGGGTCGATCTGGTCTGACGGGACGCTGGCGAGACGGTGCTGCATCTTTCCCCCACGGTTGTAATCCCAGCATGAAGGCTTCGGAAGGAAAGTCCAGCCCGTCGCGGGCGCAGGGGTGCCGGGACGTGGCGCATCGGGCATGGCCGCAATGCTGCGGTGCAGAAAGTAGCAGTTCCGCCGGTGTCGCCACAAAATGATGCAGATTCTATATCGCCAATCCGGCGGGCGCAGCCTTGGGAACCGGGCGCGATTCCGTCCCGGCCCGGGTGGCGGCGCGGGCAACCGGCCAAGCCGCGCGGGTGGCCGCGCCGCGGCAGGCGACACGCGCACCGGCCACGCCGCACCGGGCCCGGGTTTCGGCACGGCAGGGCTTACAACGCGGCCCTTTCCATCCATATAACATCCATGTGGATGGTAAGAGGAGGTCGAGATGGCCGTGGCGAAGACGCCTGACAGCGAAAAGATCACGATCAATCTCGGGTTCGTCGACCTGGGCCAGATCGAACTGCTGGTGCAGGAAGGCTTCTATGCCAACCGCACCGATTTCATCCGGACGGCAATCCGCAACCAGATCGAGCGCCACGCCGACACCGTGCGACAGGTCGTGACGCGCAAGAGCGTCGATCTGGGGCTGCGCACCATCACCCGCGCCGAACTGGAGGCCGCAAGGGACGCGGGCCAGATGCTGGAGATCCGGGTGCTGGGCCTCGCGGTCATCGCCCCCGATGTCGGCGCCGAACTGGCGCGCGCCAGCATCTTCACCTTGTCGGTGCTGGGCGGGTTGCAGGCGGGCGATGCGGTGAAGGCCGCGCTGGCCGACCGCATCACCTGACCTGCCCCGCCCAAGACCCATACATTCACGCATTCCAGAGGTTACAGATGACCAACATGTTCTCGGCCGGCATGGCCAAAGCGACAGAACTGACCCGGCAGGGCAAGCTGCAGGAGGCGACAGACCTGATCCGGGCGTTGCTGCACGGCGGCCCGGCACCGGCCCCCGGCCAGCCGGAAGGCGACGTGATCGACGGCACCGCCACCCGTCTTGACGCGGCCCCCAAGGCCCCGCCGACCGCCGCACCCGACCCGGCGCCGGCACGCGCCGCGGCCCCCCGCAGCGGCCTGCGCGAAACCCTGCGCCGGATCGCGGCCGGGGGTATGCCCGCCGCGGCCTCCGGCCCGCGCCCGCAGGCCGATACCGGCCCCGGGCGGTTCGTCACGCTGACGCATGCCTCGGCGCAGGGTCGGCGCGACTACCGGCTTTACACCCCCGTCGCGCACAAGGCAGAGGGCAAGCCGATGCCGCTGGTGGTGATGCTGCACGGCTGCACCCAGTCGCCCGACGACTTTGCCGCGGGCACCGGCATGAACGCGCTGGCCGAGGAATTCGGCTGCATCATCGCCTATCCGGCCCAGCCAACCGGCGCCAATGCCAACAAGTGCTGGAACTGGTTCAAGCCGGAAGACCAGCGGCGCGACGGGGGCGAACCCGCCCTGATCGCCGGCATCGCCCGCGACATCCTGCGCGACCATCCGGTGGACCCGGCGCGGGTCTACATCGCGGGGCTGTCGGCGGGAGGGGCGGCGGCGGCCATTGTGGCTGCGGCCTACCCCGAGCTGTTTCATGCCGTGGGCGTGCATTCCGGCCTGCCGGTCGGGGCGGCGCGCGACGTGCCCTCGGCCTTTGCCGCCATGCAGCAGGGCGGGGCGGGCAGCACCGCGATCCGCACGCAGCCGACCATCATCCTGCACGGGCTGGCCGATGCCACGGTGCATCCGCGCAATGGCGATGCGGTGGCGCGGCAGGTGCTGTCGGGGCGGCCGGGGCTGGCAAAAACGGTGCAGCGCGGCACCTCGGCGGGCGGGCGCGGCTGGCGCCAGACCAGCCACAGCCTGCCCGATGGCCGCTCGCACTGCGAGCATTGGGAGATCGAGGGCGCGGGCCACGCCTGGGCCGGGGGCAAGGCGGCAGGCAGCCACACCGACCCGGCCGGCCCCGACGCCTCGCGCGAGATGCTGCGTTTCTTCCTGCAGCACCGCGGCGACTGAGCCTTGGGCGAAGGCCGCCCTTCTGCCAATCAGGCAGGCATTGACCGCCCCGTTGTGCTGCAGCGCGGCGACAATGGCGGGGAAAGCGCCGCCCTTGCCTTGACATCGGCCCTGCGGGTTCCGCAATGGCCGCAATACCGGCGCCTGCCTGCGGCAGTCCCGGGCCAGTCCACCAATTGAAAAGGACAGACCATGGATGTCGCGGTGTTCAGCGCCAAACCCTATGACCGGCAATTCTTCAAGGCGGCCAATTCCGGGGGCAATCACCGGTTGACCTTCGTCGATGCCCGCCTGTCGACCGAGACGGTGGGGATCGTGACCGAAGGCGCGGCGATCTGCGCCTTCGTCAACGACGATCTGGGTGCCGGGGTGATCTCACGTCTGGCCGACAAGGGCGTGCGGTTGATCGCGCTGCGCTCGGCAGGGTTCAACCATGTCGATCTGGCGGCGGCCGCGGCGGCGGGCATCGCGGTGGGGCGGGTGCCCGCCTATTCGCCCCATGCCGTCGCCGAACATGCGGTTGCGCTGATGCTGACCCTCAACCGCAACACCCACCGCGCCTACAACCGGGTGCGCGACGGCAACTTCGCGCTGGACGGGCTTCTGGGCTTCGACCTTTACGGCAAGACGCTGGGCATCGTCGGCACCGGCCTGATCGGGCAGGTGCTGGCGGGAATCATGATCGGTTTCGGCTGCAAGGTGCTGGCGTTCGACCCCTACCCGAACAAGGTCTGCCTGGACCTTGGCGTGCGCTATGTGACGATGGACGAGTTGCTGACCTCAAGCGACATCATCAGCCTGCAATGCCCGCTGACCCCGTCCACCCGCCACCTGATCGACGATGCCGCCGTGGCGCTGATGAAACCCGGCGTGATGGTGATCAACACCAGCCGGGGGGGGGTGATCGACACGCAGGCGGTGATCCGCGGGCTGAAAAGCGGGGTGATCGGGGCGCTGGGGCTGGATGTCTACGAGGAAGAGGCCGGGCTGTTCTTCGAGGACCAGTCGGCACATGCCATCCATGACGACGTGTTTGCCCGGCTGCTGACCTTTCCCAACGTGCTGATCACCGGGCATCAGGGCTTCTTCACCGCCGAGGCGCTGACCGCGATTGCCGCGACCACCATCGCCAACATCACCGCCTTCGAGGCGGATGGCGCGCCGCTGCATCCGGTGGTGGCACCTCGGGCCGACTGACCGGGTCAGGAGGGGGCCGCCGCCGCTTTTGCGGTGGCCGCCGCGACCAGCGCGCCACGGGCCGCGATCACCTTTGCGGCCAGCGCCGCACCTTCGGCCATTGCCTGCGCCAGTGGCCGCCCGGTCAGATGGGCGGCAAGGAAGCCGGCGTTGAAACTGTCGCCCGCCGCCGTGGTATCGACGATGGCGGGCACCGGATCCGGCTGAAGGGTCGACAATGCGCCGCGGTCCAGTGCCGTCATCGCCCCGGCTCCGTTCTTGACGACGACCAGCGGCGCCCCTGCCCCGGCATAGCGCCGGGCGGTGGCCTCGGGGTCGGCATCGCCGAAATGCGCGGCCTCGTCGTCATGCGAGGGCAGCAGGATGTCGGCCCGCGCCGCCGCCTGCATGACGGCCCGGCACATCGTCGCACTGTCGGGCCAGAGGCGCGGGCGCAGGTTGGGGTCGAAGGCCACCAGCGCGCCCCCGGCCCGCGCGGCGTCAAGCGCGCGCAAGAGGGTGTCGCGGTCCCCGCCTTCCAGAATGGCCAGCGTGATGCCGGACAGATATACCAGCCCGGCGCCATGCAGCATCCGCGCCAGTGCCGCCGGATCGTCGGCCAGCAGGCGGGCCGCGCTCTGGCCGCGCCAGTAGGCAAAGCTGCGCTCGCCCGCGGCAAGCTCGATCAGGTAAAGCCCGACGCTGCGGCCCGCCAGCCGCCGGATGCGGCCGGTGCCAAGCCCTGCCCCGGCGATGAAACCGGCCATCCGGTCCGACATCGCGTCGGTGCCCAGCGCCGTGGCATAGTCCACCTGCCAGTCAGCCCCCAGCAGGCGGCGCAGATACCAGGCGGTGTTCAGCGTGTCGCCGGCAAAGCCCAGCGCAAAGCGGTCGGTCTGGCCGGTCGGGGCCAGTTCGACCATGGCCTCGCCCAGCGCGACAATCAGATGCGAACGGATCGGGAGTGCGGGCATCAGTTTTCCTCGGTGAAGAAGGCGCGGTTCTCGGCCCGGATGCGGGTGATCTGGTCGCGGATGCGCGACAGGTGCCCGCGCATCGCCGCCGTCGCCGCCTCGGCATCGCGGGCGCGCAAGGCGGCGCAGATCGCCACGTGGTCGTCATAAGCCTGCCGCGAGGCGAACGACAGCGACAGCACCCGCACCCGGTCCATGTGCGCCTTGTTGTCGCTGATCATCTCCCAGGCGAAGCCGAGGTCGGCCCGTTCGCAGATCTCGCGGTGAAAGCTGTCGTCCAGCCGGTGAAACAGCGCGTGGTCCCCGGCATCCGAGGCGGCAAGCTGGGCCTGCAACAGCGCCTCCAGCGCCTGCAGATCGGGTTCGGTCAGACAGCCGCAGGCGGCGCGGACCGTCTCGATTTCCAGCGCGGTGCGGATGAAGCGGGCGCGCATCACCGCGCCGGGGGAAATCTGGCTGACGGTGGTGGCGCGCTGCGGGCGGATCGACAGGAACCCCAGTTTCGACAGGCGGTAGAAGGCGTCGCGCACCGGCTGGCGCGACACGCCCATCTGCCGGGCAACCTCGATCTCCGACAGCTTTGCGCCGGGTGGCAGTTCCAGCGTCAGCACCTGGGCATGGAGCATGTCGAAGACCTGATCGGTCACCGAAGGCCGGCTGATCGGCGCAAGGGGCAGCAGCTGGACAGGATCGGACATGATTGTTCCTCGGGGTCGCCTTGAAGCGCCGACATACTAGCATATTAGCTTATCACAATGGGCTGCACCACGAAAAACCGGCCAACATGGTGGCGAAGCTGCGCGGCCTTTCGGACAATCCGGTCGTGATCCTGCTTCTGATCAATGTCGCGCTGCCGATTTCGGGTACGTTCATGGCCATGTCGCCGCTGATCGTGATCACCACGCCGATCTTCCTGCCGGTCGCAGCGGCCTTCGGCATCGACCCGGTGCATCGCTGGGTGATCGTGATCCCGAACCTTGTCCTCGGGCTGTGCGCGCCGCCGACGGGGGCGGTGCCGTGCGTCCGCTGCGCGCTGGGCAAGATCACCATCCGGCAGGCGATGCCCACGAAGTGGCCGTTCTGCGGCGCGCCGCTGCATCGAGGCGGGGGGGCTGATCGACTGGCCTGCCCCGCGCCGTGACGGTTTCCCCTGACCCATCCGAAAGGCCCTGCCATGCTTGATGTCGAAATCCGCCACGCCATCGACCCCGAAACCGCAAGGGGGCTGGATACCGACGGACTTCGCCGCCATTTCCACCTGGGCGGGATGTTTGTCGGGGGCGAGATCCGGCTGTGCTACACCCATTACGACCGGATGATCATCGGCGGCGCGGTGCCCGACGCCGACCCGATGGTGCTGGACCATGTGCCGCAATGCGGCACCGCCAGCATCCTTGACCGCCGCGAGATGGCCATCGTGAACATCGGCGGCCCCGGCACGGTTTCGGCGGGCAAGACCTATCGGCTGGAACGGGCCGACGTGCTGTATCTGCCGATGGGGTCCGGGCCGGTGACCTTTGGCGGCAAGGGGCGGTTCTACATACTTTCGGCCCCGGCGCACCGCGCCTGTCCGGCCCGGCTGATCCGGATCGGCGAGGCGAAAAGGGTGCAGATGGGGGCGGCCGAAACCTCGAACCTGCGCACCATGTGCCAGTTCATCCACCCCGACGTGATGGAAAGCTGCCAGCTGGCGGTCGGCTACACCCAGCTTGCTCCGGGGTCGGTGTGCAACACCATGCCCGCCCACCTCCACGACCGCCGGATGGAGACGTATCTCTATCTCGACCTCGCCCATGATGCCTGCGTCTTTCATTTCATGGGCAGGCCCGACGAAACCCGGCATCTCGTGATGCGCAACGAAGAGGCCGCGGTGTCGCCGCCGTGGTCGATCCACTGCGGCGCGGGAACCGGGGCCTACAGCTTCGTCTGGGCGACAGCGGGCGACAATGCCGATAACCGCGATGTCGAAATGGTCGCCGTTTGCGCGATGCGGTGACGCCGTTTCCGCTGCACGGCCGCCGAGCGCCGGTCACCGGGTCCGATACCGGAATCCGCGACGCGCTGGCACCGCAGGGCTGGTTTGCGACGAACTGCGCGCCGCTTGCCGCCGCTTGCCGGCCGAAGTGGAGCCCGCCGCCGAGGGTCTGGGCATCCGGCTCTGTGTTCACCCCCAGGCAGCCTCGAACTCCCGCCATTCGCCCTTGCTCATGCCAGAGCTTTCCTGCGTCACCACCTCGCCTGCCAGCCGCCGCTTCAGCACCGCCGCAGCCTTGGCCGACAGGGTCATCCCGTCCTTGCGGTAATCCTCGAAGGCGGCATAGGCGGCGGGCACCCAGTCCCTGACGCAGGCCGCAATCGCCTCGGCATAGACGCGGATTTCGTATTGGGCGTGGATGTCGGCCCGCAGCCGCAGGAAATGGAACAGGTTGTGCAGGTCGGTCTTCCAGTACCACTGGGTATAGGTGTTCATCGGCAGGTTCATCCGGGCCAGTTCGCGGGCAAGGCCCTGCTGGCCATCCTGCGACAGCATCGCCTCGTAGTTGTCGAAGGCGCGGCCCGCATCGGCTTTCAGGGTTTCCAGCACGCGGGCCGCTTCCTCGCCTTCCAGCAGCGCGCCCCGGCCCTGATTGTTCACCGTGGACTGCGCCGCCAGCTGCGACGGGTGGGGAATGTAGAACTCCCGGTCGAGGATCGAATAGCGGGCCGAGTATTCGTTGACGTTGGCGGTGCGGTGCCTGATCCACTGGCGCGCCACGAACACCGGCAGCTTGACGTGCAGCTTGATCTCGCACATCTCGAAGGGGGTCGAATGCCAGTGCCGCATCAGGTAGCGGATCAGACCCTCGTCGTTCTGGACGTGCTTCGTCCCGGCCCCGTAGCTTACCCGGGCGGCCTGAACGATGGCGGCATCGTCGCCCATGTAGTCGATAACCCGGATGAAGCCATGGTCCAGCACCGGATAGGGCCGGTAGAGATGTGCCTCCATTCCCGGAGAGGTGGCACGCAGCGTCTGCTGCGGCTGGGCGCGGGCAGCCTCGATTTCGGCGGTCTGGTCTGGGGTCAGGGGCATCGGTCTGTGGCCTTTCGCGGCAGGGGCGAGTCGGCCGACACAATATCTGGCAAATGCCGCATCCGGAACCGCGATATGCGGCGTGATGCACCTTTGCATCATACATCCGACTGAGAGGCGGATTCCCGGAGTTCCATTGACTATCAAAGGGTTTTCGGACAGTTATCACAGAAAAATGACTGGCAAGAGTGAGCAGACCATGTCGATACGAAAGCTGACGCTGAGCGCCTTGCTGCTGCTTGCTGCCTGTGGCGGCAACCCGTTGGGTCCGAATGATCCGGTTGGCCCGGTCGATCCCGACGACCCGATGGCGGTGCCGGAAGAAGTCGCCGTGAACCTGCGGTCCATCACCTACAACCCCGCCGGTGCGGGCACGCTGAGCGTCAACATGTTCGGGCTGACCGGGTCGGCCCAGACCGTGGACTTCGTGCGCTCCAAATCGCTGGATATCGATGGTTATCAGGCGTTCACCTATCAGGAAACCGGGCTGCAGCGGTCGCATCTGGCCTTTGTCGCCGACAGCCTGCGCGGCAACCTGCGGGCGGGGGTGGTGGCCGACGGCGGGCAGTTCAACCAGCACTATGGCGGCGGCACCTATTCCCGCATCGATGTCTACACGCCGCCGGTGGTGCGGCCGGGCAAGGAGACCGGGCAGTTCAGCTATGCGGGCACCTATGCCGGGGTGTTCCTGCCGGGCCCGGCGACGCATCCGTCGCTGCCCCCCGGACTTCAGCCCTACCAGCCGATGCGGGTGAAGGGCGAAACACTGATCAACGCGAACTTCGCCAACAACCAGGTGAACGGCGGGGTCGAGAACCGCTGGCTGCTGGATGACAGAGGACGGCGGATAGACATGAACGCCGACGGCGTGCTGGATGCCACGGACCAGCTTGAAGCCATCGTGTTCCGCGCCAACACGATCGACGAGAACGGCATGTTCCTCGGCAACGTGGAATTCTCCGGGGAACCGGATTCGCAGATCGGCAGCTACGGGGGCATGTTCGGCGGCGAAGGCGCCAGCGACATTGCCGGGGCCATCGTGCTGAACCCGATCCCGGGCGAAACCGGGATCTGGGAATACGGCGTGTTCAACCTGCCGCGCTGCGATCTGGCGGGTGCCTCGCCGTTGTGCGTTCCCCGTTGATGCGCGCTCTGCGGCGGGTGCTTCTGGCACTGGCGCTGCTGGTGGCGCAACCCCTTGCGGCGGAGCCGGTCGAACTGACGCTGGATCAGGCGCGCATCGTGGCGCGGCAGGCCTATGCCGCCGGCGAATACGGCGTGGCCAACGCGCTGGCGCGGCGGCTGCTGGAGGCCGACGCGCAGGACGCGCAGGCGCTGCTGATCCTCGCCGCGACCGAGCCTGCGCTGGGCAATCCGGCGGCGGGGCGGCGCGCCGGGCGGGCGGCCTGGGCGGCGGCGGGCGACGCGCCGGTGCTGCGCTATGAAATCGCGCGCCACACCTCGGTCGCGGCCTTTCGCGAAGGGCGGCCCGGGCTGGCGCAGTTCTGGCTCCGCCGCGCGGCCGACATGGCGCCCACGCCCGCGCACTACGCCCAGACCGTGGCCGACTACCGCCGGGTGCAGGCGCGCAACCCGGTGCGGCTCGGCTTCGATCTGGCGGTGGCGCCGACCTCCAACCTGAACGGCGCCGGTCAGGGCGGTGTGCTGGAGATCGACGGGCAGGTGCTGGACGGGTTCTACAACCGCTCCCTGCCGCCCCTTTCCGGCGTGCGCGCCGAAGCGCAGGCGCGGCTGAGCTACCGCCTTGCGGCCTCGGAACGCGGCCAGACCACCCTGGGGGCGCAGGTTTACGGCAGCCTCAACATGCTGTCGGAAGAAGCGCGCGCCCTGAACCTCGATGTCAGCGGGTCGGAGTTCAACCAGTTGACGGCCGAGGGCAGCCTGACGCGGGATTTCCTGTGGCCCGGCACGCGGCACCCGGTGCAGCTTGGGCTGACCGCCGGGCAGAACTGGACCGGCGGCGAGGTGCTGGGGCCGCACCTGCGCCTTGGCGGCTCGACCTCCCTGCTGTCGCGCGACCGGGCCGAGATCCGGCTGGCGTCCTCGGTCGAGCGGCAATGGCAGGATCAGGGGCCGGTGGACACGCTGAGCCTGGCGCTGATGGGGCGGCGGCTTGACGCGGCCGGCGGGGAATGGGGCGCCGGGATCTATCTGCGCGAGGTGCAGGGGGCAGCGGTCAATCAGGATTTCCGCGATCTTTCGGGCATGATCAGCTATGCCCTGCCCAGGCCGGTCGGCCCGGTGGCGCTGAGCGCGCGGCTGACGGCGGGCCTGCGCGACTACGACATCTACCGGCTGGGCTTCGTGCAGGTCACCGACGGGCGCCACGACCAGCGGCTGGGCCTGTCGCTTGACATGACCTTTCATCAGGTCAGCCTGTGGGGCCATTCGCCAAAGGCCAGCATCAGCGGCACGCAGACCCTGTCGAACGTCAGCTGGTTCGAGTCGCGCCAGATGGGGCTATCGCTGGGGTTCGAATCGCGGTTCTGACGGTTCGCCTTCGCTGCGGGCTGTGCTAGGTTCGACCCTGCAAACAGGAGACCGCAATGACGATCAGATATCTGCACACCATGGTCCGCGTGCTGGACCTCGACGCCTCGCTGGCGTTCTACAAGCTGCTGGGGCTGGAGGAAACCCGGCGGATCGACAACGAGGGCGGGCGCTTCACGCTGATCTTTCTCGCCCCCCCCGGCCAGCCGGAATGCCCGGTCGAGCTGACGTTCAACTGGGATGGCGACGCGGGCCTGCCGTCGGACTCGCGGCATTTCGGGCATCTGGCCTATGCGGTGGACGACATCTATGCCACCTGCGCGCATCTGCAGGCCAATGGCGTGGTGATCAACCGTCCGCCGCGCGACGGGCGCATGGCCTTCGTGCGCAGCCCCGACAACGTGTCGATCGAGCTGCTGCAGGTGGGCGAGGCGAAGGCCCCGGCGGAGCCTTGGCTGTCGATGGGCAACACCGGGGTCTGGTAAACCTGCCGCCGGGGGCTCTGGCGGGGAAGCCGGAGCCTCCGGCGGGGATATTTGGGCCAAGATGAATGGGTCAGAAGGCCCAGCGGGTGAAGGTATCTTCGCCGCTGGTTCCGGCGGAAAGGCGGCGCAGGCGCGGGGCATCGGCGAGGGATGTCAGGTTCAGCGGGCCAAGGGCGGCGACGCCATCGCCGCCGATCAGCGCGCCCGCGGTGAACAGGGCGAGTTCGTCGACCAGCTTGTCGCGAACCAAGGCGGCGGCCAGCGCCGCGCCGCCTTCGCACAGGATGCGGGTCAGGCCGCGCTGTGCCAGGCGTTGCAGCGCGTCGCGCAGGTTCAGGTGGCCGTGGTCGGTCGCACAGGCGATCAAGGTGGCGCCGGTGGCTTCCCAGGTGGCGCGGGCTTCGGGCGGGGCGGCGTTGCCGTGGCAGATCCAGACCGCGGAGCCTGCGGCGGTCTGGCCAAGGCGGCTGGCGGGGCTGTGGCTCAGGCGGCTGTCGATCACGATGCGGACCGGCTGGCGCGTGGCGCCGAGATCACGCACCGTCAGGTCGGGGTCGTCGGCGCGTGCGGTGCCAGACCCCACCATCACGGCATCATGGCTCAGGCGCAGGGCGTGGGTGGCGCGCCGGGCCTGCGGGCCGGTGATCCAGCGGCTTTCGCCCGCGGCGGTGGCGATGCGGCCATCGAGCGTGGTGGCGAGTTTCAGCGTGACGAAGGGCAGGCCCTGCATCACGCGCTTCAGGAAGCCCGCGTTGGCGGCGGCGCCGTCGGTATGCAGCACGCCTTCGGTCACCGCGATGCCCGCGCCCCGCAGCATGGCGTGCCCCTGCCCCGCAACGCGGGGGTCCGGGTCGGTCAGCGCGGTGACGACGCGCGCGACGCCTGCCGCGATAAGGGCTTCCGCGCAGGGCGGGGTGTGGCCGTGGTGGGCGCAGGGTTCAAGGCTGACATAGGCGGTGGCCCCGCGCGCCGCCCCCCCCGCCTGATCCAGCGCGCGGCGTTCGGCGTGGGGGCGCCCGCCCGGCTGGGTCCAGCCGCGCCCGACGATGCGGCTGCCCTGCACGATCACGCAGCCGACCGCCGGGTTGGGCCAGGTCTGCCCCAGCCCGCGCTGCCCCAGCGCCAGCGCATGGGCCATGAAGCGGCGGTCGGTCTCGGCGTCGCTCACTCTTCCGGCGCGCCGCCGGGCCGCAGTTCGGACACGAACTTGTCGAAATCGTCCGCCGCCTGGAAGTTCTTGTAAACGCTGGCAAAGCGCACATAGGCCACCGTGTCGATCCGGGCCAGGCTTTCCATCACGATGTCGCCGATGGTGCGCGACGGGATGTCGGTGTCGCCCAGGCTTTCCAGCCGCCGCACGATGCCGGAAATCATCTGGTCGATGCGCTCGGGGTCGATCGGGCGTTTCTGCATGGCGATGCGGATTGCACGTTCCAGTTTGGTGCGGTCGAAATCCTCGCGCTTGCCCGATGACTTGATCACCACGAGGTCGCGCAACTGCACGCGTTCGTAGGTGGTGAAGCGGCCGCCGCAGGCCGGGCAGAAGCGACGCCGCCGGATGGCAACGTGGTCCTCGGCGGGCCGACTGTCTTTCACTTGCGTGTCGATGTTGCCGCAGAATGGGCAGCGCATGGCTTCCCCCCTTGTTTGTTCGTGTCCTGCCTCGGGATCAGGGGTTGTTCCCCCATGTTATCCACAAGACTATAGGTCGGGGTCGATGGGTTGAGTAGCGGATTTTCGCAGCCACCAGATAAGGGGGCCGACTGTGGCGCGGCGGACTCACGTCGCGATGACGCGTCCGTGATCCGGCTTTGCAGTCGGCTGCGCTATCCTTGCCGGGAAGCCCACGGCCAACAGGAGGCGCAGATGACCCGGCTGACCGCGAAGGATTTCCACCCCGAACTGCTGGAACTATATGATTTCTACGCCCACGGGCGCATCACCAAGCGCGAGTTCCTTGAAAAGGCGGGGAAATACACTGTCGGCGGCATGACGGCGGTGACGCTGCTGGGGCTGATGAGCCCCGACTATGCGCTGGCCGAGCAGGTCAGCTTCACCGACCCCGACATCGTGGCGGAATATGTCACCTACCCCAGCCCCAACGGCCATGGCGAGGTGCGCGGCTACATGGTGCGCCCGGCCGCCGCCACCGGCAAGCTGCCCGCCGTGGTGGTGGTGCACGAGAACCGCGGCCTGAACCCCTATATCGAGGATGTGGCGCGGCGGGTGGCCAAGGCGGGCTTTCTGGCGCTGGCGCCCGACGGGCTGACCAGCGTCGGCGGCTACCCCGGCAACGACGAGAAGGGGCGCGAGCTGCAATCCTCGGTCGATGGCACCAGGCTGATGAACGATTTCTTCGCGGCGGTGGAATGGCTGCTAGCGCACGAGGACTCGACCGGCAAGGTCGGGATCACCGGCTTTTGCTATGGCGGCGGCGTGGCGAACGCGGCGGCGGTGGCCTACCCGGAACTCGGCGGCGCAGTGCCGTTCTACGGCCGCCAGCCCGCCCCCGAGGATGTGGCAAGGATCAAGGCGCCGCTGCTGATCCACTATGCCGAACTGGACACCAGGGTGAACGAGGGCTGGCCCGCCTATGAGGCCGCGCTCAAGGCCGCGGGGGTGACCTACGAGGCGTTCATCTATCCCGGCGTGAACCACGGCTTCCACAACGATTCAACGCCCCGTTACGATCAGGCGGCGGCGGAACTGGCGTGGGAACGCACGGTGGCGTTCTTCAAGGCCAATCTGGGTTAGAGTGGCGATGGCGGCCATAGCACACCGCGTCCGGCACGACCGGGAAAGCGGCGCTACAGCCACGGGTGGTCGAAGCTGACATCGTAGGTTTCGACGCCGACCCGAATACGCGCCCGGTCGACAGGCGTGTTCAGGAGTGCGGCAATCTCCTTGCCAATCAGCCAGAAATGACCCGGTCTTGCCGTGCCGTTCGTTTCATCGCACATGATGGATCGCGCGTTGTTCGTGGCGTTTCGTCCCTTGAAGGTGCACGTGCCATATTCGTCCGGATTGCCGATGAGGTGGCCGAATTCATGGGCGATGGCCGCGCCGGTATGCCCCCCGTCATCGACACCCCAATAAAGCGTGTTGATCGTTCCGTCAGCCGGAGAGGTCGGAGAGGATGTCTTGACCGCCACCACAGTGTAATCAGCGGTCGTGCTGTCGGTGACCCAGGTGAAATCGAACTCGATCTTGTATTGTTCGAGCGGATCGCCGGTGCCGTCCACCGCCACGAACCAGGCGGCACTCCAGCGTTCCTCGATGCGCGACTTCCAGTTCAGCTTCACGTCTTCCGTCACGCTTGCGCCGACATGCGTGTTCGGGATCGCGGCCGCGGTCATCCGGTTCAGATAGGCGTTGTGCTCGGCGCTTCCCCCGGAAAGCGCACAGAAGGTCAGGCTGACCGCAATCGATCTGTCCTGCTTGCCCACCCCGGCGTGACCGACCCGGAAAGAGGTCGGCCAGTCGTAGGGCGTGCCGTTGTGAAACTGCTGGATCCTGGCGTTCACCGGGCGGCTTGCCGCGACCCGCCGCATCTGGGCCATGCCGCCTCTCTGCGCAGCCGCCTGCACGATGTTCGGGGGAATGACGGGGGGCGGTTCTGGGCGGGACCGCCGCGCTGCATCGGGGCCGGGTTCACCTGGCGGACAGTCGGCTGAACCGGCGTCGGCATCGCGACGCCCTGCGGAAAGAGAATGCCGTTCGCATATTGCCATGCGTTTGCATACTGGCCCTTTTTTCCGGCAGGGACGGCATCCCACGCCGCCTTTATCCGCGCAAGGAACAGCGGGTTGTTCTGGAAGTTCTTGGGTTTCAGGCAATGGGTCAGATTGTGGATCGAGCTTTTGCTCGCCCGTTCATATTGCGGGTTGGCCGCCCGGACGGCCGCCATGTAGGTATTGAACTCCGGCTGCGCCCAAGTGACCATGGCACCCTCCCCAAAATCCCCGAAAAACATGGGCGAAAGGATAGGCAAGGGTGGCGGATTCGGCAAGCGCGGCGATCGGGCCGCCTCTTGCCGGGCCAGAAGACCCTGCGGTTTCCGGCGTCGCGACGGGTGGCTTGGTTCCGCGGGAGCCCGGCTACACCAGCGCCAGCAGCAGCGCGCCGCCGCCCAGCACGCAGGCCAGACAGGGAAGCAGGGTCTGCGAGAGGATGCGGCCCTCCTGCCCTTTCAGGCCGACGGTGGCACAGCCGGCGATGATGTTGTGCGGGGCGACGATGTTGCCGATGCCGGCACCGAAGGTCTGCCCGGCCAGCATCACCGGCACCGGCAGCGCCAGCGCCGTCGCGGTCGTTGCCTGGAATTCGGAAAACAGGATGTTCGATGCGGTGGCCGAACCGGTGACGAAGGTGCCCAGCACGCCGATGCTCGGCGCCAGCAGCGGCCAGGCGGCGCCGGCATGGGCCGCAGCCTCGGCCAGGGTGACGACCATGCCGGAATGCACCATGATCCGCGCCAGCCCCAGCATCACCAGAAGCGCCAGCCCCACCGGCAGCAGGCGGTGCAGCGCCGCCGCGATGGCGGGCAGCAGATAGCCGCCCCGCCCGGTGGCCAGCGCCCCGGCGATCAGGCCCAGCGCAAGGATGGTGCCGGGATGATAGAGCGGCTGGAACGCGCCGCTGAACCCGCCCGGCAGCGCCCAGCGCAGTGCGAGCGAAGACAGCGGTTCCTGCAGCGCCGGGACCAGTCGGCTGACCAGCACCAGACCGAGGATGCAGGCATAAGGCGCAAGGTCGGCTAGGTGGGTGCGCGACAGCGGCACGGTTTGCCGCGACGGGTCGCGCCGGCGCAGCACCAGCACGAAGGCGCCGCAGCCGATCAGCGCGCCGCCCAGCGTCGGCAGTTCCGGCCCGACCAGCGCCGCCAGCGCGACCGACGGCACGAAGAAGCACAGGGCCGCCAGCGCGCCCCAGCCCAGATCGGCGCGGCGCAGCGGTGCGTCATCGGCCAGACGCAGCAGCGTCAGGATCAGCACGATGCCCACCGCGGCGGGCAACACCGCGGCCCACAGGGCGATGTCGGCGGCAGCGACGCCCGTGATGGTCGCCTGCGTCAGCACCGGCGTGCCTGCCGCGCCAAAGCAGACCCCCGCCGCATGGCCGACCAGCGCCAGCACCACCGCACGCACCGGGGTGAAGCCCAGGCCGACCAGCAGCGGCGCGCCCAGCGCCACCGGGGTGCCGAAGCCTGCGGCCCCTTCCATGAACAGCCCGAAGAACCAGGCGATCAGCAGCACGAGGATGCGCCTGTCATCGGCCAGCCCGCTCAGCAGGCTGCGGATGCGGTCGATGGCGCCCGAGCGTTGCTGCACCTCGTAGATCGCCAGCGCGGGCAGGATGATCCACAGGATCGTGGCCGCGGCATGCAGCGCCTCGGCGGCGGTGCCCACGGCGGCCTGCGGCACGCCGATGGTTCCCCCGGACCCCGCGGTCAGATCGAAGGCGGTCGTGGCCAGCAGCAGGGCCGCAGCCAGCCCCGCCCCGCCCGCAACGGCCGCCGACAGCCGCAGAACCCCCATGCCCAGCAGCACGACAAGAATGGGAAGCATCGCCAGCAGAACGGGAATGACGGCAACCTCCGGTTACGGGTGCCCGGGCGCCGGGCTGGGCCGCAACCGTGCCGGAGGATGCGGGGCTTGTCGAGGGCTGCGCGACATTGCGGCGGCGGGTCCGGCTGCTCTGTCGCAGGCGGGTGCGCGGCCCGGACCGCGTCAGGCCCGCGCGGCCTATTCTCCCTGCACCGCCAGCAGGTCGGTGGCGCACAGCCGGTCAAGCGCCAGCAGCCCCGCCCCGAACACCTCATCGGCCCCCGGCGCGCCGATGTCGCGCACCATCACGCCAAGCGCCCCGGCCATCGCCGCAGGCGTCGGCGCCGGGGCACGCGACGCCAGCACCGCCGCCGCCGCCGTGGCGAAGGGCACCGCGAACGAGGTGCCGGTCTTGGCCTTGACCCCGGTCAGCGAGGTGGCGCTCCAGATCCCGACGCCGGGGGCGGCCAGATCCAGATGCGGTCCGCGCTGGGCGCGCCGGTAGATCCGGTCGCGCCCGTCCACCGCGGTGACCGCGACGACCGGGCCATAGCCTGCCGGATAGGCCGGCCCCGCTTCCGGCCCGCCATTGCCCGCCGCCGCCAGCACCAGCGCGCCCCCCGGCCCGGTGATCCGCATCAGCGCGGCCTCCAGCGCGACATTGGGCGGCCCGGACAGCGACATGTTGATCACCCGGACCGAGCGCGATGCCAGAACGTCCAGCGCGCGGATCAGCGCCACCACGCCGGCCCGTTCGTCGCCGCCCGCGCGCCCGAAGACATCGACCGCGATCAGCGGCGCCTCGGGAACAAGCCCCGGCGCCCGCCCGTCCGCCCGCCCCGCCAGCAGCGACACCACCGCCGTGCCATGCACCGCAAGCGAGGGGTCCAGCGCATCATCGGCAAGCCGGATGACCTCGATCCGCGCCGCCGTCAGGTTTTCGTGGTCGCGGTTGATGCCGGTGTCGATCACGCCGACCGGCACCGTGACGCGGCACCCTTCCAGCGCCGCCCGGTCGGCGGGCCAGCCGATCTGCGCCAGTGCGCGGCAGTTCAGATGCGTGCAGGGTTCGGCCACTGCCGCCTCGGGCCCGGCCTGCTCGCTGCGGTAATAGTGGTTGAAGTCGCCCGTGGTGCCGCTGGGCTGCGCCCGCACCCGGTCGCGTGCCGCGATCAGGGTCAGGCCGGGGGGAATCCGCAGCCGGTGCAGCGTCAGCGCCACCTCGGTCAGGGTGAAATCCTCGATCACCGCGAAGCCCTCGGCCAGCAGCAGCGCCAGATCGGCGGCGGCAAGGTCGGTCACCACGATCTCGTCCGGGGCGTTCGCGGGGCGCGGGGCCGCGTCCGGTGCCGCCGCCATGCGCCGCGTTGCTGCGGGGTTTGCCGGGCGGGGCGCGCGCATCTGGCGGTCACGGTCACCGCCGCTCCGGACCGACCCGCCGTCATCATCGTCGTCGCCGTCGTCATCGTCATCGTCCTGCGCATGGGCTGCCCCGTATTGCGCAAACCCGCCGTCGCCAAACCCCGGAGGCAAGCTGCAGGCGACCAGCACCGACAGCAGCAGGATCAGACCGGAACGGCCAAGGCATGGAAACATTGGTCCTTGTCCTTTCTTCAGGGGCAGTCCGGGCGCACGGCCGGGCGTCACCCGTTCGACCTGCAGCAATAACGCGCCACGGAATGACCTATTCCACGGATCGGCCGCCGGGGCGAGGATTCCCGTCGGCAAAAGGTTGCAGCGCCGCCCGCAGGATGGGCGGCCCCATGCGTGATCGCGGTGCGGCACGAACCTGATTTCGCCTTGTTTATGCGCAAGAGTTCGCCATACTGCCCGGATTGGCGGCGTCTTGGCGCGGATCCGGCCCTGCCGGGCCGCGGGGCCTTGGTGCCGCGCCTGCGGCCGCTACGGTCTGCAAAAGACACCTTCAGCGGAGTTTCCTGCCATGTTCCGACCCGCCCTAGCCAGCCTCGCCGCCGCCCTGCTGATCGGCAGCGCCGCCGAGGCCCAGACCGCCATGCCCTTCGCGCTCGACTGGAAGTTCGAAGGCCCCGCCGCGCCCTATTTTGTTGCCATCGACCAGGGGCTGTTCGCGGCCGAAGGGCTGACGGTGGAAATCTCGGAAGGCTCGGGCTCGCTCGACGCCATTCCGAAAGTGGCCACGGGGGCCTTTCCGATCGGCTTTGCCGACATCAACAGCCTGATGAAGTTCCTCGACCAGAACCCCGGCGCGCCGGTCACGGCGGTGATGATGGTCTATGACAAGCCGCCCTTCGCCGTGGTCGGGCGCAAGTCGCTGGGCATTTCGGCCCCGGCCGACCTTTCGGGCAAGGTGCTGGGCGCGCCGCCGCCTGATGGCGCCTGGGCGCAGTTTCCGATCTTTGCGGCCGAGAACGGCATCGACATGGCAACCGTCACGGTGGAACCCGTGGGCTTCCCGGTGCGCGAACCGATGCTGGCCGAGGGCAAGGTGGCCGCCATCACCGGCTTCAGCTTCACCTCGTCGCTGAACCTCAAGCGGCTGGGCGTGCCCGCCGACGACATCTCGGTGATCCTGATGGCCGATCACGGCGTGGCGCTGTACGGCAACGCGATCATCGTCAACACCGATTTCGCCAAGGCCAACCCCGAGGCGGTGACCGGCTTCCTGCGCGCGGTGGCAAAGGGCTGGAAGGCGACGGTGGCTGACCCGGAGACCGCCATTGCCAGCCTCGTGCAGCGCAACCCCGCCGCCGATGCCGCGCTGGAAACAGAACGGCTGCAGATGTCGATCGCCGACAACGTGATGACCGACTGGGTGCTGGCCAACGGCATGGGCGGCATAGACGCCGCGCGGATGGAAAAGGCGATCGAGCAGACCAAATCGGTCTACACCTTCACCAACACCCCCGATGCCGCGCTTTACTTCGACGCCACATGGCTGCCCGCCGACGGCAGCCTGACGATGCCCTGAGCCAAGCGGCTGCCCGGCCCGCCGGGCGGCCCCGCCACGATGCAGAACCTGATAGAAATCAAGGGCGTGAGCCACGCCTACCGCACCCCGACCGGCCCGCTGCCGGTGCTGGACGGGCTGGACGTTTCGGTGCCCGAAGGCGAGTTCTGCGCGGTGGTCGGCCCTTCGGGCTGCGGCAAGTCCACCCTGACCCGGCTGATCGCCGGGCTGATGAAACCCGACCGGGGCGAGGTCTGGCTGCATGGCGAGCGCGTCACCTCGCCGCGCAAGACGGTCGGCATGGCGTTCCAGAACCCGGTGCTGCTGGAATGGCGGACCATCCTTGAAAACGTCATCCTGCCGCTGGAAATCGTCGCCCCCAACATGGCTCGCAAGGACCGGGTGGCCCGGGCCATGCAACTGCTGGAAATGGTCGGGCTGAAGGGCTTCGAGACCAAGCGCCCCAGCCAGCTTTCGGGCGGGATGCGCCAGCGCGCGAGCCTCTGCCGCGCCATCGTCCACAAGCCCGACGTGCTGATCATGGATGAACCCTTCGGCGCGCTGGATGCCTTCACGCGCGAGGATCTGTGGCAGACCATGCGCGACCTGCGCGCGGCCGAACCCTTTACCTGCGTTCTGATCACCCATGACCTGCGCGAAAGCGTGTTTCTGGGGGATCAGGTGATCGTGCTGTCGGGCCGCCCGGCGCGCACCCAGCATGTGCTGGACGTGACCCTGCCCGCCGACCGCACGCTGGACGTGCTTTTCACCCCTGCCGCGCAGGACATGCTGCACCTGCTGCGCGACCAGATCCGGATCGCGCAGGGCCGCGACGGGGGGCATTGATGGACATCCTGCAGAAGATCCTCGTGCCGATGGCCGCGATACTGCTGTTTCTGGGCCTGTGGGAGGCGCTGGTCTGGGTGAATGGCTGGCCGAATTACAAGATGGCCTCGCCCTCGGACCTGCCGCCCGCCTTCTGGAAATTCCGCTGGCTGTTCCTGGAAATGGGCTGGCAGACGCTGTGGCGCACTGTGCTGGGGCTGGGGCTGGCGGTGCTGTTCGGCACGGCCATCGGCATGATCATGGGCTTTTCGCGCATCGCGCGCGACGGGCTTTACCCGCTGCTGGTCGGCTTCAACGCGGTGCCCAAGGCGACGCTGGTGCCGGTGATCTCGCTGCTGTTCATCGGGCAGCACGATTTCAACACGGTGCTGATGGCCTTTCTGATCAGCTTCTTCCCCATCGCGGTGTCGGTCGGCATCGGGCTTTCGACGCTGGAGCCGGAGTATCGCGACATCCTGCGCAGCCTTGGTGCCAGCCGCCTGACCATCTTCCGCAAGATCGCGCTGCCGAAAACCCTGCCGGAGTTCTTCGGGGCGCTGAAGGTTTCGGTCACGCTGGCCTTCATCGGCACCAATCTGGTGGAAATCGTCAGCCCGCACGGGCGCGGGCTTGGCGCGCTGTTCAAGTCGGGCGAAACCAACGGCGACTACCCGCTGATGTTCGCCGTGCTGATCGCGCTCGCGGTGCTGGGGATCGTGCTCTACTACGCGGTTCTGGTGCTGGAACGCATCTTCGCGGGCTGGGCCGAACGCCCGCACGGCTGACCCCGCAAGCCCCTGCGGGCCAGCCCGGAACCGAGGATTGCACGCAGCGCATGGCTACCATGTTATCTGCTCTTGTCATGCATGGTTGCGTTGATGCCTGAAGGGGTGCAGGCCAATCCCGTGCCAGCCTGTCAGCGGAGACCCAATTGACCCAAACACGCATCGCCAACCACGCCCTGCGCGCGCGCATCATGTCGGCCGAGGATGCCGCCGGGCTGATCGGCCCCGGCTCGGCCATCGGGATGAGCGGGTTCACCGGCTCGGGCTACCCCAAGTCGGTGCCGCTGGCGCTGGCGCACCGGATCGAGGCGGAACGCGCGGCGGGCAACCCGTTCCAGGTGCGGGTCTGGACCGGGGCCTCGACCGGACCGGAGCTTGACGGGGCGCTGGCGAAGGCCGACGGGATCGAGTTTCGCCTGCCCTACAATTCCGACCCCATCGCGCGCGAAAAGATCAACTCGGGCCAGATGAGCTATTTCGACATGCACCTGAGCCAGGTGGCGCCGATGGCATGGCAGGGGTTTCTGGGCCCGCTCGACACCGCGCTGATCGAGGTTTCGGGCATCACCGAAGATGGCGCGCTGATCCCGTCGTCGTCGATCGGCAACAACAAGACCTGGCTCGACCAGGCCAGCAAGGTGATCCTCGAGGTCAACCGCTGGCAGTCGCCGGCGCTGGACGGGATGCACGACATCTACTATGGCACCGCCCTGCCGCCCGACCGCCAGCCGATCCCGCTGACGCACCCGAACGACCGGATCGGCCAGCCCCATTTCCGCGTCGATCCGGCCAAGGTCGTCGCCATCGTCGAAACCGACGCCCCCGACCGCAACCTGCCCTTCGCGCCGCCCGATGCCGTGGCCGAGGCGATTGCCGGGCATCTGCTGGACTTTTTCCGTCACGAGGTCGCGCGCGGCCGCCTGCCCCGCAGCCTGCTGCCGCTGCAATCGGGGGTGGGCAATGTCACCAATGCGGTGCTGGCCGGGTTGCAGCACGGCCCGTTCGACCGCCTGACCGCCTTTACCGAGGTGATCCAGGACGGGATGCTGGAAATGCTGGAGGAGGGCAAGCTGGTCATGGCCTCGGCCACCGCCCTGTCGCTGTCGCCCGACGTGGCCGAGCGGTTCAACGACGAGGCGCACCGCTTTCGCGGCAAGATGGTGCTGCGCCCGCAGGAAATCTCGAACCACCCCGAACTGGTGCGCCGCCTTGGCTGCATCGCGATGAACGGGCTGATCGAGGCCGACATCTACGGCAACGTCAATTCCACCCACATCATGGGGTCGCGCATCCAGAACGGCATCGGCGGGTCGGGCGATTTTGCCCGCAATGCCTATGTCTCGATCTTCATGACGCCCTCGACCGCCAAGGGGGGCAAGATTTCCGCCATCGTGCCGATGGTGTCGCATGTCGACCACATCAATCAGGACGTGCAGGTGATCGTCACCGAACAGGGGCTGGCCGACCTGCGGGGGCTGGCACCGAAACAGCGTGCCGCGCTGATCATCGACACCTGCGCCCACCCCGATTTCCGCCCCGCGTTGCAGGACTACTTCGACCGGGCGCTGCGGGGCTCCTATGGCCGGCACACGCCGCACCTGCTGGGCGAGGCGCTGGCCTGGCACGGGCGCTATCTGGAAACCGGCACGATGCGGGTCCGGTGATGACCGGTCCGGAGTCGGCCCGCAGCGCCCGGCCGCCTGTTCGCCATGCTACATTGCAGCAATCGGGAGAATCATCGTGACGACACGGATCGTGGTGCTTGGGGGCGGCTTTGGCGGCATGTATGCCGCGCGGGCCCTGCAAAAGCGGCTGGGGGCCAGGGCCCATATCGAACTGGTCAATGCCGAGAACTACTTCGTCTTCCAGCCGCTGCTGCCAGAGGTGGGGGCAGGTTCCATCACCCCCGCCCATGCGGTTTCGCCGCTGCGGTTCCTGCTGCGCGATGTGGCGGTGCGCAAGGCCCTGGTGGAAAGCGTCGATTTCGACCGCAAGGTGGTGACGGTGTTCCAGGGCATCCAGAAGCGCCCGACCGAAGTGGCCTATGACCATCTGGTGATCGCGCTGGGGCAGTCGGTGGACCTGTCGCGGATGCCGGGGCTGGAAGAACACGCGCTGAAGATGAAGACGCTGGAGGATGCCCGCCGCCTGCGCGGCCATGTCATCGACCAACTGGAACATGCCCAGATCACCCAGTTGCCCGAGGTGAAACGCGCAGCCCTGACCTTCTGCGTGGTCGGCGGCGGCTTTTCCGGCGTCGAGACCGTGGGCGAGATGAAGGAGCTGATCGACCGGTCGCTGAAGTTCTACCCCGAGATCGACCCTGCGGAGGTGCGCGTCGTGGTGCTGGAGTTTGCCCAGCGTATCTTGGCCGAAATGCCGGAAAAGCTGGCGAAATACGCCGCCGACACGCTGGCGAAGCGCGGAATCGAGGTCAAGCTCGGCACCGGCGTGGCCAGCGCCACCGGCACCCAGCTTGTCACCTCGACCGGCGAGGTGATCGACACCCGCACCATCGTCGCCACCATCGGCAACGCGCCCTCGCCCGTGGTGCGCCGCATGGCGCTGCCGTTCGAGCGCGGCCGCATCGCGGTGGAACGCACGCTGATGGTCAAGGGCCGCCCGGATGTCTGGGCGCTGGGCGACTGCGCGCTGATCGCCATGAAGGACGGCGCGTCGGAACCGAGCGACTATGCCCCGCCGACCGCGCAGTTCGCGGTGCGCGAGGCGCAGCTTGTGGCCGACAACATCGCGGCGGGGATCGAAGGCGGCACGCCCAGGCCCTTCGTCTACAAGTCGCGCGGGGCGCTGGCCTCGCTCGGCGCGCAGCGCGGCATTGCCGAGGTGATGGGGGTTCAGCTGACCGGCTTTCCGGCCTGGCTGCTGTGGCGCCTTTACTACCTGGCATTCCTGCCCGGCATCACCACCCGGATTCAGGTGCTGCTGAACTGGTTCATGGACGGGATCAGCCCGCGCAGCGTGGTGATGCTGCGGTCCTACACACCGCCCGCCGCGCGCTATGTGCATTTCCGCGCAGGCGACCGCATCTACGAGGTCGGCAACCGCTCTGACGGGTTCTACACGGTGGTCACGGGTGCGGTGGAAATGACGCGGCCCGACCCCGCGACCGGCGCGCCGGTGCTGCGGCGCATCGGGCCGGGCGAACATTTCGGTGAAAGCATGATCCTTGGCGCCACCCGCCGCCAGACCAGCGTGCGCGCGCTGGAAGATACCAAGGTGCTGGTGCTGCAGCGCGACGAGTTCCTGCGGCTGGTCGGCAGCTTCTCCGCCCTGCACGACTATTTCGAGCCCTACATGGCGCGTCACGGCAGCAAATGGCCGCCCGCCGACCTTGCCGGGCCGCAGGCGGTTCAGCCCGCCACGGCCACGGGCCAGGTGGCGGACAGGCGGTAGCCGCCGGGCCAGGGATCGCCGGGGGGCAAGACATGGCTGCTGCGCCCCGGCGATCCGGACGCGGCCGTTCGCCCTCGGCATGGCGGTTGATGATGTGGACCGACCGGGTGCTGCGCATGGGATGCCTTTCTGGCCGCTCAGGGCTGGTTGCGCCGTTGCAGCAGGCTGAAGCCCGCCAGCAGCGCGCCCGAAAAGACCACCAGCAGCACCGCCGCCGCCGCGATGGCCGGGCTGATCGATTCCCGCACGCCCGAAAAGATCATCCGCGGCAGGGTGCGCTGTTCGGCGGTGGTCAGGTAGGTGGCGATCACCACCTCGTCGAACGAGATGATGAAGGCGATCACCGCCCCCGCCACGACACCGGGCGCGATCATCGGGATCAGCACGCGGCGGAACGCGGTCAGTGGCGGCGCGCCCAGCGACGCCGCCGCCCGCATCAGGCCACGGTCGAAGGCCTGCAGGCTGGCCAGCACCGTCGTCAGCACCACCGGCGCCGCCAGCCCGGCATGGGCCAGAATCAACCCGAAGCGCGACCCGAGCAGTCCCGACCGGGCCTGAAAGCTGAACGAGGCCACCGCGAGGATCACGATCGGCAGCACCAGCGGCGTGGCGATCACCGCCATCAGAACGCCCCGGCCGGGAAACCGGCCCCAGGCAAGGCCCACCGCGGCAGGCGTCGCCAGCGCCACCGCCAGCGCGGTCGACCCGGCCCCGACCAGCAGCGAGTTGCCCAGCGCTGCCGCCCAGCGCGGGTCGGTCAGCACCACCTCGAACCAGCGCAGCGACCAGCCCGGCACCGGGAAGGTCAGGTTGGTGCCCGAGGTCAGCGCCATAGGCACGATCACGAACAGCGGTGCCACCAGATAGGCCAGCACCAGCGCGGTCAGGCCGAACGCGGTCCAGCGGTGCAGCGTCTCGCCCCGCATCACGCCACCCTGCCGCTGGCCAGCCTGCGGATCGCCGCCACCCCGGCCGCCGCCAGCGCCAGCACGGCCAGCAACTGGACCGACAGCGCCGCCGCCAGCCCCCAGTTCAGCGTCTTGTCGGTGTAGAACACGATGAAACTGCTCAGCATCTGGTCGCCCGGCCCGCCGATCAGCGTGGGGGTGATGTAGTAGCCGAGGGCAAACACGAACACGATGCCAGACCCGGTCAGGATGCCGGGCAGGATCATCGGCAGTTGCACGCGCCGCCAGGCGGTGGCCCAGGGCGCGCCCAGCGACCGCGCCGCCCGCATGTAGGTCGGCGGGATGCGGCGCAGAACCGACAGGATCGGCAGGATCATCAGCGGCAGCAGCACCTGCACCATGGTGACCATCAGGCTGCCGCGGGTATAGACCAGCCGCAGCGGCTCTGTCACCGCGCCAAGCCAGATCAGCGTGGCATTCACCGGCCCCTCGCCCTGCAGCAGGATGATCCAGGCCACGGTCCGCACCAGGAGCGAGGTCCACAGCGGCAGCAGCACCATCGCCAGCAGCACCGAGGCCAGCCGCGCCGGGGCGGCCGCGATCACATGCGCCACCGGCAGCGCCAGCACCACGCAAAGCGCGGTCACGGCAAGGCTGATCGAGATTGTCCGCCACAGGATGGTCAGGAACAGCGCCGACTGCGGCGGCACGCGGCCGATGGTGCCATCGGCGCGGCGTTCCAGATCAAGGCTGGTCAGCAGGTAATAGGACGTGAACCGGCCCCGTTCATGCGCGATGACCGACCAGAGCGCGGGGTTTTCCCACCCTTTCGCCTCGGCCAGCACGGCGGGGCGGGTCTCGCCCGCCGCAAAGGCCCCGTCGGCGGCAAGGCGGGCGGTTTTCAGCACGAAGGTCCGCGTGCCCGGCACCGCCTGGTTGAGCCGCGCCGCCAGTCCCCCCGCGCGCCCGGCCGCCTGCGCGGCGGCAAGGTCGGCGACAAGCGCGGCAAAGGCCGGTTCGGGCGGCAGGCCATCGGCCACCGTCCAGCCCGCAAGGGCGGCAGAGGTGGCCGCGAGGTTGGTCTGCAGATCGCGGTTGTCGATGGCGCGGAACAGGAACAGCGCCACCGGAATGATGACGGTCACCACCACGAACAGCACCAGCGGTGCGACCATCAGCAACCAGGGAAGCTGCCCCCGGAGTGCCGCGCTGCGGCTTGCGGGGGCAGCGCCCGGCATTACTGCGACAGCCAGGTCTTGAAGCGTTGTTCCAGAACCTCCTGATTTTCGGCCCAGAAGGCGGAATCATAGGCCGCGCCATAGCCGATCCGGTCGGGCGAGGTCGGCAGGCGGTCGCGCTGTTCGGCGGTCAGGAGGTCATAGACCCGGGAATCGCCGGTGCCATATCCGTAAAGCCGCGGGAAGCCCGCCTGGTTTTCCGGCACGGCAAAGAATTCCATGAAGGCGCGTGCGGCCTCGGCGTTGGGGGCGCCGGTCACCACCGCCCACATGTCGGTGCCATAGAAGAACCCGGCCTCCCAGGCGATCTTGTAGTTCTTGCCGTTGTTTTCATTGTCGAAAGTGATGCGGCCGTTGTACATGTCGGTCATCACGACCTCGCCCGCGTCAAGGTTCTGCACGGCGGTCGAGGAACTGGTCCACCACACCACATGCGGCTTGATCTGGTCGAGCCGGGCAAAGGCGCGGTCAACGCCTTCGGGGGTGCGCAGCACGGTATAGACATCGGCAGGGGCCACGCCGTCGGACAGCAGCGCGTTTTCCAGTGTGTAAAGCGCCTGCCCCAACATGCCGCGCTTGCCGGGGAACTTCTCGACATCCCAGAAGTCGGCCCAGCTTTTCGGGCCATCGGCCAGCCTGTTGCCGTCATAGACCAGCACCGTGGCCCAGGTATCCGAGGCGATGCCGCAGGGGTGGAAGGTGCCGGGCAGGTAGTTGCCCTCTTGCGCCGCGACCGCTTCGGGCAGCTTTTCGAACAGCCCCTCGTCGCAGCCGATGGCCAGCTGCGGCGCCTCGACCGAGACCACGTCATAGCTGACACTGCCGCTTTCGGTCATGGCGCGGATGCGGGCCAGCGATCCGTCCCATTCGTCGATCGTCACCGCCGCGCCGCCCTGCGCGGTGAAGGGGTCGTATACCCCCGCCTTGTAGGCATCGTTCCAGCTTCCGCCCCATCCGACGATGGTGACAGTGCCTTCGGCCTGGGCGCCGGACGCAGCGCCCGCCAGGGCGATCGTGCAGAGCAATCTTGAAAGCCGCATCGGAAGACCTTTCTGTTGGATGAATCGTTTCTGGTTTTCTGGAAATAGTTGATCAACTTACATGGCCTGTCAATCATCCGTTTCGAACCGGGTGACTGCGGGCGACTGCGGCCCGCACTCTGGCAATTTTCACTGCAGTATCGTTCGATTGCCGGTGATGACAGGCATTCCGGCCCCGGATCGCCCGTCCTTTCAGCACATTCCGTTTGACAGGCCCGCCACCCGTTGCCATGATTTGATCAACTTCAGTGAAGGATCGGCCGACATGCTGCGCAATGCCCACCTTGACGACGCCATCGCCGACGCGACCGCCCGCTACATCGCCGCCAACCCGAAAAGCGAAGCGCGGCATCACAAGGCGTGCGAAAGCCTGCCGGGGGGCAACACACGGTCGGTGCTGTGGTACGAGCCGTTTCCGGTAGCCGTGGTGAAAGGCGAGGGCGTGTATCTGACCGACCTCGACGGGCACCGCTATGCCGATTTCGTCAGCGAGTATTCCGCCGGGCTTTATGGCCATTCCGACCCGGTGATCATGGCGGCGATGATCGAGGCGGTGCAGAACGGCGTGGCGCTCGGCGCGCCGAACATCCGCGAGGCGATGCTGGGCGAGGAACTGGTGTCGCGCTTTGCCGCGCTCGACCGGGTGCGGTTCTGCAATTCGGGCACCGAGGCCAACATCATGGCGCTGTCCACCGCCCGCGCCGTGACCGGGCGCGACCGGATCGTGGTGTTCCGCGAAGGCTATCATGGCGGCGTGCTGACCTTTGCCCACGGCGGCTCGGTCCTGAACCTGCCGTTCCCCTGGCTGTTCGCAGACTACAACGACGTGGAGGGTACCGAGGCGCTGCTGCGCGCCAACAAGGACAGTATCGCCTCCGTCATCCTGGAACAGATGCTGGGCGGTGGCGGCTGCATCAGGGCGACGCCGCCCTTCCTTGCGATGCTGCGGCGGGTCACGCAGGACATCGGCGCGCTGCTGATCTTTGACGAGGTGATGACCTCGCGGCTGCACTTCAACGGAATGCAGGCCATCACCGGGGTCACGCCCGACCTGATGAGCCTGGGCAAGTACATCGGCGGCGGCGCCAGTTTCGGCGCCTTCGGCGGGCGGGCCGACATCATGGCGCGGTTCGACCCGGCATCCGATCACGCCTTCGGCCATGGCGGCACCTTCAACAACAACATCATCAGCATGACGGCGGGCCATGCCGGGCTGTCGCAGGTGCTGACGCGGGAAGCCTCGGCCCGGTTCAACGCGCTGGGCGACCGGCTGCGCCTTGCCATGCAGGCGATGATTGATGCCCACGGCATCGCCGCCTGCATGACGGGCTGCGGGTCGCTGTTCAACCTGCACTTCCTGCCCGCCGATCAGGTGACCCCCGCCGCCGTCGAACACGCCGACCCCCGGCCCGGCAAGCTCTGGCATCTGGAGATGATGCTGGCGGGCCAGTATGTCACCCCGCGCGGCATGATCGCGCTGGCGCTGCCGCATGGCGAGACCGAGGCCGACGCGTTCCTTGCGGCGTTCGAGCGGTTCCTGACCGACCACCGGACGATCCTGCCGGGGGTGGCGGGGTGATGCGGCCGGTCATCATCACCTGTGCGCTGACCGGCGACAGCGACACCCCCGGCCGCAGCCCGCATGTCCCGGTCACCCCGTCGCAGATCGCCGCCGATGCGCTGGCCGCCGCCGCGGCCGGGGCCGCGATCGTTCATGTCCATGTCCGCGACCCGATCAGCGGCAAGGGCAGCCGCGATCTGGCGCTGTACCGAGAGGTTGCCGAGGCCATCGCCGCCGCCGGGTCGGATGTGATCGTCAACCTGACGGCCGGCATGGGCGGCAAGCTGATCTTCGGCGGCGAGACGCCGCTGCCTGCCGACCCCGGCAGCGATCTGATGGGGCCCGCCGCCCGGATGGCCCATATCGAGGCGCTGCGCCCCGAGATGTGCAGCCTCGACTGCGGCAGCTTCAATTCCGGCATGGGCGACGAGGTCTATGTCAGCACCGCGCCGATGGTGTTGCAGATGGCGGAGAGGATGCGCGATCTGGGCGTGAAGCCCGAGCTGGAGGTGTTCGATTTCGGCCACATGCGCCTTGCCTGCCATCTGGTGGCGCAGGGGCTCGTCGCCCCGCCACCGCTGTTCCAGTTCGCGCTTGGCCTGCGCTGGGGTGCGCCGTCGGATGCGGCCACGCTGTTGCAATTGCGCGCCATGCTGCCCGCGGGCGCGCAGTGGGTGGCCTTCGGCGCCGGGGCCGAACAGTTCCCGGTGGCGGCGCAGTCGGTGCTGCTGGGCGGCCATGTCCGCGTCGGGCTGGAGGACAACCTGTTCCGGCGGCGCGGGGTGCTTGCCAGCAATGCCGAACTTGTCGAAGATGCGGTCCGTCTGGTGGAAACGCTGGGGAATCGGGCGGCCTCTTCATCGGAGGCGCGGGCGATCCTCGGGCTTGACCGGCCGTCGCGCTGACCTGCAAACGAAAGCCATCCGATGCCCGACGAGCACGCCGACCCCGGCACCACCCACAGCTTCGAGCCGGTCTACCATGCGCTGCGCCGGGCGATCATGTGCGGCGACATCATGCCGGGAGAGCGCATGGTAGTGAAGCGTCTGTCCGAGCGCTTTCACACCAGCGCCCTGCCGGTGCGCCAGGCACTGCAACGGCTGGTGGCCGAGGGGGCGCTGATCGACCGGCCCTACTACGGTGCCGAAGTGCCGGTGCTGGATGTCGAGGCGGTGATGGACCTGCGCCGCGTGCGTTGCGCGCTGGAAGGCCAGGCCGCCGAATGGGCGGCGCAAACCATCACGCCCACCGCCCTGGACCAGTTGCACCAGCTTCAGGCCCGGATGCAGGCCACGACCGACCCGGCCCATGCCGAAGCCTATCTGGCCTGGAACCTCGAATTCCACTTCACGGTCTACAAGGCAGCCGGGTCGCCGCTGATCCTGCCGTTGATCGAAAGCCTGTGGCTCAGGGTCGGCCCCTGCCTGAACGTGATGCGGACAGAGACCACCCTCGGCCTTGGCCTTGACCATCATGACGATGTGCTGGCCGCCCTGACCCGCGGCGACGGCACCGCCGCCCGCGCAGCCGTGGTGGCCGAACTGACAGAGGCCGCCGAGGTCATGGCCCGCTCGCTGCGCAGCTACACGCCGGACCCGGCGCTGCGCCGCCGCAGCGGCCGCAGCCGGGCCGAATGACCGTTGGTGAACCGGCCGGCCACGGCATTGCGCCATGGCCGGGACCGATGCCTCTACTGGTCCAGGAAACTCCGCAGCTTCCGTGACCGGCTCGGGTGCTTCAGCTTGCGCAGCGCCTTGGCCTCGATCTGCCGGATGCGTTCGCGGGTGACCGAGAACTGCTGGCCAACCTCCTCCAGCGTGTGGTCGGTGTTCATCCCGATGCCGAAGCGCATCCGCAGCACGCGTTCCTCGCGCGGGGTAAGGCTCGCCAGCACCCGCGTCGTGGTTTCCTTCAGGTTTTCCTGAATGGCGCTGTCCAGCGGCAGGATGGCGTTCTTGTCCTCGATGAAGTCGCCAAGCTGGCTGTCCTCCTCGTCGCCGATCGGGGTTTCCAGCGAAATCGGTTCCTTGGCGATCTTCATCACCTTGCGGACCTTTTCCAGCGGCATCTGCAGCTTTTCGGCCAGTTCCTCGGGCGTGGGTTCGCGGCCGATCTCGTGCAGCATCTGGCGGCCGGTGCGGACCAGCTTGTTGATCGTCTCGATCATGTGCACCGGGATGCGGATGGTGCGGGCCTGGTCGGCGATGCTGCGCGTGATGGCCTGACGGATCCACCATGTTGCATAAGTGGAAAACTTGTAGCCGCGGCGGTATTCGAACTTGTCCACGGCCTTCATCAGGCCGATGTTGCCTTCCTGAATGAGATCAAGAAATTGCAGGCCGCGGTTCGTGTATTTCTTGGCAATCGAGATCACGAGGCGAAGGTTCGCTTCCACCATTTCCTTCTTGGCCTGCCGCGCCTCCTTCTCGCCCTTCTGGACCTGGTTGACGATGCGGCGGAACTCGGAAATGTCGACGCCGACATACTGGCCGACCTGGCTCATCTCGGCGCGCAGCTCGTCCACCTTGTCGCGCGACTTTTCCATCAGCGCCTGCCAGCCGCGCCCGGCCTTGGCGGCCATGCGGTCGGCCCAGGTCGGATCAAGCTCGAACCCCTGGTATTCGTCGATGAATTCGCGGCGGTTGATCCGGGCGGCATCGGCGATCTTCACCATGCCGGAGTTGATCGCCATGATCTTGCGGTTGATGCCGTAAAGCTGGTCGATCAGGGCTTCGATGCGGTTGTTGTGCAGGTGCAGCTCGTTGACCAGCAGCACGATCTCCGAGCGCAGCTTCTGGTAGGCGGCTTCTTCCTCGGGTGAAAAGCGGCTGGAATCGCCCATTGTGGCCGACATGCGCAGATCCTGCATCTCGGCCAGTCTGGTATAGTCGCGTGCGATGATGTCGAGCGTTTCCAGCACGCGCGGCTTCAGCGCGGCCTCCATCGCGGCCAGCGACATGTTGGTGGCCTCGTCGTCCTCGTCGTCATCCTCGGCGCGCGACAGCGGGTTGCCGTCGGCATCAAGCTCGGGCTCTTCCGAGGCGGGGCGGCGCGGGGCGGCGGCAACGTCCACCTCGTCGAGGCCGGGGCCTTCCAGGTCTTCCTCGCCGTCGAGGCTGCGCCCGAAGGTGGCCTCCAGGTCGATGACGTCGCGCAGCAGGATGTCTTCGTTCAGCAGTTCGTCGCGCCAGATGGTGATGGCCTGGAATGTCAGCGGGCTTTCGCAGAGGCCCGCGATCATGGTGTTGCGCCCGGCCTCGATGCGCTTGGCGATGGCGATCTCGCCCTCGCGCGACAGCAGCTCGACCGAGCCCATCTCGCGCAGATACATCCGCACCGGGTCGTCGGTGCGGTCCAGCGCCTCGGCACTGGTGCCCGATACCGTGATCTCGCGCGAGGACGACGAGGTTTCGACCAGCTCGCCCGCCGGTTCGCCCTCTTCGGCCTCATCGTTCTCGATGACGTTGATGCCCATTTCGGACAGCATCGACATCACGTCCTCGATCTGTTCCGACGACACCTGTTCGGGCGGCAGAACCGCGTTGAGCTGGTCGTAGGTGATGTAGCCACGCTCGCGCGCGTCCGCGATCATCCGCTTGACGGCGGCCTGACTCATGTCGAGCGAGGCTTCGGCCTCCTGCTCTTCGGGTTTGCCGTCGTCGGTGTCTTTGAGTGCCATGGATGCTCCTCGGGGGCCGGTGGGCGAATCAGGTGGGCGCGTTCCGAATCAATAGCGCGAATCACGGGAGGGGGAAGGGGTCAGCCCTTCTTCTTCACCCAGATCTGACCGTCGATCAGGTTTTGCAGGTGTTTTGACAGGGCGGCGCGGTCTTCGCCAAGGTCGGAGGCGTCGTCCATGTTGGATTTGTCGGCACGGTGTCTGGCCTCGGCTGCCTGGCAGAGACGCCATGTCAGCCCTTCGTCGGCCAGGCCTGAAAGATCTTCCATGGCATCCTCGATTTCCTGTCGCGCCCCCCGGCGGGCTTCCAGCTTGGCCAGTTCCTCGGCAAGACACATCATGGCAAGGTCGCTGTCATGCGGGTTGCGCAATGGTGGGGCGATCTGGACATGGGTCAGCGCCAGAAGGCTGTCAAGGGCAGCGCCCGCTGCTTGTCCGATGGCCGAGCGGGCCTCGCCCGCATCCCGCAGGTCGGCATGGGCCAGCAGCACGGCGCGCAGGTGGCGGTGGGCGTCGTCGGTCAGATCCAGCAGTTCCAGCGCGGATTCGAAGCGGCGGATCAGGCCGGGGTGGGTCGCAAACCCGGCCAGGATCACGCAAAGGCGCAGGTGTTCGGTGGCGGCGTCGTCGGGCGCGCGGGCCAGCATCGAGGCGCGGGTGGCCGGTGCCGGGGCCTCGGCCATCGGCTTTTCGCCCTTGCGCCACGGCATCTGCTTGGCGCTGCGCGCGACCGTCTTGCCACCGGAACGGCCGAACTGCTCCCAACTCAGGGACTTGATCGCGCTGTCGTAGTGTTTGCGTATATTGGGATCAGTGATGCGGTTCAGCGTATCCTGCAACGTCTTGTCCAGCGCAGCCAGGCGTTCGGGGCTGTCAAACACCTTTCCTTCGGTTTCGCGCCGCCACAGCAGGCTGACCATCGGCTGTGCCTGATCCAGCACCGCCTGCATCGCGGGTGCGCCTTGCGCGCGGATCAGGTCGTCCGGGTCCATCCCGCCCGGCAGCACGGCAAAGCGCAGGCCCTGCCCCGCCTCCAGCAGCGGCAACGCGAGGTCGATTACCCGCAGCGCGGCGCGGATGCCCGCGGTGTCGCCATCCAGCGCGATGACCGGCTCGGGATGGATGCGCCACATCAGGCGCAGCTGGTCTTCTGTGACCGCAGTGCCAAGGGGGGCCACGGCACCCTGAAAGCCTGCTTCCGAAAGGGCGATCACGTCCATGTAGCCTTCGGCCACGATCAGCGGCTTGCCCTTGCCCGCCGCCTCGCGCGCGGGGGCATGGTTGTAGAGGTTGCGCCCCTTGTCGAACAGTTCGGTTTCGGGGCCGTTGAGGTATTTGGCCTTTGCGTTGGGGTCCATTGCGCGGCCGCCAAGGCTGATGGCGCGACCCCGCCCGTCGCGGATCGGAAAGATGATGCGGCCACGGAACCGGTCGTAGGGCGCGCCGCCATCCTCGGGGCGGGCGCAGAGCCCGGCATCCACGATCAGGTCGGGGGCGATGCCCTTCTGCGTCAGCGCGTGGAACAGGCCCTGCCGGGCGTCGGGGGCAAAGCCGATGTCCCAGCGGTCCTGCGCGGCGGGGGGAAGCTTGCGCTTGGCCAGATAGTCGCGCGCGGCGGCGGCGGCGCCGGTCTGCAATTGCAGGCGGTAGTATTTCACCGCCTCGTCCATTACCTGCACAAGCTGGCTGCGGCGGTCGGCCTTCTGGGCCGCCTGCGGGTCGCGGGCGGGCATCGGCATCCCGGCCTCGCGCGCCAGAATCTCCACCGCCTCCATGAAGCCGACGTTTTCGGTTTCCTTGATGAAGGTGACGGCGTCGCCCTTGGCGTGGCAGCCGAAGCAGTAGTAGAACCCCTTGCGGTCATCGACGTGGAAGCTGGCCGACTTTTCCTGATGGAACGGGCACGGCGCCCACATGTCGCCCTTGCCCTGGTTCGACTTGCGCAGATCCCACGTCACCTTGCGCCCGACCACCTGGCTGAGCGAGGTGCGGGTTCTGAGGTCTTCAAGGAATCCGGGCGGCAGGCTCATCACCCCTTTATCGGGTCTGGCGGCGCGCGAGTCCAGACGCGGTGCGGGCCGATGGGCCGAGCCTCCGGCGGGGATATTTGGGCAAAGATGAAAGGGTCAAGGCAGCGGGCGCATCTCGGGCAGGAAAGCCTGCATCATTCCGGGCAGTTGCGCCCGGCCGGGGCCAGCGACGATGACCACCATGCGGCCGGGGAGCGCCGGGCCCGGCAGCGGCTGCGGCGGACTGGTCAGGTGCTGCACGGCGTGAAAGGCGGTGGAGGTCTGGCGGCCGGTCAGGGTGACGATGGCCTTCAGGCGCAGCAGGTCGGGGCCGAAGCTGGCCTGCAAGGCGCCGATCGCCATATTGACCACCCGTTCCTCGATCGGCGTGTCGGTGGTGAAGCCGAAGGCGGTGATGTCGCCGTGGCGGTTGGGGTCGTGGTCATGGTGGTGGTGCGGGGCAAAGCGCAGCCAGGCCGCGGGGTCGGGTGCGGCAAGGGTGAACAGGTCGGCGGCGGTCACATCGGCAGTGGCGATGACCCGGGCATTCGGCGCCATGCCGGAAAGCCGGGCGGTCAGGGCTGCGGTGTCGGGCGCAAGGTCGGTCTTGGAGAGGATCAGCAGATCGGCCACCCCGACCTGACGGCGTGCCTCGGGAAAGCGGTCGAGCGTGGTTTCGGCGCTGGCGGCATCGACCACCGTCGCCACGCCGTTCAGCGCGAAACTCGCCAGCATGATGTCGTTCGTCATGAAGGTCTGCAGGATCGGCGCGGGGTCGGCAAGGCCGGTGGTCTCGATCACCACGCGGGAAAAGCGCGGGCCGGTGCCGCTGTCGGCCGCCTCCTTCAGACCCAGCAGCGTCAGGCGCACGTCGCCCGAAACCGTGCAGCACAGGCAGCCGGTCGAGGTGGCAAAGGCCCGCTCGCCCGCCGGTTCGACCAGCGCGCCGTCAACGTCCACCGCGCCGAATTCGTTGACGATCACGGCGGTGTCGCCAAAGCCGGGACTGGCGATCAGCCGGTTCAGGAGAGTGGTCTTTCCGGCACCAAGGAAGCCGGTCAGGATGGTGACGGGAATGCGCGTCATGAGCGGCCTTTCAGCGGGCAAGGGCCAGCAGGCCCGCCACGTCGAGATGGGTTTCCAGATGGGCGGCGAGCGCGTCGAGCACGGTCTCGACCCCCGCGCCGTAGCTTTGCCCCGAGGCCGCCGCCCCAAGCCCCGCCAGCCAGGCGGCGCGGAAGGCATCGGCGCGGAACAGGCCGTGCAGGTAGCTGCCGCTGATCCGGCCATCGGCCGAGGTGGCGCCCTCGGGCACGCCCGCGACATGGGCGAAGGGGCGGGCGCGGGCCGGGCCTTCGGTGCGGCCGATGTGGATTTCGTAGCCATCGACGCAAAGGCCGGTGGCGGCGTGAATCGCGGTGGTGCGGGTCAGGCGCTTGTCTGGGGTCATGGTGGTTTCGACATCCAGCAGACCAAGACCCGCGGTCTCGCCCGGCGCGCCCTCGATGCCCTCGGGGTCGCGCACCACATGGCCCAGCATCTGGTACCCGCCGCAGATGCCCAGCACATGGCCCCCGCGCCGCACATGGGCGGCAAGGTCGATGTCCCAGCCCTGCGCCCGCAGATAGGCCAGATCACCCCGGGTCGACTTCGACCCGGGGAGGATCACCAGGTCGGTGTCGCCGGGTATCGGCTGTCCCGCGCCGATCATCCGCAGCGACACGCCGGGTTCCTGGCCCAGCGGGTCGAGGTCGTCGAAATTGGCGATCCGCGACAGGGCGAGGCAGGCCACCTTGAACGCACCGCCGCCGCCGCCTTTGGGCAGATCCAGCGCATCCTCGGCGGGCAGGCGCGACGCATCGGCAAAAAACGGCAGCACGCCGTAGCCGCGCCACCCGGTCTGTGCCGCGATCAGCCGGTAGCCATCATCGAACAGCGAAACGTCGCCGCGGAACTTGTTGATCAGGAACCCGGCGATCATCGCGGCGTCTTCGGCCTCCAGCACTACGCGCGTGCCCACCATCTGCGCGATCACCCCGCCCCTGTCGATGTCGCCCACCAGCACCACCGGCACGTCCGCCGCCCGGGCAAAGCCCATGTTGGCAATGTCGCCGCGGCGCAGGTTGACCTCGGCCGGGCTGCCCGCCCCTTCGACGATCACCAGATCGGCCTGCCGCCTCAGCCGCGCGAAGCTGTCCAGCACCGGCGCCAGCAGGCCGGGCTTCAGCGCCGCATAGTCGCGCGCCTTCACAGTCGCCACCCGCCGCCCCTGCACGATGACCTGCGCACCGACCTCGGACTCGGGCTTCAGCAGCACCGGGTTCATGTCGACCATCGGCTCCACCCCGCAAGCCAGCGCCTGCAGCGCCTGCGCCCGGCCGATCTCGCCGCCGTCCGCCGTGACGGCGGCATTGTTCGACATGTTCTGCGGCTTGAACGGCCGCACCTCCAGCCCGCGCAACCGCGCCGCGCGGCACAGCCCCGCCACCAGCAGCGACTTGCCGACGTTGGAACCCGCCCCCTGGATCATCATTGCCTTCATCGCGCCCCCGCCCGTCCTGCCCCCGCCTCACCCGGCTTCAAGACCGGAGCCTCCGGCGGGGATATTTGAAAACAGAAGAAAGGCAAAGTGCGCCTGCACCTTCTTCTGTTTTCAAATATCCCCGCCGGAGGCTCCTGCTTTTCCGCCAGACCGGCCTCAGAATTCCACGCCCTTCTGTGCCTTGATGCCCGACCGGAACGGATGCTTGACCAGCGTCATCTCTGTCACGAGGTCGGCGGCGGCGATCAGGTCGTCCTTGGCATTTCGCCCGGTCAGGCAGACGTGGGTCAGGGGCGGCTTTTCGGCTTGCAGGAAGGCCACCACCTCGGCCACGTCGAGGTAGTCGTAGCGGAGCGCGATGTTGATCTCGTCGAGCAGCACGAAACGGATGGCGGGGTCGCGGATAAGGGCCTTGGCCTTCTCCCACCCCGCCTGCGCCAGTTCGATGTCGCGGGCGCGGTCCTGCGTTTCCCAGGTGAAGCCCTCGCCCATGGCGTGGAACTGGCAGAGGTCCGCGAAATGCGTCTCGATCAGGCGACGCTCGCCGGTGACCCAGGCACCCTTGATGAACTGGACCACCGCGCAGGGCATCTCGTGCGCGATGCAGCGCAGGATCATGCCGAAGCCGGACGACGACTTGCCCTTGCCCGCCCCGGTGTGGACGATGATCAGCCCCCGGCCGTCTTCCTTGGTCGCCATGATCCTGTCGCGCGCCGCCTTCTTCTTGGCCATCTTGGCGGCATGGCGCGCGTCGGGATCGGGGGCGGCGGCGGCCCCGGCTGAGGCCTCGGGAGGGTCGTTTTCCGGCAGGGTGTCGTTTCCGTCCGTCATGTGACGTCCTCCATCCTTGACAAGGGGGGGCTGGTGCCTCAGGTGAGGCTGCGCTGGTGCCTGTGGTATGACAGGCGAAGAGGGAATGCGACAGGGTTTGCGACACATCGTGCCGGAAACCTCAAGCGCAGCCGCCCCCGCGACCGTGACCGGAGAGGTCCCCATCCACTGACCGCAAGGTTGGGAAGGCGGGGTTCCGTTGGGCGCCCCTGCCCTGATCCGCAAGCCGGGAGACCTGCCAGCGTCGACGACTGAACGGGCGGACGGGGTGTTCCGCGACCGGCAGGGGTGCGTGGCGCAGGCTGCAGCCCCCTTCTGGCGCTGCCCCTTTCCGCCGCAATACCGGAAAGACCGCCATGGCCCCGCGCGCCACGCTGCTTGTCTGCACCACCTGCCGCCGGGGCGACCCGGCCGATGCGGACGCGCCGCGCCCCGGGGCTGCGATGCTGGCCGCGCTGACGCAAGGCCCCCTGCCCGAGGGCGTGGCGCTGCGCGGCGTCGAATGCCTGTCGGCCTGCACCAATGGCTGCGCCGTGGCGCTGTCGGCCCCGGGCAAATGGGCCTACGTGTATGGCAACCTCGACCCCGACCTGCATCCTGCCGCGATCCTTGACGGGGCGGCCCGCTATGCTGCCAGCACTGACGGCATCGTGGTCTGGCGCGAGCGGCCCGAGATCTTCCGCAAACAATCCATCGCCCGCATCCCGCCACTGGAGGCCCCCCATGACTGACCTTGCGAAAATCCCCGTCACCGTGATCACCGGCTTTCTGGGCTCGGGCAAGACCACGCTGATCCGGCACCTGATGGCCAATCCGCAGGGCAAGCGGCTGGCCGTGCTGGTCAACGAATTCGGCACGCTGGGGGTAGATGGCGAGATCCTGAAATCCTGCGCCGATGCCAACTGTCCGGTGGAAAACATCGTCGAACTGGCGAACGGCTGCATCTGCTGCACGGTGGCCGACGATTTCATCCCGACGATCGAGGCGCTGATGGCGCTGCCGGTGCGCCCCGACCATATCCTGATCGAGACCTCGGGGCTTGCGCTGCCCAAACCGCTGCTCAAGGCGTTCGACTGGCCCGCGATCCGCTCCAGGATCACGGTCGACGGCGTGATCACGCTGGCGGATGCCGAGGCTGTGGCGGCGGGGCGCTTCGCCCCCGATCTGGCGGCGGTCGAGGCGCAGCGCCTGGCCGACCCGTCGCTGGACCATGAAACACCGCTGTCCGAGGTGTTCGAGGATCAGATCGCCTGCGCCGACATCGTGCTCTTGTCCAAGGCCGATCTGGCGGGCGTGGCGGGGCTGGCCGCGGCGCGTGCACTGATTTCGGCGGAAAGCCCGCGCCGGGTGCCGATGATCGAGATGACCGACGGTGTCGTTGACCCGAAGGTGATCCTCGGCATCAACGCCGCCGCCGAGGACGACATCGCCGCCCGCCCCTCGCATCACGACGGCGACGACGATCACGAGCATGACGATTTCCTCAGCGTGGTGATCGACCTGGCCGAGGTGGCCGACCCCGACGCGCTGCAGGACGCGATCCGCCGTCTGGCGCGCGAGCAGGACATCCTGCGGGTCAAGGGCTATGTCGCGGTGCAGGGCAAGCCGATGCGGCTGCTGGTGCAGGCGGTGGGCGAGCGGGTGCGGGCGCAGTACGACCGGCCGTGGGGCGACACCCCGCGCCAGACCCGGCTGGTGGTGATCGCCGAGCATCACGACATCGACGAGTCCGCGATCCGGGCGGTTCTGGAGGGCTGAACCATGCACGTCGTCTTCCGCGAAAGCCATGGGCTGGAGGAGACCGGCACACCGTTCGACCTGGGGCAGACCCCGGCCGATCTGGTGGTGCTGTCTTTTTCCGACAGTGACCTTGGCGCTTTCGCGGCGGGATGGCAGCGCGGGCGCGCGGGGCTGCCGACGCTGCGGCTGGCCAATCTGGTGGCCCTGAAGCACCCCCTGTCGGTCGATACCTATGTCGAGGCGACGCTGTCGGCGGCCAAGGGCATCCTGATCCGGCTGATCGGCGGCGAAAGCTACTGGCCCTACGGTCTGGCGCAGGTGCAGGACATGGCGCGGCGGCGGGGCATCGCGCTGGCGGTGCTGCCCGCCGACGGTCGAGAGGATGCGCGGCTGGACGAGCTTTCCACCCTGCCGGTATCGACCCTGCGCCGGTTGCAGGCGCTGTGCGATGCCGGGGGCGCGGTGGCGGCACAGGCGGCGCTGGCACAACTGGCGCTGGCGGCGGGGCTTTATGCCGGGCCGGTCATGGGCGACAAGACGGTGCCCGACTGCGGCTGGTATGATGCTGCGCCCGGCGATGGCCCGACCGTGGCGGTGGTGTTCTACCGCAGCTACCTGACGGCCGCCGATACCGGGCCGGTGGACGCGCTGCTCGGGGCGCTGCGGGAGCGGGGCTTCCGCGCGGTGGGGCTGTTTGCGCCGTCGCTGAAGGCGCCGGGCGCGGGCGACTTCCTGCGCGGTGCGCTGGCAGGGCTTGCGCCCGTCGCCATCGTCAACGCCACGGCGTTTTCGGCGAAGGGCGCGGATGGGGCGACGCCACTGGATGCCCCCGGCTGCCCGGTGTTCCAGGTGGCACTTTCCACCGCGCGCCGGCGCGACTGGGCCGGGTCTGACCGTGGCCTGTCGCCTGCCGACCTTGCGATGCATGTGGTGCTGCCAGAGGTAGACGGGCGGATCTTCGCGGGCGTCGCCAGCTTCAAGTCGCCCGGCGCGCGCGACCCCGACCTGCAATTTTCCCGTTTCGCGCACCGCGCCGATGCGGGGCGGATCGCGGCGGTGGCCGACCGGGTGGCGGGCTGGCACCGGCTGGCGGCCGCGCCTGCGGGTCAGCGGCGGCTGGCGCTGGTGCTTTCCACCTATCCCGGCAAGGCGCACCAGCTGGCCCATGCGGTCGGGCTGGATGCGCTGGAATCGACCGAGGCGATCCTGCGCGATCTGGCGGCGGAAGGGTATAACGTGGCAGCGGGCGAAGGGCTGGGCGCGGCGCTGCTGCACCACACCCTGCACTGGCCGCTGGCGGACTACCGTTCGGCGCTGGAAAACCTGCCGCAGCCCCTGCGCGACACGCTGCACGCGGCATGGGGTGCGCCCGAGGACGACCCCGATTGCCGGGATGGCCTGTTCCGCTTCAGGGCGCTGCGACGGGGGGCGGCGATCGTGGCACTTCAACCCGAACGCGGCGAGGTGGCAAGCCGGGACGCCGAATACCACGACCTGTCGCGCACCCCGCGCCATGCCTATGTGGCCTTTCACCTCTGGCTGCGGGCGCAGGGCGTTCATGCGCTGGTGCATGTCGGCGCGCATGGCACGCTGGAATGGCTGCCGGGCAAGTCGGTCGCGCTGTCGGCCGACTGCTGGCCAGAGGCGCTGCTGGGGCCGCTGCCGGTGATCTACCCCTTCATCGTCAACGACCCCGGCGAGGCGGCGCAGGCCAAGCGGCGGATCGGGGCGGTGACGCTGGGCCACCTGCCGCCGCCGCTGCTCGATTCGGCCACGCCCGAGGGGCTGCACCGGCTGGAACGGCTGCTCGACGAATATTCCACCGCCGACGGGCTGGACCCGCAGCGCCGCGACCGGCTGATCGCCAGCATCCGCGCCGAGGCGCAGGGCGCGGGCGTCGAGGATGATCTCGGCCTGCCCGCCGACGCCAGCCCCGCCGAGGCGATCACCCGGATCGACCGCTTCGTGTGCGACATCAAGGAAAGCCAGTTCGGCGACGGGCTGCACGTCTATGGCGCGGGGATGGGCGAGACGGCGGGGCTGCTGGCGGCGCTGGCCGGGCGGCGGGTGGCGGCAGGGCCTGCGGGTTCGCCCTACCGGGGGCGGACGGACGTGCTGCCGACCGGGCGGAACCTCTATTCGGTCGATCCGCGCGCGGTGCCGTCGCGGGCGGCCCACGCGCAGGGCGTCAAGCTGGCCGAGGAACTGCTGCGGCGGCATCTGCAGGATCAGGGCGACTGGCCGCGCGGGCTGGTGATCGACCTCTGGGGCTCGGCCACCATGCGGACGGCGGGCGAGGAGTTTGCGATGGCGCTGCATCTCGCGGGCCTGGCACCACGCTGGGATGACGGGTCCGACCGGGTGTCGGGGTTCGAGATCGTGCCGCTGCCCCTGCTGCGCCGCCCCCGGATCGACGTGACACTGCGGGTTTCCGGCCTGTTCCGCGACGTGTTTCCGGGGCTGGCGCAGATCTTCGAGGCCGGGGCGGCGGCGCTGTCCCGGCGCGAGGAGGCCCCCGACGACAACCCCTATCTGGTCCAGGAGTCGCGGGTGTTCGGGCCGCAGCCGGGGCTTTACGGCATGGGCATGGCCGAGGCGCTGGAAGACTATTCCGACGCGGGCCGCGCGGCGGCTGGCGAGGCGTGGCTGAAGGGCTCGGAATGGACGATCGACGCGGAAGGCGGGGCGCGGCAGGACCGGGCTGCGCTGGAGGCGCGGGTGCTGGCGGCCGACGGCTTTGCCCATGTGCAGGACCTGACAGAGACCGACCTGCTGCTCGCCTCGGACTATGCGGCGCACGAGGGTGGCTTCGCGGCGGCGGTGGCGGCACTCGGCGGGGCGGCCCCGGCCCTGTATCATATCGACGCAACCCGCCCCGGCGCGCCCCGTGCCCGCAGCCTGGCCGAGGAGATCGCCCGCGTGGTGCGCGCCCGCGCCGCCAACCCGGACTGGGCCAACGGCATGATGGCGCACGGTTTTCGCGGCGCGGCCGAGGTGGCGGCTACGCTGGATCACCTCGCCGCCTTCGCCCATCTGACGCGTGCGGTTCCCGCGCACCTGTTTGATCTGTATCATGACGCGACCATGGGCCGGGATGATCTTGTCGCGTTCATGGAACGGGCGAACCCCGACGCGCTGGCCGCCATGCGCGCGCGGTTCGTCGCCCTGCGCGATGCTGGCCTGTGGGTCACGCGGCGCAATTCGATTGCGGCGGCAATGGAGGTTGGCGGATGACGTCGACACAGTTCAGGGTGCCCGGAGTCCGGGCGCCGTCGCAGGGCGTGAATGGCCCGGCTCCTGGTCCGGTTGGCGGTCCGGTGATCCAGGGCTGGTGCCCCGGGGCGCTGCGCCCGATGCTGTCGGGCGACGGCTATGTGGTGCGGGTGCGACCGCAGGGCGGGCGACTGACGCAAGAACAGGCCGCGGGGATTGCCGCGCTGGCGCTGGCGCATGGCAACGGGCTGATCGACCTGTCCGCCCGGGCCAACGTTCAGCTTCGAGGCGTGACCGAAACCAGCCACGCGCCGCTGATTGACGGCTTGCGCTCGCTGGGCCTGATCGACGACTGCGCAGAGGCCGAGGCGCGGCGCAACATTGTCGTGACGCCGTTCTGGTCGGCCTGCGAGGTGACGCCGGTGCTGGCGGCGGCGCTTGCGGCGGCGTTGACCGCGAAGGATGCGCCCGCCCTGCCCGGCAAGTTCGGCTTTGCAGTCGATACCGGGCCGATCCCGGTGCTGCGGGCGGTGTCGGCCGACATCCGGCTGGAACGCGGGCCGTCGGGGCTGATCTGCCGGGCAGATGGCGCGGGTTACGGGGCGGCGGTCACGGCAGAGACGGCGGTGACCACGGCGCTGGCGCTGGCCCGCTGGTTCGCCGCGAATGGCGGGATACGCGAGGGCCGGGGCCGGATGGCGGCGCATCTGGCACGCGGCGCGGTGCTGCCCGAGGCGTTCGCCAGATCCGAGGCGACGGTGGTCGAGACCTATCAGCCGGTGCCGGGGCGCCTGACCCGGGGCACGCTGGTCGGGTTCGAGTTCGGCCAGATGCGGGCAGAGACGCTGGCTGCACTTGCGGCGCTTGCCCCCCTGCGCGTCACGCCATGGCGGATGCTGTTCGTCGAGGGTGCCGAGGTGCCCGCCATGCCGGGGATCATCCGCGAAAGCCGCGACCCGATGCTGCATGTGCTGGCCTGCACCGGCGCACCGGGCTGCGTGCAGGCGTTGCAGCCGACCCGGGCGCTGGCCCGCGCGCTGGCGCCGCATGTGCCGCTGGGCGACCTGCTGCATGTCGCGGGCTGCGCCAAGGGCTGCGCCCACCCCGAACCCTGCGCCGTCACGCTGGTGGCGCGGGCGCGCGGCTTTGCCGTGATCCGCAACGGTGCGGCGGCGGAAGCGCCCGATGCGCCGGTCTTCCCGGCTGCCACGCTGACCTGCCACCCCGAAACCCTGTTCGACCCCACCCCGACCGACCTGAGCTGACCGACCTGACCTGACCCCGCCACCTGACCCCGCCACCTGAATCGAGACCCGATGCCCCACTTCTACGAAACCGATGGCGCAGCCATTTACCTGCGCTCTTTCGCGATGATCCGCGCCGAGGCCGACCTTGCCCGCTTCACCCCCGAGGAGGAGGTGGTGGTGGTGCGGATGATCCATGCCGCAGGCATGGTGGGGCTGGAGGCGCATGTGCGCTTCACGGACGGTATGGCCGTGGCCGCGCGGGCGGCGCTGGAGGCGGGCGCGCCGATCCTGTGCGACGTGCGGATGGTGTCGGAAGGCATCACCCGGTCGCGGCTGCCCGCGGGCAACGAGGTCATCTGCACGCTGCAGGATGCGCGGGTGCCCGACATGGCGCGGGAAATGGGCAACACGCGCTCGGCCGCGGCGCTGGAGCTGTGGCGGCCGCATCTGGCGGGCGCCGTGGTTGCGATCGGCAATGCGCCCACGGCGCTGTTCCACCTGCTGAACATGCTGGAAGACCCGGTCTGCCCGCGCCCGGCGGCGATCATCGGCTGCCCGGTCGGGTTTGTCGGTGCCGCGGAATCGAAAGAGGCGCTGATGCAGGATGCGCCGGTGCCTGCGATGGTCGTCTCGGGCCGACTGGGCGGGTCGGCGATCACGGTGGCGGCGGTGAATGCCCTTGCCAGCCGGAAGGAATAGCGCATGGCACGGGTGATCTGCGCGGGGCTGGGGCCGGGTGACCCGGATCTGATGTCGGTCCGGTCGGACCGGCTTATCCGGGGGGCGGCGCAGGTTGCGCATTTCCGCAAGGCCGGGCGGGCCGGGCAGGCACGGCGCATCGTCGAGGGGATGCTGATGCCGGGGGTGGCCGAATACGCCATGGAATACCCGGTGACGACCGAACTGCCCTTCGCGAGCCCGGAATACAACGCCGCCCTGTCTGCGTTCTACGACCTCTGGGCCGACCGGCTGGTGGCCTTGCCCGGCGAGGTGGTGGTGCTGTGCGAGGGCGACCCGTTCTTCTACGGCAGCTTCATGCACCTTTACACCCGCCTGCAGGGCCGGGTGGAGATGGAGGTGGTGCCCGGCATCACCGGCATGGCGGGCTGCTGGCACGCCACCGGCCAGCCGATCACCTGGGGCGATGACGTGCTGTCGGTGCTGATGGGCACCCTGCCCGAGGATGATCTGGTAGCCCACATGCGCGGCGCCGATGCGCTGGTGGTGATGAAGACCGGCCGCAACCTGCCGCGCGTGCGCCGCGCGCTGGACCGGGCCGGGCGGCTGGGCGATGCCTGGCTGGTGGAGCGCGGCACCATGCCGGGGCAGCGCGTCGTCCGACTGGCCGAGGTTGACGGGGCAGACTGCCCCTATTTCGCCATCGTGCTGGTGCATGGTCACGGCCGTCGGCCCGAGGGGGCGGAATGACCGGCTGGCTGGTGATCGCGGGCCTTGGCCCGGGGGCGGATGCGATGGTCACGCCCGAGGTTTCGGCGGCGCTGGCGCAAGCGACCGATATCGTGGGCTACATCCCCTACGTCGCGCGCGTGGCACCCCGCCCCGGCCTGACGCTGCACCCCAGCGACAACCGGGTGGAGCTTGACCGGGCGCTGCACGCCCTGCAGATGGCGGCGGCGGGCGGGCGGGTGGTCGTGGTGTCCTCGGGCGATCCGGGGGTATTCGCCATGGCCTCGGCGGTGTTCGAGGCGCTGGAGAAGGCGCCGGAGTTTCATGGGCTGGAGATCCGCGTGCTGCCCGGCATCACCGCGATGCTGGCGGCGGCGGCGCGGGCCGGGGCGCCGCTGGGGCATGATTTCTGCGCCATCAACCTCAGCGACAACCTCAAGCCCTTTGCCGTGCTGGAAAAGCGGCTGCGGCTGGCGGCGCGGGCCGATTTCGCCATGGCCTTCTACAACCCGCGCTCGGTATCGCGGCCGCACCAGTTTACCCGGGTGCTGGCGATCCTGCGCGAGGAATGTGAACCGGGGCGGCTGATCACCTTTGCGCGGGCGGTTTCAACCTCCGAGGAGCGGTTGCAGACCGTGACGCTGGCCGAAGCCGTGCCGGAAATGGCCGACATGCGCACCGTCGTGCTGGTCGGCAATTCTGCGACGCGCCGCGTGGCGGGGCATGTCTATACCCCGAGGTCGGCGGAATGACCGAGCCAATCCAGCACCTCTGCCACCGTGCCCGCCACCGCACGGGCGGGCAGCTTCGGTCGGTCGATCAGGATCACCGGCAGGTGCAGCGCGCGGGCGGCCTGCAGCTTGGCCTCGGCCCCGCTGCCGCCCGCGTTCTTGGCGACGATGTGGCTGATGGCATGGGCCTGCAACAGCGCGGTGTCGCCCGCCTCGGTGAAGGGGCCGCGCGCGATGATGGCCGTGGACTGCGGCAGGGCCAGGTCGCCGGGGGCATCGACCAGCCGCAAGAGGTAATGGTGCTGCGGCTTTGCGGCGAATGCGGCGAGGTTCTGCTTGCCGATCGCCAGAAACACCCGCGCCGGGGCATCCGGCAGGGCAGCCACGGCGGCGTCGATGTCGGGAACATGGGTCCAGCGGTCGCCGCGCTGCGCCTGCCATGGCGGGCGCTCGAAGGCCAGCAGCGGCGTGACGGTGGCCCCGCAGGCGGCGATGGCGTGGCGGCTCATCTGCGCGGCGAAGGGGTGGGTGGCGTCGATCACATGGCTGATGCCTTCGGCGCTGAGATACGCCACCAGCCCATCCACCCCGCCAAAGCCGCCGGTCCGGGTCGGCAGCGGCTGCGGCACCGGGCTTTCGGTGCGCCCGGCGTAGGAGAAGACCGCATCCGCACCTGCCCCGGCCAGCGCGCGGGCCAGAAGGCTCGCCTCTGTCGTGCCGCCCAGCAGAAGGATGCGTGTCATGGCTGACCCCTGGCTTGCCCTGATCGGCATCGGCGAGGATGGACTGGCGGGCCTGACCGGCGCAAGCCTTGCCGCGCTGGCGGCGGCCGAAATCGTGTTCGGCGGGCCGCGGCATCTTGAACTGGCGGGCGCGGGCGACCGGGGGCGGCCCTGGCCGGTGCCGTTCTCGATCCAGCCGGTGCTGGCGTGCCGGGGGCAACGGGTGGCGGTGCTGGCCTCGGGCGACCCGTTCTGGTTCGGCGCGGGCGGGTCGCTGATGGCCGACCTGCAGCCGGGGGAGTGGGTGTCCCACCCCGTGCCCTCGACCTTCTCGCTTGCCGCCAACCGTCTGGGCTGGCGGCTGGAGGAGGTGACCTGCCACGGCCTGCACGCTGCCCCCTTTGCACGACTGCTGCCGGTGCTGGCGCGGGATGCGCGCATCCTCTGCCTCGTGCGCGACGGTGCTGCGGCGGGCGCGCTGGCGCAATGGCTGACGGCGCAGGGCTTCGGCGCCTCGCGCCTCTGGCTGATGGAGTCGCTGGGCGGGCCGCACGAGCGTTTGCGCGAAACGACGGCGGCGGGGTTCGACGCGGGCGACCTTTGCGCCCCGGTAGCGGTGGCGGTGCAGGCGGCCGGGGCGCGGGGCCTGCCACGGTCCTGCGGCCTGCCCGACGACGCCTTCGCCCATGACGGCCAGATCACCAAGCGCGCGGTGCGGGCGCTGACCCTGTCGGCATTGGCCCCGCGCGCGGGCGAACGGCTGTGGGACATCGGCGCCGGATCAGGCTCGGTCTCGGTCGAATGGTGTCTGGCGGGCGGCCACGCCACGGCAATCGAGGCGCGGGGCGACCGGGTGGCCAACATCCGCAGCAACATTGCCGCCTTCGGGCTTGGGCACCGCATGGTGGTGGTCGAAGGCGCTGCCCCGGGCGCGCTGGCGGGTCTGCCGGCCCCGGATGCCGTATTCATAGGCGGCGGCGGCGATGATGCGCTGCTGACCGCGCTCTGGGCCTGCCTGCCGACGGGCGTGCGGCTGGTGGCAAATGGCGTTACGCTGGAAACCGAGGCGCTTCTGGCGCGTTGGCATGGCTCCAGGGGTGGTCACCTGCTGCGCATCGATCTGGCGCAGGCGGCCCCGCTGGGGCGGATGCGCGGCTGGACGGCAGCGCGCCCCGTGGTGCAATGGAGCGTCGAGACATGAGAGTTGCGGGTATCGGGTTCCGCCGGGGGGCAACGCTGGCCTCGCTGCGCGATGTGCTGGTGGCGGTGGGCGGCGACGTGGTGGCGCTGGCCACCGCCGAGGACAAGGCCGATGCGCAGGTCTTGCGGGTGTTTTCCGCCGAGATCGGCGTGCCGATCCTGTCGGTCGCGCTGGCCGAGTTGCGCGAACAGGCCACGCCGACCCTTACGCAGCGACTTCCGGCGCGCTATGGGGCGGGCAGTCTGGCCGAAGCGGCCGCCCTTGCCGCCGCCGGGCCGGGCGCGCGGCTGACGGTGACGCGGGTGGTATCGGCCGACGGCATGGCTACGGCGGCGATTGCGGAAGGAGATTGGGCATGACGGTGCATTTCATCGGCGCGGGGCCGGGGGCGGCCGACCTGATCACCCTGCGCGGGCGCGACCTGATCGCGGCCTGCCCGGTCTGCCTTTACGCAGGCTCGCTGGTGCCCGAGGCGCTGCTTGCCCATTGCCCGCCCGGCGCGCGCATCGTCAACACCGCCCCGCTGTCGCTCGACCAGATCATCGCCGAGATCGCGGCGGCCGATGCGGCGGGGCATGACGTGGCGCGGCTGCATTCGGGCGACCTGTCGGTGTGGTCGGCGATGGGGGAACAACTGCGTCGGCTCCGCGCGCTGGGCATCGCCTATGACGTGACGCCGGGCGTGCCCTCGTTCGCGGCGGCGGCGGCGGCGCTGGGGGCGGAACTGACGCTGCCCGGCGTGGCGCAGTCGGTGATCCTGACGCGCACCTCGGGCCGCGCCTCGGCGATGCCGGAAGGCGAGACGCTGGCGGCCTTTGCCGCGACCGGGGCGACGCTGGCCATTCACCTCTCGGTGCATGTGCTAGACCGGGTGGTGGCGGAACTGGTGCCGCATTACGGCCCCGACTGCCCGGTGGCCGTCGTCTGGCGGGCAAGCTGGCCCGACCAGCGCATCCTGCGCGCCACGCTGGCGACTTTGGAAACCGCCATCGGGGCGGAACTGGAGCGCACGGCGCTGATTCTCGTGGGCCGCGCGCTCGCCGCCGAGGGCTTCGACGAAAGCCGCCTTTACGCGGGCGACTACGACCGCCGCTACCGCCCGGTCGGCACCAGCCCGCGCTTCCCGGACGCGACATGATCCCGAAAGGGCTGATCATCTCCGCCCCGTCATCAGGGGCCGGCAAGACCACGGTGACGCTGGGCCTGCTGGCCGCCTTCCGGGCGCAGGGCGTCGCGGTCCAGCCGTTCAAGAGCGGCCCCGACTACATCGACCCCGCGTTCCACACCGCAGCCTCGGGCCGGGTGTCGGTCAACCTCGACAGTTGGGCCATGACGGCGGGCCGGATCGGCGCGCTGATTGCGGCGGCGTCGGGGGCAGAGCTGATCCTTGCCGAGGGCTCGATGGGTCTTTTTGACGGGGTTGCGGTGCGCGGGGCGTCCGGCAACGGCTCCAGCGCCGATCTGGCCGCGCTGACCGGCTGGCCGGTGGTGCTGGTGCTGGATGTCTCGGGGCAGGCGCAATCGGCGGCGGCGGTGGCGCTGGGCTTTGCCGCCCTGCGCCCCGATGTGGCGGTGGCGGGCGTGGTGCTCAACCGCGTCGCCAGTCCCCGGCACGAGGCGCTGGTGCGCGCGGGCATGGAAGCCGCCGGGGTGCGGGTGTTCGGCGCCCTGCCCCGCCGCGCCTCGATCACCCTGCCCGAACGCCATCTCGGTCTGGTGCAGGCCGAGGAGCAGTCGGGGCTGGGGGAACTGCTGGCCGAGGCGGGGGCCTTCGTCGCCGCTCATCTCGACCTTGACGCGCTGCGCGCAGCGGCTGGGCCCACACGGCTGATCCCCGGTGTTTCCCGCCCCCTGCCGCCCCCCGGCCAGCGCATCGCCCTCGCCCGCGATACCGCCTTTTCCTTCGTCTACCCGCACCTGCTGGCCGACTGGCGTGCGGCTGGCGCCGAAATCATCCCGTTCTCGCCGCTGGCAGATCAGGCGCCCGACCCCGCCGCCGATGTCTGCTGGCTGCCCGGCGGCTACCCCGAACTGCACGCCGGACCGCTCGCCGCCGCGCTGCGCTTCCGCGCCGGGCTGCGCGGCTTTGCCGAAACCCGCCCGGTGCATGGCGAATGCGGCGGCTACATGGCGATGGGCGCGGCCCTGATCGACGCCCATGGCGTGCGGCACGAGATGGCCGGGCTGCTGGGGCTGGTCACCTCCTACGAAAAGCGCCGGATGCACCTCGGCTACCGATTGGCAACGCTTGACGCCCCGATGCCCGGCCTCGCACAAGGCGCGCACCTTTGCGGCCACGAGTTCCACTACTCGACCATCCTCGACCAGCCAGACGCGCCACTGGCGGCGGTGACCGACGCGGCGGGCACGCCCGTGGCCGAAACCGGCTCGCACCGCCTGCACCCCGGCGGCGGGCGCAGCACCGGCAGCTATTTCCACCTGATCTCCGAGGCGCCATGACCGGCTTTGTCTCCTTCGTCTCCTCCGGCCCCGGCGACCCCGAGTTGCTGACCCTGAAGGCGGTGGCGCGTTTGCAGGCCGCCGATGCCGTGCTGTTCGACGACCTGTCTTCCGGGCCGATCCTGGCCCACGCCCGGCCCGACGCCGATCTGGTCGGGGTGGGCAAGCGCGCCGGGCGCGCCTCGCCGAAACAGGATCACGTCAGCCGTCTTCTGGTCGACTACGCCCTGACCGGCGCGCGGGTGGTGCGGCTGAAATCCGGCGACGCGGGCATCTTCGGCCGGCTGGAGGAGGAGATCACCGCCCTGACCGCCGCCGGGATCGGCTACGAGATCATCCCCGGCGTCACCGCGGCCTCGGCGGCGGCAGCGGCGGCGGGCATCCCGCTGACCCGCAGGCTGACGGCGCGCCGGGTGCAGTTCATCACCGCCGCCGACGTGACCGGCGGCCTGCCCGAAGAAATGAACCTTGCCGCCCTCGCCGACGCCGGTGCCACAACCGTGGTATACATGGGCAGGCGCACCTTCGCCGCCCTTGCGCGCCTCCTGATGCGGCACGGCCTGCCGCCCGACACCCCCGCCCTGCTGGCCGAGGCCGTCTCGACCCCCGATCAGCGGCTCCTGCGGTTCACCCTGGACACACTCGCCCAGCACCTCGAACAGGCCGACAGCGGCGCCCCGGCGCTGATCCTCTACGGCCCGCTGGCCCCCGAGGTCGCATCCCGCCCCTGACGCGTCACATTTGCCCCTTGACCAGCCCCCCCATCCCCCGGCAAATGAAACGGCATGGTGTCCGTCAGCGCAAAGCGCCCGGACTGAAACGGGAATGGGGAAAGGGCGGACCAAAGCGGCGCCCCAAGCCCCAACCGCCCCCGCGACTGTATGCGGAGAGCGGCCTTCCAATTCGCCACTGGCCCCCGGGCCGGGAAGGCGGAAGGTCGCCACGACCCGCGAGTCAGGAGACCGGCCAGGCACGGGACAGAAACAGCCGCCGTCGGGTGTGACGGCAAGGAGAGACCATGCATATCGAACCCGGCATCGTTACAGGTGCCAAGATCCTGCTCAGCTACGGCACCGCTGCCGCCGTCGGCGGCTACACCCTGAAAGTGGCCTATGACGCGCTGCGCGAAAAGGGTGCCGCCTCGCTGGCCCTGCGCGCGGTGATCGCCACCGTCGCCACCTTCACCTTCTTCCAGATCCTGCCGCATTACCCGGTCGGCGTGTCCGAGGTTCACCTGATCCTCGGCTCCACCCTGTTCCTGCTGCTGGGCGCCGCCCCCGCCGCGATCGGCCTGGCACTCGGCCTGCTGATCCAGGGCATGTTCTTCGCCCAGACCGACCTGCCGCAGTTCGGCATGAACGTCACCACCCTGCTGGTGCCCCTGTTCGCCTTGTCCGTGCTGGCCGAAAAGCTCATCGCGCCCCGCACCGCCTATGTCGACCTGCGCTATGGTCAGGTGCTGGCACTCTCCACCGCCTATCAGGGCGGCGTGGTGGCCTGGGTCGCCTTCTGGGCCATCCTCGGCAACGGCTTCGCCATGACCAACATCGCGGCCGTCACCAGCTTCGGCGCGGCCTACATGCTGGTCGTCCTGCTGGAACCGCTGATCGACCTCGCGGTGCTGGCCGGCGCCAAGTCGATCCGCGGCCTGAAAGGCTCGGCCCTCGTCACCCCGCGCCTGCACCACGCGGCCTGACACCCGCCCGAAGCCACCCACAGGCGCGGCCCCGACCCTGGGCCGCGCCTTGCCTTTTTGCCCGCTTTCACCTTTGCCCAAATATCCTCGGGGGGTCCGGGGGCAGACAGCCCCCCGGTCCGCCGCCGGGCGCCGGAGTCCCCCATGATCACCCTCACCCTGGTCGGCATCGGCACCGGCAACCCCGAACACCTGACGCTGCAGGCGATCCGCGCGCTGAACCGCGCCGACCTGATCCTGATCCCGCAGAAAGGCCCCGACAAGGCCGACCTCGCCGACCTGCGCCGCAGCATTTGCGCCGAGGTCGTCACAAACCCCGCCACCGTCATCGCAGGCTTCGACCTGCCGCGGCGCGATGCCGCCAACCCCGATTACCGGCGCGGCGTTGATGACTGGCACGACGCCATTGCCGCCGCCTGGGCGCACGAGATCGCCAGCCATCTTGGCACAAATGGCAGCGTCGCCCTGCTGGTCTGGGGCGATCCCTCGCTCTACGACAGCACGCTGCGCATCGCCGCGCGCCTGCGCCCCGCCCCGGCGATCACCGTGATCCCCGGCATCACCTCGATGCAGGCGCTGACGGCGGCCCATGCCATCCCGATCAATGAAATCGGCGCGCCCTTCACCGTCACCACCGGCCGCCGCCTGCGCGACGAGGGCTTCCCGCCCAGCGTCGACACCGCGCTGGTGATGCTCGACGGCGAATGCTCGTTCCAGCATCTGCCGCCCGAGGGGATGACGATCTGGTGGGGCGCCTATGTCGGCATGGCCGAGGAAATCACCGACTCCGGCCCGCTGGCCAGCGCCACCCCCCGCATCCTTGCCGCCCGCGCCGAGGCCCGCGCCCGCCATGGCTGGATCATGGACATCTACCTGCTGCGCCGGACCTGATTTTTCGTAGAAGAATCGCGCCATTCGCGCGTCGCACGATTTTCACGCCAACCGCCCGGAAAATCGGCATTTCATCGCAGACCCCGGTGCCCTGCGGGCCAGTTCGCTGCGGCGGGCATGCGTCCGGCGGCGCCGGGTGCTTTGCTGAACCCATGCCAGCGGAGTCCCGATGAACGCCCTTTCCCCGCCCTTCCCCGCGATGCAGCGCAGCCATGGCGAAGCTGTGGTCACACTGGTGCCGGGGCCGGGGCGCGCCAGGCTCAGAGGTCTGCGCCAGATCGGCTGCGCCAAGGCGATCCTGCCGCGCTGCGAGGGCGCGGTGCCCGAAGTGGTGTTCCTGAACACCGCCGGCGGGCTGACCAGCGGCGACTTGCTGTCCTACGCGCTGACCCTCGGGCCGGGCTGCCGGGCGCTGGCCACAACCCAGACCGCCGAGCGCGCCTATGCCGCCCCGCACGGGCCCGCGCGGGTCACGGTGCGGCACGCGGTGGGTGCGGGCGGCTGGCTCGACTGGCTGCCGCAGGAGACCATCCTGTTCCAGAATGCCAACCTTCACCGCCAGACCCGGATCGACCTAGCCCCCGGTGCCGGCTGCCTGCTGCTGGAAAGCCTTGTGCTCGGCCGCGCGGCGATGGGCGAAACCGTGACCCGCCTGCACCTGACCGACCGGCGCGAGATCACCCGCGTCGGCCGCCCGCTGCTGCTTGACCCCTTCGCGCTTGACGGCACCATTCTGTCGCGCGCCGACAGTCCCGCGCTGCTTGGCGGAGCGCGGGCGATGGCGGTGCTTGCGCTGGTCGGCGCGGGCGCCGAAGATTCCCTTGCCCCGGTGCGCGCCGTGCTGGACGAGGCGGGGGTCGAGGCTGCCGCCTCGGCCTTCGACGGCAGGCTGCTGGTGCGGCTGCTGGCGGCCGACGGCTGGCCGCTGCGGCGGCAGGTGGCGCGGCTGCTGGGCGTGCTGCGCCGGGGTGCGCTGCCCCGCGTGTGGCAGATGTGATGCGATGAGAGGACCAAGATGAACCTGACCCCCCGCGAGAAGGACAAGCTGCTGATCAGCCTTGCCGCCATGGTGGCGCGCGGCAGGCTGGCGCGCGGCGTCAAGCTCAACCACCCCGAGGCGATTGCGCTGATCACCGATTTCGTCGTGGAAGGCGCGCGCGACGGGCGCACGGTCGCCGACCTGATGGAGGCGGGCGCGCAGGTCATCTCCGCCGACCAGTGCATGTCGGGCATCCCCGAGATGATCCATTCCGTGCAGGTCGAGGCCACCTTCCCCGACGGCACCAAGCTTGTCACCGTTCACCACCCGATCCGCTGAGAGGTTTCCATGTCCCATACCCGTCTGTCGCCCCTGCTGGCCGCGCTGCTGCTGATCCCTGGCGCGGCCCTTGCCCACACCGGGCACAATGCCGGCGCGCCCTTCCTTGCCGGACTGGGGCATCCGGTCGGCGGGGCCGATCATGTGCTGGCGATGCTGGCCGTCGGCCTCTGGGCGGCTGTCAGCGGCGGGCGCGCGCTCTGGGCGATGCCGCTGGCCTTTGTCGCGGCCATGCTGGCGGGCGGCGCGATGGGGGCGATGGGCGTGCCCTTGCCGGGGGTCGAGCCGGTGATTCTCGCTTCGGTCATCGTGCTGGGATCGGCGGCGGCGCTGGCGCTGCGGCCGGGGCTGGTGCCTGCACTGGCGGCGATCGCGCTGTTCGGGGTGGCGCACGGGTTTGCCCATGGCGCCGAAGGGCCGGGCAGCGGGCTTGCGCCTTATGCCGCGGGCTTCGTGCTGGCCACGGCGGCGCTGCACGGCGCGGGGCTGGGGATCGGCCTGCTGGCCCGGGCACAAGTCGCGCGGGTGCTGGGCGGGCTCGCGGCCCTGTCCGGCGCCGTGCTGGCCTTCGGCTGAGAGGGCGCGCGATGATCCCCGGAGAGGTCTTTCCCGCCGATGGCGACATCATCCTGAACGCGGGCCAGCCGCAGATCACCCTGACGGTTGCCAACACCGGCGACCGCCCGGTGCAGGTCGGCAGCCACTACCATTTCGCCGAAACCAACCCCGGTCTCAGCTTCGACCGGTCCGCCGCGCGCGGCATGAGGCTTGACATTGCCGCCGGAACCGCCGTTCGGTTCGAACCCGGTCAGACGCGCGAGGTGCGGCTGGTGCCTTATCGCGGCCTGCGGGTCGTGCAGGGCTTCAACGGGCTGGTGATGGGCGGGCTGTGACCCGTGGTGCAGGAGAAGTTGATGTCGAAACCCTATTCGGTCGCCGAGGCGATGCGGCTGTCCGTCCAGATGAGCATGATGGCGGTCGAGGCGCAGACGGTGATCATGTTGCGGCTCTGGGGCATGGCCGGTTTGTGGAACACCGCCGATACCGAGAACGACCGGATGATGACGGAAAAGGTCGATGCGATGCGCGATGCCTCGGCGGCGGCCGGGCGGGCGCTGGCCTCGGGCGCCTCGCCCAACGGGGTGGCGCTGGCCGCGCTGAAACACGTTCGGCGGCGCACCCGGTCGAACGCCGCCCGGCTGACGAAACGCGGGCCGTTCGCATGATGGCCCCCGAACCCCACCGCACAAGCCGGGCATCCCCGACCCAGCTTCAACCCTGACGGAGGCCCCATGCCGACCCCCATCTCCCGCGCGACCTATGCCGCCATGTTCGGCCCCACCACGGGCGACCGCGTCCGGCTGGGCGACACCGACCTGATCATCGAGGTGGAGCGCGACCTGACCACCTATGGCGAGGAGGTGAAGTTCGGCGGCGGCAAGGTGATCCGCGACGGCATGGGGCAAAGCCAGATCTCCCGCGCCGGGGGGGCGGTGGACACGGTGATCACCAACGCGCTGATCGTGGACCATTCCGGAATCTACAAGGCCGATATCGGCCTGCGTGACGGCATGATCCACCGCATCGGCAAGGCCGGGAACCCCGACACCCAGCCCGGCGTGACCATCATCATCGGCCCCGGCACCGAGGTGATTGCCGGCGAGGGGCGGATCCTGACGGCGGGCGGGTTCGATTCGCACATCCATTTCATCTGCCCGCAGCAGATCGACGACGCGCTGCATTCGGGCATCACCACCATGCTGGGCGGCGGCACCGGGCCCGCGCATGGCACGCTCGCCACCACCTGCACGCCGGGGCCCTGGCATATCGGGCGGATGCTGCAGGCCTTCGACGCATTTCCGATGAACCTCTTGCTGTCGGGCAAGGGCAACGCCAGCGTTCCTGCGGCGCTGGAGGAACAGGTGCGCGCCGGCGTCGCCGCGCTGAAACTGCACGAGGACTGGGGCACCACCCCCGCCGCCATCGACTGCTGCCTGACGGTGTGCGACGCGATGGACGTGCAGGCGCTGATCCACACCGACACGCTGAACGAATCGGGCTTTGTCGAGAATACCCTCGCCGCGATCAAGGGCCGCACCATCCACGCCTTCCACACCGAGGGCGCGGGGGGCGGCCATGCGCCCGACATCATCAAGGTGGTGGGGTCGGCAAACATCATCCCCAGTTCCACCAACCCGACCATGCCCTACACGACGAACACCATCGAGGAACACCTCGACATGCTGATGGTGTGCCACCACCTCGACCGGTCGATCCCCGAGGATGTGGCCTTTGCCGAAAGCCGCATCCGGCGCGAAACCATCGCCGCCGAGGACGTGCTGCACGACATGGGGGCCTTTTCCATCATGGCATCCGACAGTCAGGCGATGGGGCGGGTGGGCGAGGTGATCATCCGCACCTGGCAGACCGCGCACAAGATGAAGGTGCAGCGCGGGCGGCTGGCCGAGGAACTGGGGGCCAACGACAATTTCCGCGTGCGGCGCTACATCGCGAAATACACCATCAACCCGGCGATCGCGCATGGCATCTCGGCACATGTCGGGTCGGTCGCGGAAGGCAAGCGCGCCGATCTGGTGCTGTGGAACCCGGCCTTCTTCGGTGCCAAGCCGGAGATGGTGCTGCTGGGCGGCATGATCGTGGTGGCGCAGATGGGCGACCCCAACGCCTCGATCCCCACGCCGCAGCCGGTTTACACCCGGCCGATGTTCGGGGCGTTCGGCGGGGCGCTGCACCGCTCGGCCGTCACCTTCGTGTCGCAGGCGGCGGTGGAGGACGGCGTGGCCGACCGGCTGCGGCTTGCCAAGGCCACGCCGGCGGTGCGGGGCACGCGCGGCATCGGCAAGGCCGACATGGTGCTGAACGCCGCCCGGCCGGAAATCGAGGTCAACCCCGAAACCTACGAGGTGCGGGCCGATGGCGTGCTGCTGACCTGCGAACCGGCAGGCGAATTGCCGCTGGCGCAGCGGTATTTCCTGTATTGACCGGCGCGGCGGGGCGGATTTCCCCGCGGCACGTCTGGACATTTCTGCACCGCGGCATAAGTCGGAAGGGGGGGAGGACGGACCGCCAGAAGGAGCCGCCATGAGCCTGCACCCTGCCAACTCTCCGCTAAGCCCGGAAGCCGCCGCAGCCCTGGACCTGTTTTTCGCCGTCGAGGCCACGGGCTGCAATTCATGGTTGCTGCGACAGGGACGCGAGGCCGAATTCGCGCGCCTTCACGCCCTGCCCGACGCGGCGCTGGCCTCGATGGGCCTGACGCGCGACGGCCTGCCGCGCCACCTGTTCCGCGACATATTCCGCAACTGACCTGCGCGCCCTGCATCGCGGCAATGCAGATGCAGCATTTGCGCTTGCCGCGCTGGTAAGATAACCTGACCACATGGGAGGAAAACTTGGGTTCCATGCCCGGAGGTTTCCAGATGTCTGTCTCTAGCTACCCGCACACGCCACATGCCCTTCACGGACAGTTGGGCGACATGCTGCACGACATGGCCGTCCGCATGTCCGCGCACGCCGAGCGCCGGGGCCGCCACGCCGAGATTGCCCGGCTGGAAGCGAAAAGCGATGCCGAACTGGCCGCGCTTGGCATCCAGAGCCGCGACCAGATCGCGGCCCATGTGTTCCGCGACCTGTTCTACGTCTGACCCCGGGCTTGCCGGGAAAAGCCGCGCATCGGCCTGCAACCATGCCACGGCACTTTTCAATCGGTCGGGGGCGGGCTATCGCTGGGGCATGAACTGTCCGCGAAAGGGGCCTGCCATGTCCGATCCTGTCGAAGCGCGTATCCTGCACCGTGTCGGCTGCTGGCCCGGACCGAGTGCCGGGGTTGTCAGTCTGGACCATGACGCCCGCTTTCTGCGCCGCAAGCGGCTGGTGACCGAAAGCGGCGAAAGCCTGCTGGTCGATCTGCCGGAAACTGTCGGTCTGGAACATGGCGACGCGTTCGAACTGGCCGATGGCCGCCTGATCGAGATTGCCGCCGCCGAAGAGCCGCTGCTGGCGGTCACCGGCGACCTGGCGCGTCTGGCCTGGCACATCGGCAACCGCCACACCCCCTGCGAAATCCAACCCGGCCGCCTGCTGATCCGCGACGATCATGTGCTGGAAGGCATGTTGCGCGGGCTTGGGGCACATGTGACCGAGGTCGTCGCCCCCTTCCGCCCCGAGGGCGGCGCCTACGGGCTGGGCCGCACCATGGGGCATGAGCATGGACCCGAGGTTCACGCCAATCGGCCCGCCCATGTCCTGCACCACGGCGCGCACCTGCACACCGCCGACGACGACGAAACCCCGGCCGAGCCGGAATGACCGACGCCGGGTTGCTGACGCTGGTGCAATGGCTGTCGCCCGGCTTTCCGACCGGGGGCTTTGCCTGTTCGCACGGGCTGGAATGGGCGATTGCGCAGGGCGAGGTGGCCGATGCCGGGGCGGTTCGGCAATGGCTGGCGGATGTGCTGGCACATGGCGCGGGGCGGTCGGATGCGATCCTGCTGGCCCACGCGCTCGACCCCGCCGCCGATCTCGATGCGCTGACCGATCTGGCCCGCGCGCTGTGCGGTTCGGCCGAACGCCTGCGCGAGACCGAGGATCAGGGCGCGGCCTTTGCTGCCACCACCGCCGCGCTGACCGGGCTTGCGCTGGCGGCGCGGCCCCTGCCGGTGGCGGTGGGTCAGGCGGCGCGCAGGCTGGGGCTGGCACCGCAGCAGGTGATCGCGCTGTATCTGCACGCCTTTGCCGCCAACCTCGTCTCTGCCGCCGTGCGCTTCGTGCCGCTGGGCCAGACAGAAGGCCAGCGCGCCCTTGCCGCCCTGCACCCGCTGATCACCGATCTGGCGACCGAAGCCGCCACCCTGCCGCTGGGCGCCATCACCACCGCCGCCTTCCGCGCCGACATGGCGGCGATGCATCACGAAACCATGGATGTCAGGATATTCCGCACATGACTTACGCCCACGGCCCGCTGCGCGTCGGGATCGGTGGCCCGGTCGGGGCCGGCAAGACCACGCTGACCGAGCAACTCTGCCGCGCGCTGGCGCAACGCTGCTCGATGGCGGTGATCACCAACGACATCTACACCCGCGAGGATGCCGACTACCTGATGCGCGCGCAGGTGCTGCCTGCCGAGCGCATCCGCGGCGTGGAAACCGGCGGCTGCCCGCACACCGCAATCCGCGAGGATGCCAGCATCAACCTTGCCGCCGTGGCCGACCTGCGCCGCGCCTTTCCCGCGCTTGACCTGATACTGATCGAGTCGGGCGGCGACAATCTGGCGGCGACCTTCAGCCCGGAACTGGCCGACCTGTCGATCTATGTCATCGACACCGCCGCCGGGCAGGACATTCCGCGCAAGCGCGGGCCGGGGGTGACACGCTCCGACCTGCTGGTGGTCAACAAGACCGACCTCGCACCGCATGTCGGCGTCGATCTGGAGTTGCTGGAGGCCGACACCGCCCGGGCGCGCGGCCCACGGCCCTATGTCATGGCGCGGCTGCGGCAGGGCGACGGCGTGGCGCGGATCGTCGATTTTCTGGTGCGCGAGGGCGGGCTGACGCTGACTCCCTGAGGCTTTCACCCGGGCGGGTCTTGCGCCACCAGCCGCCCCAGAACCTCAAGGCAATGCGTGGCGACCGGCGACAGGCGGCGGTCGCGCAGGGTGATCAGCGCATAGGGCGCGACGTGGATCGGCTGCGCCACGTTCAGGATCACCAGCCCGCTGCGCCCCTCGGTCAGCAGTTGCGCCACCTCCTGGCTGACGGCGGTCACGATGCCCGGACCGCGCAGCAGCGCCATCACCATCAGCAGCGAGGCGGTGTTGATCACCCGAAGCGGAAGCGCCGGGCCATGCGCCAGAAACGCCTCGTCCACCGCGCGGCGGATCGGGGTGCCGGTGCCCTGGATCACCCATTCGTCGGCCAACAGGTCTGCCAGTGCCACCGGGTCCGGCCCGGCGGAGGCATGGTCGGCATGGGCCACGATGCGAGCGACCTCGCCGCGCGCCGGGCGCACCGACAGGGGCTCGGGCGGCAGGCGGGCGGGCAGCCGCCCCAGCATCATGTCGTGCCGCATCGCCAGCAGGCCGTGCATCAGTTCTTCGCTGGTGCCGACCTCGACATGCAGTTCGACATCGGGCACCAGGGCACGCAGCGCCCGGATCGCCGGTGCGACATAGCCCACCGCCGCCCCCGTCACCGCCCCGATCCGCACTACCCCGCCCCGGCCAAGGCGCAGCCGGTCAACCTCCTCTGCGGCACCCTGCAATTCGTCGAGGATGTTGCGCGCCCGCCGCGCCAGACTTTCGCCCGCCGCCGTCAGCGTCATCCCGCGCGGGTTGCGCGCGAACAGCGGCACCCCGACGAGGCTTTCCGCCTCGGCCAGCGTGCGCGAGGCGGCAGGCTGCGTCATCGCCAGCGCATGTGCGGCTATCGACAGTTGGCCATGTTCGGCAATTGCCGCGATCAGCCGCAGGTGCTTCAGCATCAGTCGTGTCGCCAGAGTCCCGACCATCATGCCAATCCTGTCATGCTCTTTTCCAATTTCGGCATTTGATTGGTATGGCGCGCAAAGTCTAGTGTGGAGTTCGGGCCAACCCGGTCCATAACGAAGAGCCCCCGGGGGCAACGGTCACAGCAAGACCGCATCCCACCTGTGGCAGGGAGGAACACCATGAAGATCCTAACGTCAGTTCTGGCGTCTTTCGCGCTTGGCGCGGCGCTTCTCACCGCCCCTGTCCTGGCGCAGGACAAGGGCACGGTCGGCATCGCGATGCCGACGAAATCCTCGGCCCGCTGGATTTCCGACGGCAATTCGATGGTCGAGCAGTTCACCGCCGCAGGCTATGCCACCGATCTGCAATATGCCGAGGACGACATCCCGAACCAGCTGGCCCAGATCGAGAACATGATCACCAAGGGCGTCAACGTGCTGGTGATCGCGGCCATCGACGGCACCACCCTGTCGAACGCGCTGGAAAACGCTGCCGCCAGCGGCATCAAGGTCATCGCCTATGACCGGCTGATCCGCGACAGCGGCAACGTCGATTATTACGCCACCTTCGACAACTTCAAGGTCGGCGTGCAGCAGGCGACCAGCCTGGTGAACGGCATGAAGGAACGCTTCCCCGACGTGAAGCCGTGGAATGTCGAGCTGTTCGGCGGCAGCCCCGACGACAACAACGCCTTCTTCTTCTACGACGGCGCCATGTCGGTGCTGCAACCGCTGATCGATAGCGGCGACATCGTGATCGGGTCGGGCCAGATGGGGATGGACCAGGTCGGCACCCTGCGCTGGGATGGCGCGGTGGCGCAGGCGCGGATGGACAACCTGCTGTCGGCCAACTACACCGACAAGCCGCTGCACGGCGCACTGTCGCCCTATGACGGGCTGTCGATCGGCATCCTGTCGTCGCTGAAGGGTGTGGGCTACGGCTCGGGCGACCTGCCGATGCCGATCGTCTCGGGGCAGGATGCCGAACTGCAATCCATCAAGTCGATCATCGCCGGGGAACAGTATTCCACCGTGTTCAAGGACACCCGCGAACTGGCGCGCGTGACGGTTGGCATGGTCGAGGCGCTGCTGTCGGGCGGCACGCCGGAAATCAACGACACCACGACCTACGACAACGGCGTGAAGGTGGTGCCGTCCTACCTGCTGGAGCCGGTGTCGGTGGATGCCGGCAACTATCAGGCGATCGTGATCGACTCCGGTTATCACAAGGCCGAAGACCTGAAGTGACACCCCGGCCCTGCCGCCATGCGCGGCGGGGCCTTCCCCCAACCCCCGCAGGCACCCATGACCCCCATCCTCGAGATGCGCGGCATCACCAAGACGTTTCCCGGCGTCAAGGCGCTGGACAACGTGAACCTGTCGGTGCTGCCGGGCGAGATTCATGCGCTGGTGGGCGAGAATGGCGCGGGAAAATCCACCCTGATGAAGGTGCTGTCGGGCGTCTACCCGCACGGCTCGTATCAGGGCGGCATCTTCTTCGAGGGGCAGGAATGCCGGTTCGGCGGCATCCACGATTCCGAGGCCAGGGGCATCATCATCATCCATCAGGAACTGGCGCTGGTGCCACTCTTGTCGATTGCCGAGAACATCTATCTCGGCAACGAGATCACCCGGCGCGGCGTGATCGACTGGCAGGAGACGTGGCGGCGGACCGATGCGCTGCTGGCCAAGGTCGGCCTGCGCGAAAGCCCGCAGGCGCGGATCGATTCATTGGGGGTAGGCAAGCAGCAACTGGTCGAGATTGCCAAGGCGCTTTCCAAGAAGGTCAAGCTGCTGATCCTGGACGAGCCCACCGCCGCCTTGCAGGAAAACGATTCCGCCGTGCTGCTGGACCTGCTGCTGGAGTTCAAGGCGCAGGGCATCACCTCGATCCTGATCAGCCACAAGCTGAACGAGATCAGCCGCGTGGCCGACCGGCTGACCGTGCTGCGCGATGGCGCCACGGTGTCCGACATCGCGCGCGAAAACATCACCGAGGCCCGGATCATCCGCGACATGGTGGGGCGCGACATGGCGCACCGCTACCCCGAACGCACGCCGAAGATCGGCGAGGTGCTGATGCAGGTTTCCGACTGGAACGTGTTCCACCCGCAGCACCCCGACCGCCCGGTGATCCGCAACGCGCATCTGACGGTGCGGCGGGGCGAGGTGGTGGGTATCGCGGGCCTGATGGGTGCGGGGCGCACCGAGTTTGCCATGAGCCTGTTCGGCCGCAGCTGGGGCACCAGGATCAGCGGCCGTGTCACGCTGGGCGGCAAGGCGGCCGATCTGGCCGATGTGCCCGCCGCGATCCGCGCGGGCCTTGCCTATGTGACCGAGGACCGCAAGGCGCTGGGTCTGGTGCTGGAAGAAAACATCCTGCGCAACACCACGCTTGCCAACCTGCCCGGCGTGTCGCGGCGCGGGGTGATCGACAGCAACCGCGAACGCAAGGTGGCCGAGGATTACAAGACCCAGCTCAACACCCGCACGCCGACGGTGTTCCAGCGCGTCGTCAACCTGTCGGGCGGCAACCAGCAGAAGGTGGTGCTGGCCAAATGGCTGTTCACCGACCCCGACGTGCTGATCCTCGATGAACCGACGCGCGGCATCGACGTGGGCGCCAAGTTCGAGATCTATGCCATCATCAACCAGTTGGCCGACCAGGGGCGCGGCGTGATCCTGATCTCGTCGGAAATGCCGGAACTGCTGGGCATGTGCGACCGGATCATGGTGATGAACAAGGGCAGCTTCGTGGGCGAGTTGTCCCGCGCGCAAGCCAGTCAGGAGCGGATCATGCAGACCATCATGACCGCCGAAACCAGCGGGGCGAACGCATGACGAAACCTTCCGGCATCGGGGCCTATCTGCGCGGCCACATGCGCGAATACGGCATGTTGCTGGCCCTGCTGGCGATCATGGTGTTCTTCCAGATCACCACCGACGGCACGCTGATGCGGCCGGTCAACCTGACCAACCTGTTTTTGCAGAACAGCTACATCATCATCATGGCGCTGGGGATGCTGCTGGTGATCGTGTCGGGGCACATCGACCTGTCGGTGGGGTCGGTGGTGGGCTTCGTCGGCGCGCTGGCCGCCGTGATGATGGTCGACTGGGACATGCACCCGCTGCTGGTGATCGTGATCTGCCTTGCCGTCGGCACCTGCATCGGCGCGGCGCAGGGCTACTGGATCGCCTACTGGCGCATCCCGTCCTTCATCGTGACGCTGGCGGGGATGCTGGTGTTCCGGGGGGCGACGCTGTGGCTGTTGAACGGCAAGTCGGTCGGGCCGTTCTCCAAGGGGTTCCAGTCGCTGTCCACCGGCTTCTACCAACCTGCACTGATCAGCACTCATGCGCCCATTTACGCATCCCGATGGATTTGATGCGCGCGGGCTGGGCGATCAGCTTGTTCCAAGCATCACAGCAATGATCGACAATTTCGTTGTAGGATTCGAAGATGTGGTTGGAGAGCCAATTATCCCGCATGAACTGCCAGATGTTTTCGACGGGATTGAGTTCAGGGCATTTGGCTGGCAGCGGAATGATGCTGATATTCTCTGGTATGATGAGTGCGGCGGTCATATGCCACCCAGCCTGATCCATGAGCAGTACGGCATGGGCACCAAGCGCCACGGTTCGAGCGATTTCAGCAAGATGCAGATTCATCGCGTCCGTATTGCAAACCGGCAGGACAAGCCCTGCGCCCTTGCCCAGTGCCGGGCAGATTGCTCCGAAGATGTAGGCTGATATGGTTCGTTGGTCATGCGGTGCGGAGGGCCGTGTTCCACGTTGTGCCCATCGGCGCGTGATCTTGTTTTTCTGACCGACTCGGGCCTCGTCCTGGAACCAGACTTCTATTGCAGTGCCTTGTGGCAGGCGCGCGCGGACTTTTTCCAGTTTGGTTGCAAAGCCCCCTTTTTAAACCCCTCCAGCGCCTCTGTGTCTTGTGCATGGTGGCGCGGTCGCGCCGTGAGCTTCACATAACCCAGCTTCTTCAACTCCCGGCTCACGGTCGTTTCGTCAATCGAGACCGTAAATTCCTTATAAAGCCACTGTGCAAGGTCGATCAGTCGCCAGCGCACGACTCCATGGATTGCAGGGATCGGTCCGCTTTCGACGATCGCCACAAGCGCCTGGCGTTGGACATCATTGAGCTTGGGTCGATTGCCACGCGCTTTACCATCAATCAGCGCATCCGGCCCGCGGGCATTGAGCCGCACAACCCAGTCGCGTACAATCTGCAGACCCACACCGCCGATCCGCGCGGCATCGCTGCGGCTGCCGCCATCGTAGATCTCAGCCAGCGCCAGAAGCCTTCGGCTTTGGTTCGCGTTCTTCGTCTTCCGTGCCAAGCGCCTCAATGTCGCCCCGTCAAAGTCCAACCGCAATGCTATCGCTGCACCCATGGCCATGCCCTCCCTGATCTACCGCAATAGATTCAGACTTTTGGCGCTTTGGGAATCCCCCGTGAGTCAGCTTTCGCACCGCTTGGTATTCGTGCCCGATTTCCTGCCGTTCATCGCCCCGCTGCTGGGGATGGAGCGGCTGAACGGCTTTGCCTTCGTCACCGGAATCGTGATCGTGGGCATGATCCTGTGGATGGCCTGGACCGCGCGCAAACGCGCCGCCGCCTATGGCATGGTGGACGAGCCGCTGGCGTTCTTTCTGGTCAAGAACCTGATCGTCGGCGCGGCGATCCTGTACATCGCCTGGCTGCTTGCGACCTTCCGGGGCATCCCGAACGTGCTGGTCACCATGGGCATCCTGATCGTGGCCTACATGTTCCTGACCAATTCCACCACCATCGGCCGCCGCATCTACGCCATCGGCGGCAACGAGAAGGCGGCAAAGCTTTCGGGCATCAAGACCGAGCGGCTGACCTTCCTTGCCTTTGCCAACATGGGGTTTCTGGCGGCACTGGCGGGGCTGATCTTTGCCGCCCGCCTGAACACCGCCACCCCCAAGGCGGGCGTGTCCTTCGAGCTTGACGTGATTGCCGCCGTGTTCATCGGCGGGGCGTCGATGTCGGGCGGGGTCGGCACCATTGTCGGTGCGGTGGTGGGCGCCTTCATCATGGGGGTGATGAACAACGGCATGTCGATCCTGGGGATCGGCATCGACTATCAGCAGGTGATCAAGGGGCTGGTGCTGCTGGCCGCCGTGATCTTCGATGTCTACAACAAATCCAGATCCTGAGGCCGCCATGCACCTGAGCCAGATCATCGACGGCGGCGTCATCTGCCGCACCGGCGGCGCCACCCGCCATGTTCCGGGCGCCACCAGCATCCTTGCGCTGGCGCAGGAGGCCATCGCCTCGGGGCGCGCGCTGGCCGATACCGTGACCGCCCGCGGGCGCGGGGACGATGCCGACCTGCCCGCCCTGCTGGCCGCCGGGAAGATCGACTGCCCGCTGCGCCACCCCGACCCGGCGCACATGGTCATCACCGGCACCGGGCTGACGCATCTGGGCAGCGCCGCCGCCCGCGACGCGATGCACGCCAGGGCCGAACTGGAAACGCTCAGCGACAGCATGAAGATGTTCCGCATGGGGCTGGAGGGCGGCAAGCCCGCGCCGGGCACGCCGGGCGTGCAGCCGGAATGGTTCTACAAGGGCAGCGGCCACGGCGTGCGCGGCCCCGGACAGCCGCTGGCCCGGCCCGCCTTCGCGCTGGATGGCGGCGAGGAACCCGAGATTGCCGCCTTCTACCTGATCGCGCCCGACGGCACCCCCTGCCGCATCGGCTTTTCGCTGGCAAACGAGTTTTCCGACCATGTGATGGAACGCATCAACTACCTCTACCTCGCCCATTCCAAGCTGCGCGACGCGGCCTTCGGCCCGGAACTGCTGCTGGGCGACCTGCCTGCCGATGTGCAGGGCACCAGCCGCATCCGCCGCAACGGCGCGGTGATCTGGGAAAAGCCGTTCCTTTCGGGCGAGGCGAACATGTCGCATACCCTTGCCAACCTTGAACACCACCACTTCAAGTATGGCCTGTTCCGCCAGCCTGGCGATCTGCACGTCCACATGTTCGGCACCGCGACGCTCAGCTTTGCCGATGATATCCGCACCGAACCCGGCGACCGGTTCGAGATCGAAGCCCCCGTCTTCGGTCTGCCGCTGTGCAACCCGCTGGTGCCTGCCACCGATACGGTGCCGCCCGTCCGCGCCCTCTGACCTGCTTCCCGAAAGGACCAACAATGACGTTCCAACCCGCCCCATGGCCCCGCCGCTTGCGTTCGCAGGAATGGTTTGGCGGCACGTCCAAGGACGCGATCTACCATCGGTCGTGGATGAAGAACCAGGGCCTGCCGGCCGACCTGTTCGACGGCCGCCCGGTGATCGGCATCTGCAACACCTGGTCGCAACTGACGCCCTGCAACGCCCATCTGCGCGATCTGGCCGAACGGGTGGCGCATGGCATCTACGAGGCGGGCGGGTTGCCGATGGAATTCCCGGTGATGAGCCCTTCCGAATCCGCCTTCCGGCCCACCGCGATGATGTTCCGCAACCTCTGCGCGATGGATGTCGAGGAATCGCTGCGCGGCCAGTGCATCGACGGCGTGGTGCTGCTGGCGGGCTGCGACAAGACCACCCCCGCCCTGCTGATGGGCGCGGCCTCGGTCGATATTCCGGCGATCCTCGTGTCGGGCGGCCCGATGCTGAACGGTTATTTCCGCGGCGAGCGGGTCGGGTCGGGCACCCATCTGTGGAAATTTTCCGAAGCCGTGAAGGCGGGCGAGATGACGACCGAGGAATTTGTTGACGCCGAAGCCTCGATGTCGCGCTCGGCCGGGTCGTGCAACACGATGGGCACCGCGTCCACCATGGCGAGCATGGCCGAGGCGCTGGGAATGGCGCTTTCGGGCAACGCCGCGATCCCGGCGGTGGATTCGCGCCGCCGCGTCATGGCGCATATCACCGGGCGGCGGATCGTTCAGATGGTGAAGGACGACCTGAAGCCTTCTGACATCCTGACCCGGCAGGCGTTCGAGAATGCCATCCGCGCCAACGGCGCCATCGGCGGGTCGACCAACGCGGTGATCCACCTTCTGGCCATCGCGGGCCGGGTCGGGGTGGACCTGACGCTGGATGACTGGGACCGCTGCGGCCGCGACGTGCCGACCATCGTCAACCTGATGCCGTCGGGCAAATACCTGATGGAAGAATTCTTCTATGCCGGCGGCCTGCCGGTGGTGATGCGGCGGCTGGGCGAGGCGGGCCTTCTGCACAAGGACGCGCTGACCGTATCGGGTGGCCCGGTGTGGGACGAGGTGCGCGACGTGGCGAACTGGAATGACGAGGTCATCCTGCCCGCAGACAGGGCGCTGGCACAGTCGGGCGGCATCGCGGTGCTGCGCGGCAACCTGGCCCCGAACGGCGCGGTGCTGAAGCCTTCGGCCGCCACCCCGGCACTGATGGTGCATCGCGGCCGCGCCGTGGTGTTCGAGGACATCGACGACTACAAGGCACGGATCGACGATGAAGATCTGGATATCGACGAAACCTGCGTCATGGTGCTGAAGAACTGCGGCCCGCGCGGCTATCCCGGCATGGCCGAGGTTGGCAACATGGGCCTGCCGCCCAAGGTGCTGCGGAAAGGCATAACCGATATGGTGCGGATTTCCGATGCCCGCATGTCGGGCACCGCCTTCGGCACCGTGGTGCTGCACACCTCGCCCGAGGCGGCGCGCGGCGGGCCGTTGGCGGTGGTGCAAAACGGCGACATGATCGAACTGGATGTGCCGCAGCGGCGGCTGCATCTCGATATTCAGGATGCCGAGTTGCAGGAACGGCTGGCCGCCTGGGTGCCGAACACCCCGGTGCCGACCGGCGGCTATGCCCAGCTTTACCACGAGCGGGTGATGGGGCCGGAAACCGGGGCGGATTTCGATTTCCTCGTCGGCTGCCGTGGCAATGCCGTGGCGAGGGAAAGCCACTGACATGGCAATACCCGTCGCCGTGGTCGGTATCGGCAAGATTGCCCGCGACCAGCACCTGCCCGCCATTGCCGCCAACCCGGCCTTCCGGCTGGTGGCGGCGGTTTCGCGCCACGCACAGGTAGAGGGCGTGCCGAGCTTCACCACCTTCGATGACTACCTTGCCCACGGCCCCCACGCCGCCATCGCGCTTTGCACTCCGCCCGATGCGCGGCTGGCGGTCTGCCTGCAAGCCATCGCCGCTGGGCGCGACCTCTTGATCGAAAAGCCCCCCGCCGCCACGCTGGGCGAGATTGAAACCATCATCGACGCCGCCCGCAGCGCCGGGACCACCCTGTTCGCCACCTGGCATTCGCGCTTCGCCCCCGGCGTGGCGACGGCCCGCGACTGGCTGGCGGGCCGACGGATCGACGCCGTGCAGATTATCTGGCGCGAGGACGTGCGGCGCTGGCACCCGGGGCAGGACTGGATCTGGCAACCCGGCGGCTTCGGCGTCTTCGATCCCGGCATCAACGCGCTGTCGATCCTGACAGAAATCCTGCCCGGCCCGATGCATGTCGACACGGCCGAGCTTGAGGTTCCCGCCAACGCCGCCACCCCCATCGCCGCCCGCCTGGCGATGACCGCGCGCGGCTCCATCCCTGTCTCGGCCGATTTCGACTGGCGCCAGACCGGCCCGCAGACCTGGGAAATCGCGGTTAAATCCGAAGGCCACCACCTGCTGCTGGCCCAGGGCGGCGCCCTGCTGGCGATTGATGGCGACGCAGTGGCGCTGGACCCCGAGGCGGAATACCCCGCCATCTACCGCCGCTTCGCCCGCCTGATCGCCGACCGCACTTCGGATGCCGACACCGCCCCGTTGCGGCTGGTCGCGGACGCCTGCCTGAAAGGCCGCCAGATCGCGGCCGAACCGTTCATCGCCTGACCGTCAGATTTCGCAGGAAAGGTCGATGATCGCCCGCTCCGCAAAGCGGCCACGGAACACCTCGTACTGAAACTCCTCCAGCGGGCGGTCGGGGTCGTCGGTGCGCAGCCGCCCGCTGACCGCGATACGGTAGACCGGCCCGGCATCGACGGTCTTGCCGCCCGAGGGCGGAAACCGCCGGTTGTCGCCCAGAAACAGGCTGGTGAAGCGCAGCCAGCAGGTCCGCGCCCCGATCACCCCGGCCAGCGCGGGCAGCGCCATCTCGTCCTGGGTTGGCGATTCCACCTTGTCGAACTGCACCAGCACCGGGCCGACCGCACGCCGCGCGACCACCCGCAACGACCCCCAGGCCTTGGATTCGGCGGGTTTCGGGCGATCCTCCAGCAGCACGTTCGGCGGGCGCAGGCCAAGCTTGCGCATCAGCTCGTTCACCCCGGCGCTGCCCCCGGCCAGAATGAAGGCCGAAAGCACCAGCGACAGCGCCGACCCTTCCCCCGTGCCCCCGGCAAGACCCATGATCCGGGCGAAGATGTCGTAATCGAACCCGGTCACCACCAGATACCCGGCCGCCACCGCCACCAGCGACTTGACCGCCTTGCCGTTCAGGAACTCGCGGTAGACCCGCCACTGGAACAGCACCGTCAGCGCGAACTCCAGCACGGTCGCCGCCACGAACAAGCCCAGCAGCGCCTTCAGCAGGGCCTCGGCATTGACCAGTTGCGGGGCCGACGCATCCTGCGCCAGTGCCCCGGGCGCGCCCAGCGCCAGCAGCGCCCCCACCGCAGCCAGCACACGCAGGGCCCGCGCCAGCCGCGCCTTCACAACAACCAGAGCCGGACCAGCCATCTCGACCACGATCCCTTCCTTGCGGTTCCTGCGGGTTTCCGCCCTGTGGCAGAATGGGTGCCACTGCCCGGTGAAACCGTCCGCCAAACGGCGTTCGGGCCGTCATTCCAATTATGTCACGGATCAGACCCTGAGTCTGCGCATTCAAGAAGCCCGCCGATCCCCGTGCAACGGTTCGAGGCGGGTCGCGTGCGTGGGGTCATCGCTTCGGGGCGGCGCCGTCCCGACCCGGACGCATCGCGGCTGCAATGATCGCGTCACGCCATGTTGGCATTGGCAATCCAAGCGACTCCACCGCCCCGGCGAACGTGCATTCACCAGACCACCGCCGCGCCCAGGGTCAGGACCCATGATCTTGCACGCGCGGCGTGATTCAGCCCCCGCACGAAGACTGAACGATGAGCAACCTGTTCTGGCTGACGGACGCGCAGATGGCGCGACTTCAGCCGCTATTTCCGAAGAGCCACGGCAAGCCCCGCGTCGATGACCGGCGGGTGCTGATCGGAATGGCAGTCATCAATCGCAATGGCTTAGGATGGCGCGGCCTGAGAAGCATGGCCCGCCAAAGACCCTCTACAACCGTCGGAAGCGGTCGAGCGACCCTGCACGACCACCTCGATCTCGGCACGCTGCTGGCAGTGCCAGCGCAGCGGCGACAGCGTGACCTCCGGCACTCCCGGTTCGCCGTCACGCAGGATCAGGAGGCCAGCGGCACGTTCGGGAAGCACTTCGCCGCGCAGGGCCGTGGCGAGCCGCGATGAGAGGCGCGCGTGCCGCGCGTTGAGATATGGTTTCGCGGAGGCTGGGGAAAAGAAAACTTCCATGCGAAAGGCGAACTGGCGAACTCGTCCGTGCAAGTTGCCACCCCGTGAAGCGTCCCTTCGACGACCACCCGACCGACAGATCGCCGCCGAAAGCCGGCAAGGAATGCGCCCTTCCACATATGCCTTTCCGGCGAAAGTAACAGCCGTGCGTTTTTTGTCGTCGCAAGAAACAGGCTTGCGCTATACCAAAAAGAAAAAATGATAGACCAGAATGTTGGACAGGTGGGTTGCCCACGGGAGCCCCCACAGGGAGGCTTGAAGATGCTCGCAAAGATACTCGTCCCCGTGCGTGGTGATGGCATGGGCAAAACGGTCATCACCCATGCGGCGGTGCTGGCCCACCGGCACAAGGCGCATATCGTTGTCGCGCATTGCCGCCTGAGCCCACAAGACATGATGCCCCACAGAATTGCGCTGCCAGCCTTTGCCCGCAAGGCCATCGTGTCGCAGGCGGCGCAGCTGGCTGACCAGGAGGAGACGGCCCTGCGCTCCTCGCTCCACGCCTTCGCGGCCGAGCTTGACCTTGCCGAAACCGACAAACCTGATGGCACCCGGGCAACGGTGGAGTTCATCGAGGAATTCGGCACCATGGCAGAGGTGATCAAGCACAACGGGCGGCTTGCCGACCTCGTCGTGGTGGCCAAGCCCGACCGCGACCGTAATCTGGGCACCAACGCCCTGAAGTCGGGCTTGTTTCAGACCGGTCGGCCCATCCTGATGTGCCCTCCCCGCACCGAGGTTTCAGGCGACTTTGCCGCGCATCTGGCCGTCGCCTGGAACGGGTCACTCGAGGCCGCAAGAACTGTCGCGCTCACTCTGGACCTTGTTTCAGCAGCGGAACGGGTGACGATCCTGGCCGTCGGGCGTGGACAGCCTCATGCGGCTTCGCCAGAGGAACTCCTCGATTATTACCGTCTGCGCGGGATCAAGGCCGAGATCTGCCGCTTCGAGGCCCGCTCTCCGGGCCCGGCGTTGCTCAAGAAGACCAAGGACATCGGTGCAGGTGTTTTGGTCATGGGTGCCTATGGGCAAAGCCATGAACGCGAGACGCTGTTTGGCGGAAACACGCAGACCGTCGTGGACAAAGCCGACATCCTGGTCGTGATGGCACACTAGAAGTTTGATCTTGCGCGCAACAAAAGGTTGCCCGGAAAGAAAACCTCGCAATATAGTGTCTATCAGAGAGCTTCTGCCCACGCAGGCGGTGCCCGGTTCCCATCACGGAGGAGAAGACTTATGCCGATTACGAAGCGCGCCTTCTTGACCTTGTCCTGCGCGGCGCTGGCCACCATGACCCCGACACTTGCCCTCGCACAGGAATGGCAACCCCGACGCCCGATTGATTTCGTGATCATGGCCGGGCCAGGAGGAGGGGCTGACCAGATCGCGCGGTTCATCCAGTCGGTGGCCGAGAAGATGGACCTCTCAAAGCGACCGCTCGTGCCGAACAACAAGGGTGGCGGTTCGGGGGCCGAGGCACTGCTGCACGTCAATGGCGCGGGCGACCCCGACCACACGATCCTTGTGACGCTTAACTCGTTCTTCACCACGCCGCTGCGGCAGGCAAACCTGGGGATCGACATCCAGAACTTCACGCCCATCGCGTTGATGGGGGTCGATCCCTTCGTGCTGTGGGTTCATGCTAAGTCCGGGATCACCACCGTGGACCAGTTCGTGGAAAAGGCGCGCGAGATGAACGGCGAGTTCGTCATGGGCGGCACCGGCACGGGGCAGGAAGATTCTATCGTGATTGCATTTCTGGCAGGCGCCTATGACCTGAAGATCAAGTACATACCCTATGACGGCGGCGGGGCGGTTGCCCGCGATCTGGCCGGTCAGCAGGTGATGGCGACGGTAAACAACCCGGCCGAGGCCAAGGGGTTCTACGAGGCGGGCGACTTCGTGCCGCTGCTGGCATTTTCGGATGAACGTCTGGCGGCCTTTCCCGACGTGCCGACGATTCGCGAACTCGGACACGATTTTTCCTACGCCAACCAGCGGGCCGTGGTCGGTGCACCCGGAATGTCGGAGGAGGCAGCGGAATACTACCGCTCGATCTTCACCACGATCTACGAAAGCGAGGACTGGCAGGGCTATCTTGCCTCTGAAAGCCTGTCGCCGCTGTGGATGAACGCCGACGAGCAGCGCGCCTACTGGGCGAAGGAAGTCGAAAGTCACCGCGCCCTGCTGGCTGCGCTGGATAGTTGAGCCTTCGACGATCCGGGCCTGAACGGCAGGGGATTTTTATGCGCTACGGCGAAATTCTGACCGCGTGCGTTCTGGCGCTCTTCTCGATCTATCTCATGTGGAAGAGCGCCGACCTGCCGATCGGCTACATCGAGGGAAAGGGTCCTGGCGGCGGGGCCTGGCCGTTCTGGCTTTCGGCGGTCATGCTGATTTCCTGCATAGCGATTGCGATCAATTGGGTGCGTGGAACCAGCCCGCTGTCGAAGTCGGACAAGCCGTTTCTGGACAGCCATGGCTGGCGGATGATCGGGCTGGTCGGCGGCGGGTTGATCGGCTTTGTCGCCCTGATCGCGGTCATCTCGATGTACGGGGCAATCGCTGTCTTCCTGCTCTATTACCTGCGGTTTCTGGGACGACATTCCTGGGCGTTGAGCATCGGGCTGTCGGTCGCTACACCGATCCTGTTTTTCTTCTTCTTCGAGGGGGCGATGCGGATCACAATGCCGACCGGATTGCCATTCATGGACCCGGTGTTCGATTTTCTTTACGAAATCATCTACTAGGCGGTGTCTGCGATGGAAATCCTCTCCCTTCTTGGCAGCGGCATGTTGTTGTCTTTGCAGCCCCTGAACCTTCTGTTGATCCTGCTGGGTGTCACGGTCGGGCTTTTCATCGGGGCGATGCCTGGGCTGGGGTCGGTCAACGGGGTTGCGATCCTGCTGCCGATCACCTTTCTGGTTCCGCCCACCGGGGCAATCATTTTCCTGGCCGCGATCTACTATGGTGCCATGTATGGCGGCGCGATCTCGTCCATTACGCTCGGCATCCCCGGGGCGTCGACGGCAGTCGCGACGACGTTTGACGGCAGGCCCCTTGCCCGTCAGGGCCGGGCCAGCCTTGCGCTGGTCACGGCGGCGCTGGCCTCGTTCGTGGGGGGCAGCGTGGCCAATGTCATCTTCACGCTGTTCGCGCCCGTGTTGGCCAGCGTCGCGCTGTCTTTCGGGCCACCTGAAATTTTTGCCCTGATGCTGCTGGCCTTTGCGACCTTCGTGGGGCTTGGCGGTGACGACATACCCAAGACGATCTTTTCCATCTGTTTCGGGCTGGTTCTTGGCGCTGTCGGGTTCGACCAGATATCGGGCGCGCCGCGCCTTGTGCTGTTCGAAATCAATGGCTTCCTGCAGGGCATCGGGTTTCTGGTGCTGGCGATCGGGGTCTACGGCATTGGCGAGATGCTGTGGACGATCGAGGAATCCCGCGGCGAGATCGAAAGCTCCAACCCGAAGATGACGATGCGGGGCATGGCATCCGACGCGGCAGAGGCAACGCGCGACGGCTGGAAGGGCATGACGATCGGATCGCTGCTGGGCTTTTTCGTCGGCATCCTTCCAGCCGCCGGCGCGACGCCTGCTTCGCTGATGTCCTATGGTGTGGCCAAGATGATTTCCCGCAAACCCGAAGAATTCGGGCGCGGCAAGGTCGACGGCATCTCGGCGCCCGAGTCTGCGAACAACTCCGCCTCGACCGGGTCGATGCTGCCCATGCTGACGCTGGGGATTCCCGGCTCGCCGACGACAGCCATTCTCCTCGGCGGCATGGTCATGTGGGGCTTGACGCCGGGACCGCGGCTGTTTCTGGACGAGCCCGAGTTCGTTTGGGGGTTGATCGGATCCTTCTACATCTCGAACCTCGCCGCGCTCGTGATCAATCTCGCGTTCATCCCGGTGTTCATCTGGATGCTGCGGATGCCGTTCAGCGTGCTTGCACCCATGATCTTCGTGCTGTCGATCGTCGGGGGCTATGCTGCGATGAACGACATGTTCGACATCTGGCTGATCCTGATCTTCGGCATCGGGGCCTTTGTGCTGCGGCGGCTCGACTATCCGCTGGCGCCGGCCGTTCTGGCCATCGTGCTGGGCCCGATTGCCGAGCCGACGCTGCGCCAGTCGCTGCTCTTGTCATCGGGCGATCTGTCGATCTTCTTTACCCGCCCCATCGCCGGGCCGATAACTGTCGTCGCTTTAATCCTGATCTTCCTGCCCGCCTTCAAGCTGCTGCGGCGCGGGGGAGCCAAGGGGCGCGATAAGGCCACCTGACTCGACACCGCGCCCCGCTTCTTTGGACGGATGAAGATAAGCGGTCGATCTGCCAGCAGACGACGGCGCCAGGCGTTTCCGTGGCTCAGTTGGCGCTTCGCTATTCGGTGAACGCGAACCTGATCTTCAAATGGCTGCGTGATCCCAGGCATCGGCCCAAGTTTGGACCGGGATCAGAGGAAGCAGGTTTGCGCTTTCTGCCGATGGAGATCGTCAAGGAAGCGCCGATCACCCGACCGATGCCTTTTGCAGAGAACCACATCGAGATCGAACTGGCGGGTGGGCACCGGATGCGCATCAGCGGTGGATATGATCCTGAAGCCTTGGCGCGGCTAATCCGGGGTCTGTCGGTTTGATCCCGGTTCCGGGCAACAAGCGGGTCTGGCTGGAAGCGGGCGTCACCGACATGCGAAAGGGCTTTGCGGCGCTGGCAGCGCAGGCCGAAGCGGTGCTGCAGCTGGATCCGTTTGCCGGGCATCTCTTTGTCTTCCGGGGTCGTCGCGGCGACGTGGTCAAAGTCATCTCGTGGGATGGTCTGGGCGCCTGCATGTTCCTGAAGCGGCTGGAGAAAGGGCGGCTCGTCTGGCGCTCGGCCAAGGAGGGGAAGGTGGCGCTGACGCCTGCACAGTTGTCGATGCTGCTGGAGTGGATCGACTGGCGGCCACCGCAGCGGACGTGGCGGCCTTTGGCAGCGGGATAATCTGCAGGGCCTGCAAGAGAAGGATTCCCACAACGAATACAGTGCGATAAACTTCCCGTATGCTCGATCAGACGTGAGCGCGACGAGCGGGGCATCTTGCGCACTGGTGGGCGTTTGCGGAGATTTGTCGCCTGACTTGCGAGGAGCACAGGTGAATGGATTGGGTCGAAGCTGATGCCATGCTTCAAGGCAGGCATGAAGACGGAGATTATCGCCGGATCGAGGTGATAACGGGGAAGCGGCGTAGACGTAACTGGACCGCCGAGGAGAAGGCAAGGATCGTTTCGGAGAGCGCGGAGCCGGGTGCGTCCATTTCCGACGTGGCGCGCCGTTGGGGTGTGAACCGAGGCCTGCTGACGGTTTGGCGACGCCATGTTGGCCTGGTTCAGGCGCGTCCGACACGCGGGACCGCAACGGGGCTGCACTTCGTCCCGATATCGATTGCCGGCGACGATCGTCCTCTTTGTCGTGATCTGGATGCGGCGGTTTCCGGTCTGGCGAGTGATCCGGGTGGTGTCGCGGGAGTGGTGGAAATTTGAAGGCGGCGTAATCTCCGGGTGAACTGAAACCCACCCAGCCGGCGGCGCCAACCGCCAGGGAGATCACGCCATGAACGACATTACCGACAGCTCGGCCTTTTCGCTACTGCCCGACACGACCGGGTATGACCCGATCGAGGAGCGCCTGCGGGCGAGCGTCCGCGCGACCATCGAGACCATGTTTGAAGAGGAACTGGCCGAGTTTCTCGGCCGCATGCGCTACGGTCGCGGCGACGAGAAGGCGAAGGGCTATCGCCACGGGCACCGCGAGCGGCAGCTGACCGGCACCTTCGGCACCGAAACGGTGCGCGTGCCCCGCGCCCGGGTCGAGGACGAGGACGGCAAGGCTAAGGAATGGCGCTCGAAGGCGCTGCCGCGCTACCAGCGGCTGACGAAGAAGGCCGAGGCGCTGATCGCGGCGGTCTATCTTGCCGGGACCAACACCCGGCGCGTCAAGCGGGCGCTGTTCGGGCTGTTCGAGGGCGCCGTCAGCAAGGATGTGGTCAGCCGGGCCTGGCGCAAGGTGAAGGTGGACTGGGATGCCTGGTCGGCCCGCAGCCTGGCCGAAGAGGACATCGTCCGGCTGATCCTCGACGGCACCGTGATCCGGACCCGGCTGGACCGCAAGGCCACCAACATCTCGGTTCTGGCGGCGATCGGCATCCGCCGCGACGGGCAGAAGGTATTGTTATCCATCAAGAACATGGGCGGAGAGAGCACATTGAACCGCCCCGGGTTTACCGGAGGGCAAAACTCTCGGAGAATTGCCCGTTATGGAACAGACCTCAAAGAAGAAGACCTCGAAGCCGTATTCACCTGAGTTCCGCGAGCGTGCGGTGCGGCTGGCGATGGAACACCGCGATGATTATCAGAGCGAGGCTGCGGCGCTGACGGCGATTGCAGGTAAATTGGGCTGTTCGACGGACAGCCTTCGCGTCTGGATGCGACAGGTCCAGCGCGATGGTGGCGAACGGCCGGGACCTACCAGCGCTGAGATCGCGCGGATCAAAGAGCTTGAGCGCGAGAACCGGGAACTGCGGCAAGCGAACGAGATTCTGCGCAAAGCTTCAGCGTATTTTGCCCAGGCGGAGCTCGACCGCCCGTTTCGCAAATGACTGCTTTCATTGAGGAAAGCCGAGAGGCATTCGGGGTCGAGCCGATCTGCAGGGCACTGCAGTTTGCCCCTTCCACCTTTTATGACCGGCGGGCGATCATGCGTGATCCTGACCGGGCCTCGGCCCGGGCCAAATCGGATGCCGCCCTGAGCCTCAAGATCGACGCGGCCTGGGATGCCAACCGCAAGCTCTATGGCGCGCGGAAGATCTGGCATGTTTTGCGACGGCAGGGTGAAGACGCCGCCCGCTGCACCGTGGAACGATTGATGCGCCATCTGGGCATCAGGGGCGTGGTCCGTGGCAAGAAGGTCATCACGACCAATCCTGACACGTCTCTGCCTTGCCCGGACGACAAGGTGAACCGGCTGTTCATGGCGGATCGGCCGAACAAGCTGTGGGTTTCAGATTTCACCTATGTGCCCACATGGTCCGGCACCGTCTACGTGGCCTTCGTCATCGACGTCTTTGCACGTCGTATTGTCGGTTGGCGCGTCTCGACATCGATGAAGACCCAGTTTGTGCTCGACGCGCTGGAGCAAGCGATCTGGCAAAGAAAGACGCCGGATAACAAGAGCTTGGTCCACCATTCGGACCGCGGATCACAATACCTGTCGATCAAATACACCGAACGCCTGGCCAAGGCCGAGATCGACCTTTCCGTTGGAACAGTTGGCGATGCCTATGACAACGCCTTGGCTGAATGCGTCATCGGCCTGTTCAAGACAGAGGTCATCAACCAGATCGGCCCCTGGAAATCAATGCGCGAGGTCGAATGGGAAACGCTGAAATGGATCGATTGGTATAACAACCGCCGCCTGCTTGGCCCAATCGGATACATCCCACCCGCAGAAGCAGAGGAGGCGTTCTATGCAAACCTGAACTCACTCGATATGGTCGCGTAGTCATTGAACAAACCACCCTCCGGTAAACCCGGGGCGGTTCAGAGACCGCTGGCGAGGGCAGCGGTGCAGTGTTCGGACCGTTGCCTCGTTGATCTCGCTGGCGGCGAAGTCGAAGCCCGGGAGGTCCTTGCAGGCCGGGGTGAGGCGGAGCAGGAAACCGTCCGGGGGACTGTTTCCCCGCCGAACGCCGACTTCATGTGGTATGCGATGGAGCGGACCTCGCGTTCGGCCAGTTCGGCCTTCAGCAGTTGCGACAGGATCGGGATGGCAGCCTCAAAAGCTGTTGCCCCTTGCTCGATCAGATCGGTGACGGCCTGCGCCACTCCATGCATCTTCAGGCTGCGCGAGCCATGATGACGATGGCGCCGCTGGCGGGATCATGACGCATGGCGACCTCCGGCGATCTGGATACGCAGGCCGTCATAGCGTTCGACATTCGCCTTGGGCTCGCGGCGCAAGGTCAGCGCCTTTTGCGTGTCGATGTTCGGGCCCGCCGTCTTGCCGCCAACCAACCGGTGCAGCAGGTTCAGCACATGGGTTTTGGTCGGCACGTCCTCGCTGAGGGCAAGTTCCACGGCAGTGAGCACGGCCTGTTCATCGTGCTGAAGCACCAGGGCGAGGATATCAACCATCTCGCGATCCCCGCCCGGTCGTCGCATCATCTGCTCCTGCAACTGTCTGAAGGCAGACGGCAATTCCATGAATGATGCGCCGTTCCCGAGGGCTCCGGGCTTGCGCTGGATGACAGCCAGATAATGCCGCCAGTCGTAGATCGTCCGCGCCGGCAGATCGTGACTGCGCTGGATCAGCCGGGCATGTTCACACAGGATGTTGCCCTCGGCCGCGTCACGCCACCCGATGCACGGGACGAAGGGGACAGGCGCATCGGGTGGAGCGGGTTTTTTCCGCGGTGGCATCTGGGAAGAGACCGCCACGAGGTCGTGCCTGACGATGAACTTTCACGCGGGCCCTTGCACCGCTTCAGGTTGGTGTTTCGACAACCGGCCGGAGCGCTTTTCGCCCGGCAGACGGTTCTCAGACGCCAAGAGTTCCATGCGCACCTGCGTGCCGGCGCCCCCCTCGACGATCCTGCGCGCGTCCTGCAACCGCCCGATCCCTGCCATCGTGCCACCCGCCCGCACGAAATCGCAGGCAGTGTCACGGGCCGCGCCCTGCACGACTGCCTCGATCTCGGCCTGGGGCTGGTAGTAGTAGCGCAGGGGTGACAGCGTGACCTCAGGTTCCCCCGGCTCGCCATCGCGCAGGATCAGCAGGCCACCGGTGGGCACACGTTCGGGCAGCACGTCGCCGCGCAGGGCGGTGGCGGGCAGAGCCAAAAGCCGCGCGTGCAGCGCGGCTAAGATGGTTTCGCGGGGGGTGGGCAACCAACGCCGCCTCATAATCCTCGTCGGCGCGCGCGACCTGCCACTTCAGCGCCTGCGGCAGTTCTGTTTCCTGCGCACGGACCAGTTCCAGCGCCTCGCCCTCGCGCGACGCCACGAGGTCGTCATGGGCCAAGGTCACGACGGACACCCGGCCCCGGATGACGAAGCGGATCACGCCTTCGGTCTCGATGGCATCGAACCCGAAATGCCGGGCCAGCGTGCTGATCGAGGAGCGCGGGGCTTCCAAGGCGGTGATGGCGTAACCTTCGACAGCCCCCCAGAGGCCGGACACGTCGGTCAGGGCTTCCGGCATCCCGGCGCGCAGGCAAAGATGGCGCACCAATGCCGCAAGCGATACCGCCCCCAGCCGCCCGGTCAGCCAGTGGCCCAGCCGCCAGTTCGGTCCATCGGTCCAGACACCGGTCAGTTCGGGGAAGAACGGATAGGGTCGCGCGTCCCAGGTCCAGGCGGCGCATTCCGGCACATGCACCATGCGTCCACCGTAGATGCCGGAGATCGGGTTGTTGGCCGGGTCGCCCCAATGCAGGTAGCTCGCTTCCAGATAGGCCCGCTGGATCGCGTCATCCCGCCAGCCCCGCGAGAAATACGGCGTGAAGCTCTCGGACGACTTTGGGTCAAAGAAGACATTCGGCTGGTTCGTGCCCCGGTCGATGGCGGGACAACCCAGTTCGGTAAAGCGGATCGGTTTCGATTGCGGCACCCATGCGGTGGCCAAGCCGCTCTCCACACCGCCTGGCCGATTGTAGTGCGGGTTCGTCCACCAGGCGCGCATGTCCTTCGGGCGAAACACCCAAGGCTTTGCCGCAGCCCCATCAGTAATCGGCGTGCGGATCTGCGCGGACCGATCGGCGGCGCTGGCGTAGAACCAGTCGAAGCCTTCGCCCCCGGCGATGTTCGCCTGCAGATAGGCACGGTCGTAGATCGCAGGCCAGCCTTCAAGCGCATCGGCGTGGTCGAAACCGTCGCGCCAGTCCGACAGCGGAAGGTAGTTGTCGATCCCGACAAAGTCGATGTTGGCGTCCGACCAGAGCGGGTCGAGGTGGAAATAGACATCATTGCTGCCGTCCTGCGGTTGATGGCCGAAATACTCCGACCAGTCGGCGGCATAGCCGATCTTCGTGCCAGCCCCGAGGATGGAACTCACATCGGCCGCGAGGGTCTTGAAGGCGGTGACAGCCGGATAGGTGCTGGCGCTGGAACGGATGGTGGTCAGCCCCGGCATCTCGGTACCGATCAGGAAGGCATCGACCCCGCCCGCCGCAGCGCAGAGGTGCGCGTAATGCAGGACCATGCGGCGCAGGCCCCAGTCGCTGGGCGAGCCGGTGAAGCTGACGGTCTCGCCCGACACGCTGAAGGGCACCTCGAAAAATTGCCGTGACGACGCTGCCTTTGTAGGATGAAGGGGGCGTTTGGCTACTGGATGCGTGTTTCGCTTGATGGTGGGCATCGATTTCACGGGATCATGGGCAGTCATTTCGCGTGAAGCTGGGCACTGATTTCGCGGGATCGCGGGCAGGTCTGGTCGGCAAATTGAGGATAGTTGCGCCTTCAGGAATGAAGGGGTGGCTTGATGCCGACAGGACGATTGAACATGCGCCGGATACGAGATGTTTTGCGATTGAAGCTTGGGCAAGGCCTGAGCGAGCGGTCCATTGCCGCTTCCCTCGGTCTGAGCAAGGGGAGCGTCGGAAGCTACACCCAACGGGCGCGTCATGCCGGGCTCACGTGGCCCTTGCCGGAGGGGATCGATGACGACAGCCTTGAACTTCTTTTGTTTCCAGCCCCGCCCACGGTGCCGGACGCGGAGCGGCTTGTGCCCGACTGGGCGGAGATTGACCGCGAGTTGCGCCGCCCTGGGGTGACGCGGATGCTGCTCTGGGAAGAATACCGTGCCGCGCACCCCGGGGGTTTTGCCTATACTTGGTTTTGCACGCATTACGAGGCTTGGAAGGGTCGGGTGCGCCCGACGATGCGCCAGACACATGTGGGCGGCGAGAAGGTGTTCGTCGACTTTGCCGGCGACACCATCGACGTGATCGACCCCACGACCGGCGAAGCGCGGGCCATGAAGCTGTTCGTGGCGGCAATGGGGGCATCGAATCACACCTATGCCGAGGCGGTGGCATCGGAGGGGTTGGAAGATTGGATCCTCGCGCATATCCGGATGTTCGCCTTTCTGGGCGGCGTGCCAAAGGCGGTGGTTCCGGACAATCTGAAGTCCGCCGTGATCAAGGCAGACCGGTTTGATCCGGGGCTGAACCGGACCTATGCCGAGATGGCGGCGCATTATGGCACCGCCGTTCTGCCCGCCCGGCCGCGCAAACCCCGGGACAAGGCGAAGGTGGAAGTGGCTGTCCAAGTGGCACAACGCTGGATTCTGGCGCGGCTGCGGAACCACCGGTTCTTCTCATTGGCCGAGTTGAACGTGGCGATCCGGCGGCTGCTGGACGAGTTGAACATGCGCGTGATGCGCGGCTATGGCGCCAGCCGCGCCGATCTGTTTGCCACTTTGGATCGGCCCAATCTTCAGCCCCTACCGCCCGAACCTTATGTCTTCGCCCGCTGGAAGCGCGCCCGCGTGGCACCCGACTATCACGTTGAGGTCGACAGCTCATGGTATTCCGTGCCCTTCGCGCTGATCAAACAAGAGGTCGATGTTCGCACAAGCGGCCAGACGGTCGAGATATTCCATCGTGGTCAGAGGGTTGCGAGCCACGTGCGCACCCCGGGGCGGCGCAGCCATGTCACCGTGGCCGACCATATGCCATCGGCCCATCGTCGCTTTGCCGAATGGACCCCGGCCAGAATGCTGGCGCAGGCAACCAAGACCGGCCCCGCCGTCGCCGCCTTTTGCGAGATGGTGATGGCTGACCGCCCCCATCCTGAACAGGGGTTCCGCACCTGCCTGGGTGTGCTGGCCTTGGTCAAAACCTATGGGCCGGAGCGCGTTGATGCGGCCTGCCAGCGGGGTGTGACCATCCGGGCCCGCACCGTCACCTCCATTCGTTCGATCCTCAAGACCGGCCTCGATCGCGCCTTCCTGGAAGGCTCCGAAGAGGTCGCCCCCCTCCAGCACGCCAACATTCGTGGCGGCAGCTATTACCATTGAGAAAGGACTAAAATGCTGACCCATCCCACCCACGACCGACTGTTGGCGCTCGGCCTGACCGGCATTGCATCGGCGCTCGAAGAACAACGCAGGTCAACCGCCTTCGACGCCCTCTCGTTCGAAGAGCGTCTCGGCCTGCTGGTCGACCGCGAGGCTGCAGAGCGCGACACCAAGAAACTGGCCTCCCGGCTCAAGTTTGCGGCTCTGCGCCAAGATGCCAGCGTCGAGGATCTGGACCTGCGCAGCCCACGTGGTCTTGACCGCAGTGTCATGGCGCATCTTGCCGATGGCGGCTGGATCGCCCGGCACGAGAACCTGCTGATAACCGGGCCGACCGGTTTGGGCAAAAGCTGGATCGCCTGCGCCCTTGGCCACAAGGCGTGCCGGGATGGGCGGCCCGTCCTCTATCAACGTGCGCCGCGCATGTTCGAGGCCCTTGCTCTGGCCCGTGGCGATGGCCGCCATGAACGCATCCTCAAAACCATCGCCCGCATGGATGTGCTGATCATTGACGATTGGGGCCTCGCCGTCCTCACCGCCCCGGAGCGCCGTGACCTGCTGGAAATCCTCGAAGACCGCCACGGCCGCGCTTCCACCATCGTCACAAGCCAACTCCCCGTTGACCAGTGGCACGAAGCCATCGGCGACCCAACGCTCGCAGATGCCATCCTCGACCGCCTCGTTCACAACGCACACCGCCTCACCCTCTCAGGTGAAAGCCTGCGCAGGCGCTCCGCCGTCACAAAAAAGCTTGACCAAATCGTTCAAGCCTGACTCCATGAAAGCGTCGGCCAGCCTGCCCACGATCCCGTGAAATGACTGCCCAGAATGGCGCGAAACGCGTGCCCACGATCGCGCGAAATCAGCGCCCATTCTCCGCGAAATCCGCAACTGGAGGATAACGATGGCGCAGATGGGGTTCTTTGATCTTTCAGACCGTTACGCGAGCCTTGATGCCAAGCGGGACCCGTTGGTCGAGATCGACGCCATCGTGCCTTGGGAGGAGTTTCGTCCGACGCTGGAGCGGGTCTGGCGGAAGCCTGAGGCGGAGCGGAAGTCGCGGGCAGGGCGCAAGCCGATGGACGCGGTGGTGATGTTCAAGACGCTGGTGCTGGGCGCGCTCTACAACCTGTCCGATGACCAGATGGAGTATCAGGTGCGCGACCGGCTGTCCCTCATGCGGTTTCTTGGTCTGGGGCTCGAGGACCGGGTGCCCGACGCCAAGACCGTCTGGCTGTATCGCGAGGGTCTGGCGCAGGCGGGTGTGGTCGATGCGCTGTTCAAGCAATTCGACGGGTATCTGGCGCGGCAGGGTTATATCGCGCGCGGCGGGCAGATCCTGGACGCCTCCATCGTGCCGGTGCCGCGCAACCATAACAAGCGGGATGAGAACAAGGCGATCAAGAACGGCGAGGTGCCGGAGGGCTGGGCCGACAAGCCCGCCATGCGGTCGCAGAAAGATACCAATGCGCGCTGGACCAAGAAGCACGGGAAATCCCACTACGGCTACAAGAACCACGTGAATGTGGACCGTCAGCATAAGCTGGTGCGCCGCTACCATGTCAGCGATGCAGCGCTGCATGACAGCCAGGCAGTGGATCACCTCCTGATGCAAGGCAACACCGGCTCGGACGTCTGGGCCGATCCGGCCTATCGGTCCGAGGAGATGGAGGCCAAGCTGCGCGCCCAGGGCCTGAGGAGCCGCATCCACCGCAAGGGAAAGCGCGGCAAACCGCTGAGCGAGCAGGGCAAGGCCAGCAACCGGACCAAGTCCGCCGTACGCGCCCGGGTCGAACATGTCTTCGGCGCACAGACCAACGACATGGGTGGGACGCTGGTGCGCACCATCGGCATCGTGCGTGCGAAGGCCAAGATCGGGATGAAGAACCTCGCTTACAACATGCGCCGCCTCGCCCAGCTCCGCCGCCTGAACCCATGTCCGGCGTAATCCGGGGCGCGGACTTCAGGCCGAAGAGGCCGCGGCCCGCCATAGCCGGGCGGAATGGCCCCCAACTACGCCGCCGAAAACTACAGCAAGCCGCTTCCCGCAGCCTTCAGGCCGCCAAACCAGCCCTGAACAGCGGAGAACAAGGAAAAATCGAGGTGCCCTGAAGTTGCCCGGCGTCGCCGCGCCGAACAGCGCGGAGACTTGCGTTGCCGCCGTGCCGGTCTTGTCCACCGATCCGGCAAAACCCGCCGCCGGAGAACAGGTGATCCGCCCACGCCACGGGAAGGCGGGTTGGCCCGGTGTGGCGGCATTGGCGCTGTAGGGGTTCGGCAGGGTGTTGCCGGGCGGCACATCCATCAGGAGGAAGGGATAGAAGGTGACGCGCAGCCCGCGCGCCTTCATCTCCTGGATCGCCTGCACCACCGCGAAATCCGCCGGCGTGCCGCCATAGACCGGCCGATCCTCCGCGTCGCGGCTGACCAGATGCGCACTGGCCCGGCTGACCCCGTTCACCGACCAGTTGGCCGGCGTCGTGGCCTTTGTGGCAACCTCGACACCCGGCTTCACCTTGCAGGATCCCGCGCGCAGGTCGTTGCCGAACCAGGCCACCACGAGGCTGACACTTTCGACCGGCGAGGCAATGGCCTGCAGCCGGTCCAGCGTCACCACGATGTCGGGCTGATCCGGCAGCGCGTTCAGGTTTTCCGCGACCGTCGCACCGCCGCTGCCTTTGCGGATGTCTGTCTCGGTGATCCGGTCGGATGTCAGCACGCCTTGCGCGTCCTGCGCATCAACCGACAAGTCGGATCCTGACCGCACTTCGGAGGCCGCAAAGCCGCTCTCCGGCTCGAAATCAGTGCCATCGAATGTCACGTTTCGATCATGGTCGGTGAAGCCGAGCGTTACCCCATCGGCGAGCACGATGCGCCAGCACCAGGCCAGCGTGGTCGTGCCCTCGTCGAGATGGGCCTGAAGTGCGGGTGGGAGGGACTTCACTTCCGCCCCCAGCCACGCCACAGGGCGACCGAGGCCAGCGCTGAGGAAACGACGCCCCCGGCTGTGCCCGTCAGGGCGTAGAGATTGAACGGGTGCAGATCGAAGCTGCCGCTCACCAGATCGAAATCCGCCAGCCCGGCCATGGCAAGCCCGGAGGCAGCAAGACAGGCCAGATAGACCAGCCCTCGTGCGAGGTTCCAGTTCATGATGTCGCCTTTCCATTGAAGAATTTCATGAGCCGCTGCACCACGACAGGGCGGCAGGTTGTCAATCGGCACGCAAACCTGACCCCCTATCGGCGCCCAATTTTGCCCCCCCTATGCGGTGTCGAGATCAGTGCCTGAGCCGGCGGAACTGATCACGGAGTGGAGGCGGGTCAGGCCCTGATCTGGGTCAGGCGCGGTGCTTGAAGCGCCAGGACTCGTTGCCGGTTTCGACGATTTCGCAATGGTGGGTGAGGCGGTCGAGCAAGGCGGCCGTCATTTTGGCGTCGCCGAAAACGGTGGGCCATTCGACGAAGGCGAGGTTTGTTGTGACGATGACCGAGGTGCGTTCGTAGAGGCGGCTGATGAGGTGGAACAGGAGTTGACCGCCAGACTGGGCGAAGGGCAGATAGCCCAGCTCGTCGAGAATGACGAAGTCCATGCGGGTCAGATAGTCCGCCGTGCGGCCTTGCTTGCCACCGCGGGTCTCGGTCTCCAGCCGGTTCACCAGATCGACGACGTTGAAGAAGCGGCCGCGCGTGCCGTTGCGAATGAGCGCGCGGGCGATGGCGATCCCAAGGTGTGTCTTGCCGGTGCCGGTGCCACCGATCAGGACGACATTGCGCTGGTCGGCCACGAAGCCGCCGGTGGCCAGATCGCGCACCAGACCCTCGTTGATCGGCGTGCCGGTGAAGTCGAAGGCGTCATTCGTCGGGCGGACCTTCCACTGGAAGGTCCGCTGACCCTCCTCATTCCTTGGCCAGCGGCAGCTTGGCGATGGTCATCTGGTAGCGGATGGACCGGGCCCCTCGCCAGCGGTCTCGAACCGATGGCGACACGCTGGCTCGATCTCGGCGATCTCGGACTGCAGCAGATCCCCTACAATGCGCGGCGGTTCATGCTGGCGTTTGATGCCGTTGCCCATGACCTCGTCATAGGCACTGCGCATCCCGTAGAGCTTGAGGCTGCTCATCAGGTCGAGGATTTGGGTTCGTTCCATGACTGGTTGTCCTCCTGAGGCTGTCATATCTGGCACAATCTGCCACCGGCGCATGGGTGAGGCGCAGGCTTGCGGGCGTGAGCAGCAGCGGTGGCGGTGCGGCGTCCTTGCTGCGGGCAAGGATGTTGATGATGACCGGGGCGGAATGGACGCCTTGATCGAGGGCTTCGCGGCAGGCCGCTTCGACCGCCTGCAGCCCGTCATCCCGCACGCAGGTCAGGATCTGGACCATCTGACGATCACCATCGTCGCTGCCCTTCAGCTTGCGCCGGACAGCGGCCATGGCCTGCGGCAGGACCCAGTCCCTGAACGGGGCACCATTGCGCAGGGCGCCGGGCTTACGCGCCAGAACAGGCACATAGTGCCACGGATCATAAACCGTCTCACCCCGACCAAAGGCGCGGGGATGTTCTGCGACCACCGCGCCATCCTGCCGGATGACGATCCGGTCGGCATAGGCATGGACATCGACAGGCCGCCCGACCGCCGTGGCCATGACGGAATACTTGTTGTTGTCGAACCGGACCGTGCAGGTCTTCGACACGGAAGCAGGCACGCTGTGGAAGCCGTCGAAGGAGCCAACATAGGGAACGAGATGGGGGCGCTCGGCCTCGAACATCTCCCAGATCGTCTTGTCGGTCTGTTCGGGATGGCGGTGCGCCTTGGCATAGGCCACGCATTTGTCCATCAGCCAGGCGTTCAGCTTTTCCAGGCTCCTGACCCGCAGGCGCGGCGTGAAGAACCGCTCGCGCACCAACCCGACCTGGTTCTCGACCTGGCCCTTCTCCCAGCCTGAGGCAGGCGTGCAAGCGACAGGCTGGACCAGGTAATGGCTGCACATCTGCAGGAAACGGCGGTTGTATTGCCGTTCCTTGCCACTGAAGACCGCCTCGACCGCCGTCTTCATGTTATCGTAAATCCCGCGCGTGCAGGTGCCCTTGAAGAAGGCGAACGCCCGGTCATGCGCGTCAAAGACCATCTCCTGGCTCTCGCGCATGTAGGCCCGGACGAACATCATCCGGCTGTGGCAAAGCCGGACATGCGCCACCTTCACGGTGACGGTTACGCCCGAGATCAGGATGACCTCGTGGCTCCAGTCGAACTGATACGCCTCACCCGGCGCATAGTAGAGCGGCACATAGGCCTCGGCCGTCGCGGCCCCCCGGTTCTGCGACCAGGCCTTGGCGAACCGACGCACGGCATCATAGCCGCCCTCGTATCCGAGCCCGCGCAGTTCCTCGAAGATCCGGATCAGCGTCAGCCGTTCTCGTGACGCCTTGCCCGCATTGGCCGACAGGAACTGCTCCAGCTGACCCTGCCAAGGCCCGATCCGCGGCATCGGCTGTCGCTCCCGCTCATAGGTGAAGTCCGTCTCACCCGACCGCAGGATCTTGCGCACGGTATTGCGCGACAGATGCAGATCCCGGGCGATCTTCTTCATCGACCAACCCTGAACATGAAAGGCCCGCCGGACCCGCGCGATCGTATCCACCCGCTTCAACTCCCCCTCCGTCCGCTGCCCCGCAACGAACGGTCTGACAGATCAGCAGGGGGGTCAAAATTGCACGCCGATCACCCCGCCTGAGGGGTCAAAATTGCATGCCGAAACACAAACCCGGAGTCACGCCGTCAGGCTGTCCCCGGACAAAACGTTGAACGCGATGGAGGTCGGACAAATGCCCACGATGGCAACTTGTGCTTTTCGCCCCAATGTCATGCTGATCCTTCTGGGCCGGGCCTTCGCCTGCGTCCTGGGCTGTAGCGCGTCAACCAGCATGTCCGTGACCGTCAACCACGTTGGCCGGTTTTAGGCCGCTGGGTTGGCGTATCTGGAATTGTTTTTCGCTCAGCCTTCTCCTTTGTCCTTGTTGTCGGCGATGGTTGTCGTTGGCGGTCTGCTCAGCGCCTCTTTGTTGGAGGCGGCCGCGCGCTGGCGGAAGCTTTCGGCATTCATCTCCAGGATCGCTGCGTGATGAACCAGCCGGTCGATGGCGGCGACGGTCATCGCCTTGTCCGGGAAGATCTGGTCCCAGCCGCTGAAGGGCTGGTTGGCGGCGATGGCGATGCTGCGGCATTCGTAGCGCCGGGCGATCAGCTCGAAGAGCACGCCTGTCTCGGCCTGATCCTTGTGGGCGTAGGTGATGTCGTCGAGGATGATCAGGTCGAACTTGTCGAGCTTGGCGAGCGCGGCTTCGAGCACCAGATCGCGGCGGGCGGCCTGAAGTCGCTGCACCAGATCGCTGGTGCGGGTATAGAACACGCGGTGTCCCCGCTCGATCAGGGCATGGCCTATCGCGCAGAGAATGTGCGTTTTGCCCGTGCCGGAATTGCCGATGGCGATCAGGTTGCCGCCGCCCTCCAGCCAGTCGCCGGCCGCCAAGGCCTCGATCCGGGCGCGCGGCAGGGTTGGCAGCGCCTTGAAGTCGAAGGTCGCCAGCGTCTTGCCAGCCGGTAGCTGTGCCTCGTTCATGTGGCGCTGAATGCGGCGCATGTCGCGCTCGGCCAGTTCGTATTCCGCGAGGACAGCCAGAAAGCGGGCAGCGGGCCAGCCTTCGGTGTCGGCACGGGTGGCGATGTCGGCCCAAAGCTTGTGGAAGCTGGGCAGGCGCAGCGCGGTCAGCATGCCGGGCAGCGTGTGGATGTCGATCTCGCGGGAGGTCATGCGCAGGCTCCCAGAAGGGCATCGAAGCTGTCGAGCGAGGGATGGGCGACGGTGACATCTGTCGGCAGCGCCGTTTGCTTGGGGCTCAGGCGGAGCGTCAGCAGGTCAGGGTCCGGCGCCCGGCCGGCGTCGAGATCGTCCGTCAGGAGATGTGCCAGTTCCGCCTCGCAGGCCCGGTCGTGGGCGATGAACAGCAGGTCGACCATGCGGCGGCAGGCGTCGCGGCGGGGCAGATCGCGCTGTAGCACCTTCCAGGCCTCAGCGTATTCGGTTCGCGGGAACAGGCTGTCGCGGTAGATCGAACTCCACAGGGCTTGCGGTTTGCGCCGCAGCGCATGGATGACGTGATGGTAGTTGATGACATGCACGCGATGGCCGTCGCCGCGACCACGCGCCCTTGTATGGCTGACGACCAGGGTGCTGCCGAGAAAGGCCTCAAGGCGATCGTCGTAAAGGTGGACCCGCAAGCGCTGCCCGATCAGCTGCGACGGGGCGCTGTAGAAGATGCTCTTGACCAGAAAGCCGCCGGTGCGGGTGACCGGAACCACGGTCTCTGTAAAGTCGGTGGTGCGCCGGAGCGGCAGGGGCTTCAGATGCGCCCGTTCCACCTGCGTGGCCGCCGCCCGCTGCCGGTTGCGCCGTGCCACCAGAATGTCGACGAAGCGCCGGTAGTCCTCAATGCTGGCGAAGTCGCGGCTGCCGCGCAGGATCAGCGCCTGTTCGATGGCCTTCTTCAGGTGCCGGTTCTGGGATTCCACCGCGCCGTTCTCATGAGCTTCCCCGCGGTTGTTGCGACTGGCCTCCATGCCGTAATGGCCGACGAAGGCATTGTAGCGCGTGGTGATATCCTGGCGCTGGTCAGCCGTCAGGTTGCGGAAAGCGGCCGAGAGGCTGTCGGTGCGATGCTCCTGTGGTGCCCCGCCGAGCGACCAGAGCGCCTGCTGCAGGTTCTCGGCCAAGGCCGTGAAGCTCTCCCCGCCCAGGACCACCCCGACATGCTCCCACCGGCTGTAGACCATGACGAAGTGGTAGAGCAGATGCGGGAATAGCTGGCCCGCGATCGTCACCTCCAGCTCCTCGGCATGAGTGAAGTCGGACTGGGCCATGCGGCCCGGCTCCGGCGTCTGGCGGAAGATGATGTCGCGCTCGGGCCCGTTCAGCGCCCGCCACTGCCGCACCCGCCGTTCCAGGGTGCGCCGGATGCGGTCGTCGGGGAAGGCCAGCGGGTGCAGGCCCTGAAGGTGGCGCAGCAGGGTGACGGCCTGCAAAGTGCTGTCCCTCTCCAGCAAAGGAAGGATGTCGCCCTCCCAATAACCCTCGAGGGGATCGGCCACCGTGCGCCCGTGAACAATCTTGCGGTTCGAGGGCAGCGTCGGATTGGCATCGAACCGTCGGGCCGTGCGCTCGCTGAACCCGGCGCGGGCGGCCGACGTGCGCTGACTGTGATATCGGAGGTCGGACATGTATAATCTCAATTGCTGGTCGGTGATGGGTTTGTAGGCCAACCCGGATCCTCCGTTTGACGGCAGAGGAACCCGGCTTACCAACCCGCAGCGACCAGCACCTTCCCCGAAATCAATCAAGCCGGTGCGGCTGCCCTCCAGACGGGCATGCCCGTCTTCCGTTCAGCCCCACCGGCCAAGGTGGTTGCCGGCACCGGCCAAGATGGTTGTCGCGCAACAGGGGCGATCTCGATGTCGGACTTCAGCACGCGGAAGCCGCGCTCGATGTCGGCGAGGGACTTGTAGCGCAGGACGGCCTCGGCCGGCGTGAGGTCGGGGGCATTGGTCAGGAGCGCGAGCTTGCCGTCGAAAAGCTCGGCCTCGGCGAGGGCCGCCTCGTTCAGCGACCAACTGAAGCGGTCGGCCGCGTAATCGACCTGAATGAAGCGCGTCAGTTCCGCTTCGGCCACGGCGCGGGCAAAGCGGCTGTAGGCGCCGCGGTCGGAAGCGCGGCGGCCGCGGGCGGTGTCACCGGCATCCTGGGCATCGAGCTTCTTCACCATCTTCGCAGCCATCGCTTCAAGCTCGGCGATCCGCGCCCGGCGATGTTCGGATTGAAGCGCGGCCCGATCCTGATCATGCGCCACGATCAGCCGGTGGCCGGCGAAGCTGGCTTCGGCGAGGCCCTCGGTGAAGGCGAGGCTCCGGAAGGTCTCGACCAGCTCGCCGTAGCGGCGGGCTGGCACCGCCAGGATGAACTCCAGCTTGCGGCCGCCGGCTTCCCGCTCGGCCATCGCGGTCAGTTCGGAGATGTTGTCGAGGCTCAGGAGCCCGCGGTCGGCCACCAGGATCACGCGCTGCACGGGAAAGCGCTGCAGGACGGTCGTGAGCATGCCCTGCAGCGTCTTCGTCTCGGCGACATTGCCGGGATGGACGGTGTGCAGTCGGCAGGGACCCGCCACCGGTTCGAGGGTCCATGCCGACGGCAGTCCCTCGGCGGTCTGGACCACGCCCAGCACGAACTGGCGGGCGATGCCCCCGGTCTCCTTGTTCATTCCGAAGGCGCGGATGTCGTCGTCCACCTCGCCTTCGCCATGGATGCGCACGGTGGTGAGATCGTAGAAGACCACGGCCAGATCCCGGTCGACCAGCGGCCGGATCTGGCGGGCGAGTGCCGCCTCGACGGCCTCTGCGTGATCCATCAGCGCGTCCATCGCCCGCAGCAGATGCAGGTGATTGATCGCCACGGGCATCGCGGGCATGGCCACCGTTTCCAGCCAGCGCAGGCAGCCCAGCTTGCTGTCCGGCGCGCAGAGCCGGTTGAAGACCATGGCGCGCACCAGCGCCTCGACATCGATCTCGCGGCGACCGGAACGCAGGGCCGCGGTGAGCGCACGGTCGAAGCCGAGCTCCTTCCAGAGCTCATGCAGCGCAAAGACATCGCCATATCCCAGGGCTGCGTCGTAGATCACCTCCGAGGCAGAGTTCTCGGCCCGGCCGGCCGCGCGGTTCAGGCCACTGATGAGGGCGCCGAGCTGGCCGGGCTTCAGGGCATCGAGGCGCCCGAGGTTGGCCACGACGCGCAGCCGCGACTAGCCCGCGTCGTTGCGGAAGGACTCGACGATCTGCAGGTAGCGGCGGACGCCGGACTCGGTGATGCGGGTAAACATGGAATGCAAGATACGCTGCTATGCGCTTTTATAAAAGATACTTTATCTGCGCAGCGTGTAACTACAAGACCTGCGTCGAAATGGCCGCCGCACCGCTCTAACTCCTTGAATTACCTACGCCGCCAACCGCCAGTCCACGAAGAACCGCCATCCAACTGTCGAACTTGGGTACCCCGGCTTGATCCGCTGTGGGACGAGTTGTTCCCTGCCGAGCAGGCCCGCATCGTGACGCTGCTGGTTGAATGTGTCGACATCGGCACCGAAGGACTGAACGTTCGATTGCGCGTAGATGGACTGGCTACCTCGCAACCAATAACAGCGAGATGAACCCCCTTCGCGAAGATAGGTCCCTTAGCACTTGCGAAGAGTGCCCGTTGTCGCCCTGCAATACCAGCCGAAGGGGCTTGCTGCGCCGGCGAACGTTTGAGTTGCGTTCCATCTCGCCAAGCGCCACTGGTGTCGAAATGTGCGGCGCGCCCGCGCCGAAAATAAAGCAATTTCAAAGAGATACTCGTACTAAACCGAATGGGCGCAGGCAACAGGTCCGGAGAATATCGACCCGGAGAGACACCGTTCGGGCCTGTTCGCGTGGGCACCGGTTAACAGCCCGTCCAGCATAACCCCCGAAAACAACGGAAAAATCTTGCCACGGCCTAATCGGGAGAACGCTTTCGTGAGGGCAAGTGGCGGAGGCGGTGGGATTCGAACCCACGGTGGGGTTCCCCCCACGCTCAGTTAGCAACCGAGTGCTTTCGGCCTCTCAGCCACGCCTCCGACGACTTTCATTTAACGATGCTCGGCAAGGGGGGCAAGAGGGAAACCTGAGGCGGGGTCGCGTTGTGGAAGGCAGTGTTGGTCAATCTGGTACATAGTGCGTGCCGCGCGCGGGGAAATCTTGTGGGGCGGGAGGAGTTTGCGAAGATTTTCGCCTGATTTGCGAGGGGCACCGCCGCAAGGACCGGGTCGAATCCGGTGCCCTGCTTAGAGGCAGGCAGGAAGGTGACCATCGCCGGATTGAAGTTCACGGGGACGCAGCACCGGGCAGCGTCCGAGGACGGGTAAATTCGTCGGCGCAGCGGGAGGGTGTTCATGAGTGTTTGGGCGAGGGGAGTTTGGCTGCAACCACTGACCTTTCAGAGACCTTGCAAAGCTCTGCAAAAGCAAGGTCGGGGCGGCTTGCTGCGCTTGGTCGCCGAAGCTGTCATGCAGCTTGGGATCGAAGGCGACTGATCGGCGACGGCGGCCGCGAACGTGCAGAGAAGAGCAGGACATGGCGCGGTTGCCGTGACCGCCCGCTTGCCCCGCTCGAGGGGGCTCAACGGAAGGTGCCAAAGCTGCCGCAGGGCACCTTTCCCGGCTTTCGGGAGGCCGACAGGACTTCCGGACAGGCGCGGTTGAATCAGGAGGCGTGGATCGGCGTCTCGATCCGCCGCGTTGACGAACGGGAGTAGTGGTTTGAACGGCATCCTGACGGCCCGGTGTCGAAGCTGTGTTGAACCGCCCCGGGTTTACCGGAGGGCAAAACTCTCGGAGAATTGCCCGTTATGGAACAGACCTCAAAGAAGAAGACCTCGAAGCCGTATTCACCTGAGTTCCGCGAGCGTGCGGTGCGGCTGGCGATGGAACACCGCGATGATTATCAGAGCGAGGCTGCGGCGCTGACGGCGATTGCAGGTAAATTGGGCTGTTCGACGGACAGCCTTCGCGTCTGGATGCGACAGGTCCAGCGCGATGGTGGCGAACGGCCGGGACCTACCAGCGCTGAGATCGCGCGGATCAAAGAGCTTGAGCGCGAGAACCGGGAACTGCGGCAAGCGAACGAGATTCTGCGCAAAGCTTCAGCGTATTTTGCCCAGGCGGAGCTCGACCGCCCGTTTCGCAAATGACTGCTTTCATTGAGGAAAGCCGAGAGGCATTCGGGGTCGAGCCGATCTGCAGGGCACTGCAGTTTGCCCCTTCCACCTTTTATGACCGGCGGGCGATCATGCGTGATCCTGACCGGGCCTCGGCCCGGGCCAAATCGGATGCCGCCCTGAGCCTCAAGATCGACGCGGCCTGGGATGCCAACCGCAAGCTCTATGGCGCGCGGAAGATCTGGCATGTTTTGCGACGGCAGGGTGAAGACGCCGCCCGCTGCACCGTGGAACGATTGATGCGCCATCTGGGCATCAGGGGCGTGGTCCGTGGCAAGAAGGTCATCACGACCAATCCTGACACGTCTCTGCCTTGCCCGGACGACAAGGTGAACCGGCTGTTCATGGCGGATCGGCCGAACAAGCTGTGGGTTTCAGATTTCACCTATGTGCCCACATGGTCCGGCACCGTCTACGTGGCCTTCGTCATCGACGTCTTTGCACGTCGTATTGTCGGTTGGCGCGTCTCGACATCGATGAAGACCCAGTTTGTGCTCGACGCGCTGGAGCAAGCGATCTGGCAAAGAAAGACGCCGGATAACAAGAGCTTGGTCCACCATTCGGACCGCGGATCACAATACCTGTCGATCAAATACACCGAACGCCTGGCCAAGGCCGAGATCGACCTTTCCGTTGGAACAGTTGGCGATGCCTATGACAACGCCTTGGCTGAATGCGTCATCGGCCTGTTCAAGACAGAGGTCATCAACCAGATCGGCCCCTGGAAATCAATGCGCGAGGTCGAATGGGAAACGCTGAAATGGATCGATTGGTATAACAACCGCCGCCTGCTTGGCCCAATCGGATACATCCCACCCGCAGAAGCAGAGGAGGCGTTCTATGCAAACCTGAACTCACTCGATATGGTCGCGTAGTCATTGAACAAACCACCCTCCGGTAAACCCGGGGCGGTTCAGTGTCAGCAAAGTGCCATGGTGCGCCGCTGGTTCAGATGTCGTTGCCCCGACGGGCCGTCATGGTGGCATCTTCCCTTTTCGGCGCCCCCGTTCCTGATGCGGCATCCTTGGGCACCGCGGCTGGCACAGGGGCCGCCCCCAGCATCAGTTTTGCCGGGTAACACCAATGTCGGCACCGGGGCTTTCGTATTTCACGCGCAACCGCTCCAGCAGTTGTTCGATCCGCGTGGGTGTGGTGGTGCCGGGAAGCCCGTCGTAAGCGCGCTTGAGAAGCATGTCCATCTGGCTGTCGGCTGTGGCCTTGCCTGTATCCGTTTTCATCGGGTGCTGCACTTTTTTTGATTGCGCCGTTCACGGGGGCGAGTGTCGGCCCCGCTGCCGGGCGACAGGATTCCTGCAGTTCGGGAACGCCGTCCTTCTCTACGGGCTTGCGCGGGTGGATGCGACCGGCCGGGCGCTGGCGTCGCCATCACGGGGTGATGACGCACCAGAAACCCGGCCGGGGCGGCGTGGAGTGCGGTCAGAGGCTGCGGATCAGATCGCAGATGCGAACCATGCGCCCGTCCGGCTCGTTGGTCGATCCGGCCAGGCCGGTGTAGGGTTCAGGGGCGGCGGACGCGCCGGGGGCCTGCACTTCCGCTCCCGCAGCGGAGCCGGTCACGGTCGTTGACGGGGCTTGCGTGGCTCCGGCCTGATCGCTCTCAGGCTGCACCGCGTCGGGCTGCACGCCTTCTGCGGTTTCCGGGTCGGTCTGACCTTCCTGCGTCGACGGTGCCACGCCTGCGCCCTGACCTGCCTCGGCTGCGCAACGCGCGCGCAGGGCGGCCTGATCGTCCTGGCTGATACCAACCTGCACTGATCAGCACTCATGCGCCCATTTACGCATCCCGATGGATTTGATGCGCGCGGGCTGGGCGATCAGCTTGTTCCAAGCATCACAGCAATGATCGACAATTTCGTTGTAGGATTCGAAGATGTGGTTGGAGAGCCAATTATCCCGCATGAACTGCCAGATGTTTTCGACGGGATTGAGTTCAGGGCATTTGGCTGGCAGCGGAATGATGCTGATATTCTCTGGTATGATGAGTGCGGCGGTCATATGCCACCCAGCCTGATCCATGAGCAGTACGGCATGGGCACCAAGCGCCACGGTTCGAGCGATTTCAGCAAGATGCAGATTCATCGCGTCCGTATTGCAAACCGGCAGGACAAGCCCTGCGCCCTTGCCCAGTGCCGGGCAGATTGCTCCGAAGATGTAGGCTGATATGGTTCGTTGGTCATGCGGTGCGGAGGGCCGTGTTCCACGTTGTGCCCATCGGCGCGTGATCTTGTTTTTCTGACCGACTCGGGCCTCGTCCTGGAACCAGACTTCTATTGCAGTGCCTTGTGGCAGGCGCGCGCGGACTTTTTCCAGTTTGGTTGCAAAGCCCCCTTTTTAAACCCCTCCAGCGCCTCTGTGTCTTGTGCATGGTGGCGCGGTCGCGCCGTGAGCTTCACATAACCCAGCTTCTTCAACTCCCGGCTCACGGTCGTTTCGTCAATCGAGACCGTAAATTCCTTATAAAGCCACTGTGCAAGGTCGATCAGTCGCCAGCGCACGACTCCATGGATTGCAGGGATCGGTCCGCTTTCGACGATCGCCACAAGCGCCTGGCGTTGGACATCATTGAGCTTGGGTCGATTGCCACGCGCTTTACCATCAATCAGCGCATCCGGCCCGCGGGCATTGAGCCGCACAACCCAGTCGCGTACAATCTGCAGACCCACACCGCCGATCCGCGCGGCATCGCTGCGGCTGCCGCCATCGTAGATCTCAGCCAGCGCCAGAAGCCTTCGGCTTTGGTTCGCGTTCTTCGTCTTCCGTGCCAAGCGCCTCAATGTCGCCCCGTCAAAGTCCAACCGCAATGCTATCGCTGCACCCATGGCCATGCCCTCCCTGATCTACCGCAATAGATTCAGACTTTTGGCGCTTTGGGAATCCCCCGTGAGTCAGCTTTCGCACCGCTTGGTATGAGGCCGGTGAAATGGGCGCGGATCTCGAATTCCGGCCGCGGCGTTTCCAGCGAGGCGTCGCTGAAGAACCCCGCGCCGACCTTGTCCCACCATGCTTCGGTGGCAACCGTGTCATCGTTGCTGGTCTGTGCGAAACCGGGTGCCGCAAGCGCGGTGCCCAGCAGAAGGACTGCGATCGTGAATTTCATGACTTTGCCTTTCAGTTTCGGGTTTGCGCTGATGAAACTGGCAAACTTGAGGAATGTTCCCGTCCACGCTGCCCCGATGGTTCCGGCGCAAGGCTGGAACGTTGCGCGGCTTCGGCGGCAGGAAACCCGGCCGCGCAACGCGCGACGGATGTTGGAATAGCAACCCGGGCCGGAAAGGCCGCGTCAGGGAAACCGGCCGCCCCGGACGTGGGACCAGCAGGTCGGCCTCGGATCGGCCCCGCGCTTCACGCGCCGCTGTCGCGGATCGGGGCGGCCGGATTTGATGGCGCAGGATTCGACCGGGCGCCAGTCGGAATATTCGCCGGGCGGCCGGAGGCGATGCGGGTGTCGCCCCGAGGTCAGCCCGGCCGGTGCCCGGCAACGTCTGCGGCCGTCACAGGCCGGTCTGAAATCCGGTGCTTCATGGCCCCGCTTCGCGGGGCTGCAGGGTTTCGTCGACCCAAAGGCGGTTCTCCACCGCCACACCCCGCGCCGCGGCGCCGGCAACCGCCCCGGCCCGCTCGCGGTCGGCGCCAGACGGCACGATGCCCGCAAGGATCAGCCGACCATCCTCGGCCGAAACATGCACGCGCTGGGTCTGCAGACCCGGCTGCCCACGCAGCGCCGCGTCGATCCGCGCGATCAGGTCGCCTGCGTCGCGCGCGCACTCCGGCTCTCCGGAGTCCGGCCCCCCGGACTCAAGCGCCCCGGAGTCTGGAGCCCCGGAGTCTGGCGCCCCGGAATCGGGCATCCCTTCGGGATCGGCGGCCATCGAAGGCGCCACATAATGCTTGGGCCCAAGATCATCGTGGATCCAGTAGCCATTCGACGCGGCGTTGTTCGGGGCCTGAGCGGTCGGCCGACGCGCCCCGTCGCGTTCCGGACGGTCAGGCGACAGTGGGGCTGGCGGGCTGGTCTTTTCGGGCATCTCTGCTGGTCTCCTTCACAGGGTCCGGTTGGCGGAAGGCTTCTGCCCGTCGCGCGGTGCTGTCGGCGCTGGCATCCAGCACGGCGCGCAGCACGATTCCGGGGGCGGCGTGATGCACGGCATGGCCGCATTCGGGAACCAGCACGCAGGTCAGATGCGGCACCTGCTGGCGCAACCAGGGCAGGTGCCATTCCGGCTGGGCGGTCTGGTCGCACAACCCGTGCACCACGGTGACGGGCAACTGCACTCGCAAAGAAGGACCGATGTCCCTCATGCCGTCGTTGAAGCTTTTCAGTTCTGCCGCCATCGTCGCGACGGAGCGCGGCCGCGCGGCATGGGTTACCGGGAATCGCCGCAGCCAGGGCGGCACCCGGTTCGGCGCCATGAACCCCGAAATGATGCTCTGCCGCATCCGGCGCACCAGTGGCGGCACCAGGATGCGGCGCACGAAGCTGCCGACCACCGGTGCCGTCGCGATCCGCAACGCGGGCATCGGCTTTTCTGGCGTGGGCCTGCAGAACGGCGCCAGCAGGACAAGGCGCGCGGTGCGCCCGGGTCTGACACTTGCGAAGGCAAGCGCCGCCCCTGCGGCCAAGGAATGCGCCACGAAGGTGGCGCGGCCGATCCCCAGCTCAGTCAGCAGGGCGTCAAGCCATGCCGCCTGCGACAGCGGGTCCTGATGACCGTCCGGCAACGGGTCGCTCTGCCCGTAGCCCGGACGGTCGGGCGCGATCCACCGCACCCCAGCCACGTCGGGAAACGCGCTGAGGATTTCCTCCCCGAGGCTGCCGTTGCCGTGCAGCAGCACGAACGGCGCGCCGCTGCCGCGCGACAGGACGTGGAACGAGTTCCCCCAGACGGAAACGAATCCGCCCGTCCGGGGTGCCCGCTCTTCATGCGAAAGGCCGGGTTCGCGTTGGATCGCCATTTGTCACCTCCCCGGGCGTATCAGGGCCGGTCGCCAGGCCGACCGGGGGTCGCGAAAACCAGCTTGCGCCGGTCCATCATCGCGGGCAGGCGGACGGCAAGCCAGACCGCGCACAGGCCGACGATGATGTAGATCAACCGCGACAGCAGGGCTGCCTGCCCGCCGAATATCGCGGCGACCAGATCGAACTGGAACAGCCCGACCAGAAGCCAGTTCAGGCCACCCACGATCAGCAGGATCTGGGCAATGGCATCAATGGGACGCATGGAGTTTCTCCTTGTTGGGTTCATGTCGTCAACCTTGGACAGTGCGACATGTTCCTGAAAAAACGCACATGTTTTGCGCAAGCGCCGCCCGGGTCAGCTGTTCTGCACCGCCGCGGCCAGCCTGTCGGCCGTCCGGTTCGAGAGCGTGCCGGGCTTCGGGGCGGGAACGCCCGGCCCGTCCCGGCCGAGCACGTCCTTCATGCCAAACCCGTTGGCGCGCCGCAGCTGTACCAGCTCGTCCCAGGCGACCGGCAGGGCCACAGGCGCGCCGGGGCGGGCGCGCAGCGAGAAGGGGGCAACGGCCGTGGATCCGTGATGGTTGCGCATCCAGTCGATGAAGATGCGGCCGCGCCGGTCTGCCTTCGCCATCCTGGCGGTGAAGCGGCCGGGGTGACGTTCGGCCAGCAGCGTCGCGAACACGCGCGAGAACAGCGCCACCGACCCGGTGGTGGCGGTGCGCCGCAGCGGCACCACAACGTGAACCCCCTTGCCGCCCGTGACCATCGCCCAGCTTTCCAGCCCCGCCTCTGCCAGCAGGTCGCGGATCAGGAACGCCGCGTCGCGCACCTTGGCGAACCCCAGCCCCTCGTCGGGATCGAGGTCGAAGATCAGCCGGTCGGGCTTCAGCGGCGCGTCGATCCGCACGCCTTCGATGTGGAATTCCAGCGTGCCCATCTGCACGGCGGCAATCAGGCTGGCGGCATCGGTCAGATACATCCTGTCCTGCACCTTGCCATCTTCACCGGCGAAGTCGGCCTGCCCCAGGGCTTCGGGAAACCCCTTGCCGAGGTGCTTTTGAAAGAACTGCTGCCCGTCCAGCCCGTCGGGCAGACGCAGCAGCGATACCGGGCGGTTCCGGGTAACCGGCAGCATCCGGTCGGCAATCGCCTCGTAATAGCGGGCAATGTCGAGTTTCGTCACCTTGGGCCTCGGATAGACGACCCGCTCGGGGCTGCTGATGCCTACCCCCGCGACAACGGTCCGAGAGGAGGGCTCGGCGGTCACGACCTCGGCCGGCGGCTTGTCCTCGCGCAGCGCGATGAAGCTGGCATGGCGCAGATGGCCGTCGCGGGTGATCTCGGCATGGCGCACCTCGGCCACCACTTCAGGCGCAACCCATGTCACGCGGCCGGCGAGCCTCGGGGGTTCCGGCAGGGGGCAGCCGGCGCGGGTCAGGGGGGCCAGTCGCTGCACGATCCCGGCCTCGGCAGCGGCATCGAAGCCGGTGCCGACCTTGCCGCGATAGACCAGCGCGCCCTTCTCGTGGCTGGCCAGCAGCAGCGAGGCGAAGGCTCGCCCGCGCGCGGTGCTGTGCTGCCAGCCGACGATCACGAAGGCGCCGCGCTGCTCGGTCTTGGATTTCACCCAGACAGAGGATCGGCCCGGACGATAGGGCGCGTCGCGCAGTTTCGACACGATGCCTTCGCCGCCCGCCGCGCCGATCTGGCGGAAAAGCTCCGCGCCGGTGCCCGACAGCAGGGGCGACAGGCGCAGGCACCCACGGGGCACTACGGCCGCGAACAGCGTTTCCAGCAGGGCGCGGCGCTCGTGCAGCGGCAGCGTGGTCAGCGGCCGCCCGTCGAGGTGCATCAGATCGAAGGCGTAGAACACGAACGGGCCGCCGTCCTTGATCGCCAGCGCGACATCCCCGAACCGTTCCAGCCCCGCGCCCGCGACGATCTCGCCGTCGATCAGGGCGGCATCGGCGGGCAGGCGGTTCAGGGCCGGCAGCAGGGGGGCGAACCTGTCGGTCCAGTCCAGCCCGCTGCGGGTGAAGATGCGCGCCCCGCCCTTGCCCAGCGCCACCTGCGCGCGGTAGCCGTCAAGCTTGACCTCGTGCCACCAGTCCTCGCCCTCGGGCGGGGCGTCGTGCAGTTCCGCCAGTTGCGGCGGGTGGAACTTCGGGCGGTGGGCCTTGCGCCCGGGCTCCAGCGGGCGGGCGGGCGCGCCTTCGGCAATCTGGGGCATCGAGCGACCCGAGGTAACGCCGGTCAGATGCGTATCGATCAGCACCGGCCCGTTCGCCGCCGCGTCATCTTCCTTGATCAGCAGCCAGTTTTCCCGGCCATCGTCGCCGGCGCGCTTGCCCTTCATGCGGATCAGCGACCACGCCCCGGTCAGCCGCTGCCCGTGCAGGGCAAAGTGCAGATGGCCGCCCGTCAACCCCTCGTCCACGTCGTGCAGCGGTTGCCACCAGCCGATGTCCCACAGCATGACGGTTCCGGCACCATAGTTGCCCCTGGCGATCACCCCCTCGTAATCGAGGTAGTCGAGCGGATGGTCCTCGGTCCGCACCGCCAGCCGCTTGTCGGAGGGGTCGAGCGACGGGCCGCGCGTGACCGCCCAGCTGAGCAGCACGCCGTCATGTTCCAGCCGCAGGTCCCAATGCAGGCGCGTGGCGTTGTGCTTCTGGCAGGAATAGCGCGGAGCGGCCCCTTTGGCGCCGCCCGATCCCGCGGGCTCCGATGTCTTTGTGAAATCCCGCTTCGCCTTGTATCCGGCCAGATCGCGCACGGCTCACCCCGCCTTTGAGCGGGTCGGCTTCTTCGCCGGTTTGGCGGCGGGCTTTGCGGCGGGTTTGGGGTCGGCCTTGCGTGCGACCGGGGCTTTCTGGCCCTTCAGGCTGTCCTGCAGGGCCTGCATCAGGTCAACGACATTGCCGCCCTTCGGCCGCTCGCCGCCGTCGGCCACGGTGGTACGCGGCGTCTTGCGGTTGGCCTTCTTGGCGTCGATCAGGGCGCGCAGGGCGATGTCATACCGGTCCTTGAATGCCGAGGCGTCGAAGGGGGCGGTCTTGCGTTCGATCAGTTGCGTGGCGACCGAAAGCAGGTCGGGGTCTGCCTCGTCATCCTCGATGCTGGCGAACAGCGGTTCGGCCTCGCGCACCTCGTCGGCGTAATAAAGCGTCTCCATCAGCAGCCCGTCGCCGCAGGGCCGAACGGCGCAAAGATGTTCGCGCCCGCGCATGGTCAGTTGCCCCAGCCCGACCTTGCCACTTTTCCGCAGGGCATCGCGGACCACGCGGTAGGCGTCTTCGGCCAGATCGTCGGTCGGCACGATATAATAGGGCTTGTCGTAGTAGAGCGGCGAGATTTCACCGGCATCGACGAACTGGACCATCTCGAAGGTCTTCTTGGTCTCCAGCTTGATCGCGTCGATCTCTTCCTTCCTGATCAGCAGATAGGTATCCTCGCCCAGTTCATACCCGCTGAGGATGTCTTCGGTCTTGATCGACCCGATGCCCGGCACCGTCTTGTCATAGCGCACGCGTTTGCCCGACGGGCCGTGGATCTGGCGGAACGACACACGCGCGCCCGATTGCGTGGCGCTGTGCACCTCGACCCCGATGGCGACAAGCGACAGGCGCAACTGCCCCTTCCAGACCGCGCGTGAAGCCATGGCCGGATCTCCCCTCGGCCGGTCCATCCGGCACCCGTGGGCGCAACGCCGGGCGGCAGGTTTGGTTCCTGCCGACGAAAGCCGCTGCCCGGGCCAACCGCCGGGACGCCGGAACCGACCGGACAGCCCGCGTGTCACCATGAGGCCGACGGGGGAAAAGGCATGGGCGTGCCAGGGCAAGAGGTCCGGCCTGACGATGCGACCGGCCTCGGGGGCCGACCTGAGCCTTCCGCTGGCGTGACCCGCCTGATCTTCGTTGCGCCGATTTCGCCTGTGTCGATGGGCAAAGGTGAGCCGCCGAATGCTGGCAGAACGGGTATCGGCCGCACCGGCCGCTTCTGCGCATGACAACGCCCCCCCTTGTTCGTCAGCCTCCCCGGGTCGCTCTGACCGGCCGCCACAACGCTGGCCGGGCCGGTCACGCCGCCATCAGGGGGCGAGGCAAAACCCTTGCACGCCTCGCGCCGCTGCCGCAAAAAGGGCGGGATGGTCCCGGCCCTCGGCGGGAAAGAGAGGCCGATTTCCGGTCGGCGGCTCTGGTCCGAGGAAAAGTGGATTGGAAACAAACGGGTAGGGAAATGGAAGAGTCTTGCGAACCATTTTCCGAACCGGTATCAGAAGGATCACGGCCCCGTAGCTCAACTGGATAGAGCACCTGACTTCTAATCAGGATGTTGGGCGTTCGAGTCGTCCCGGGGTCGCCACTTCTGAAATTGATTGCCAATGCGGCACAAGGATGCACGATTTCGGGATTTTCCTGCAAAACCCCTGTCGGGCGTTTGCTGCGTGCCACGCCAAGTTTCTGGCAATAATCTGATATTACATGGTATTTATGCAATGTTCGGACGATGTGGTCAGCGCGACGCAGCATGGCGTCACACGCCGGGGTTCTTGCCGAACAGTCCCTGACCGCGTCACGCAGCCAGATCGCGCCGAACGTCCGGCTCGCCGCGGCATCTTCCTGCCAGGTGTCGAGTTCGTCCGCCATGCGGTTGCGCACAATGTGCTGGAATCTGTCGATCAGGCGTGCCGCAGTGTGGGCGCCGGCACCTGCGCCGCGATTGCGGCCACCCCGAGCGCTTCGTCCTGCGAGAGCGCATGTCGGCGCATCGTCATCGCCATTGCGATGCTGTGCGCGGCAGGGCATCGCGCAGGCATGGCCACGCCGCTCTCGCTTGAGCCCACGCAGCAGCGCAGGGGCTGGGGCCCGCGCGACGGCTATCCGGGCGACGCGGTTGTCGGCCGGTAGGTCATGAACCTCGGGTCCGCCTGTCCGAAGGACGTGCGGGCGCGTCAGGAACAAATCCTGAAGGCTGTTGTTCTGACCTGAGTATCTCAGCCTCTCAGGGAGCCGCCATGAACTCACCTTCACCGTTTGCAAATGCCGGGTGGTTGCCAGTGCCCGATCAAGCTCCTGCCCTGCAGCCCGTCCTGCTGTGTTTTTCGCATCTGCGCTGGGATTTCGTCTACCAGCGCCCGCAGCACCTGCTGTCCCAGGCGGCCGCGACCTTTCGCGTGTTCTATGTTGAAGAGCCGGAATTCGCGCCGGGTCCGCCGCATTTCCGCATGCGGGTCGCGCCGTCGGGCGTGACCATCCTGACCCCGGTGTTCGATCATGCCACCGACCATTGCCATGAACAACGCCTGCTGGTGCAATCGCTGCAGCGCAGCCTGGGCAAGAGCCCGCAGGTCCATTGGTATTACACGCCGATGGCGCTGCGCTTTGCGGGCGGCCTGCCCTGCGACCTGTGCGTCTATGACTGCATGGACGAGCTGTCGGCCTTTCGCTTTGCGCCACCGGACATCTGCGCCATGGAAGCGGAGCTGCTGGCACGCGCCGATCTGGTGTTCACCGGGGGGCAGAGCCTTTATGCGGCCAAGCGCACCCGGCATCCCGATGTGCACTGTTTTCCCAGCAGCGTCGACGTGGGCCACTTCGGCCGGGCACGCAGCCCGCTGGCCGATCCGCCCGATCAGGCAGGCATCCCGCGGCCGCGGATCGGCTATTTCGGCGTGATCGACGAACGGATGGACCTTGGCCTCGTGGCCCATGCGGCGGCGGCGCTGCCCGAAACGCAGTTCGTGATGCTGGGGCCGATCGCCAAGATCGACCCGCAGGACCTGCCGCAGGGGCCGAACATCCACTGGCTGGGGCGCAGGGACTACGAAGACCTGCCGCCCTACATGGCCAACTGGCAGGCGGCCTGGATGCCCTTTGCCCTGAACGATTCCACGCGCTTCATCAGCCCGACCAAGACCCCCGAGTTCCTCGCGGCGGGTCTGCCGGTGACGGCAACGGCGGTGGCCGACGTGGTGGCGACCTATGGCCGGCAGGGCCTTGTCACCATCGCGGATGCCGACACCATCGCCACGGCGCTGCGCGACAGCCTGATCCCTGCCGAGCCCGGCTGGCAGAAGGCGGTCGACCGCTGCCTTGGCTCGATGTCCTGGGCGGGCACCTGGGCCGCGATGCAGACGCTGATGCTGTCACGGGCGCGCGTCGCGGAACGGGTGGGATGATGCGCGCCGGGCGGTCCACCGGCGCCGGACATGCGCGCGGTGTCACGGCAGGCCGCGAACCGTCGAAGCGGGAATGATGCCGAATGCGGAAACCCCGCAGGCGGGGCCGGTGCCGGTGATCCTTGCCACGGACAGCAACGACCCGTCGGGCGTCGGCCACCACATGATCACGCTCGCCGCGCACCTCGGCCGGGCTTTCACCCCGCTTCTGGCCTTCGTCGCGGCACCCTCTGGCCGCGCTTTCGTGGCCCGCGCCCGGGCCGCCGGCCTTGCCGCCGACACGGTGGCCGAGGATGGCTGGCCCGACTGGCTGGCGCGTCGGCCCGGCCCCCTGCTGCACGTTCATGCGGGCATCGGGTGGGAAGGGCATCCGCTGATCGCAGCTGGACGGCGCGCGGGGATGACCGTGCTGCGCACCGAACATCTGCCCTGGCTGATCGACGATGCCGCGCAAAGGCAGGATTACGCCGCCATGCTGCGCGACGTGTCGCAGCTGATCGCGGTGTCACCGGGCTCGGCGCAGGGCTGGCTGGCGAAGATCGCCCGGATGCCGCATCAGGTGCCGCTGTCGGCGATTCCGAACGGGGTGGCCCAGCCGCACCCCCGCATCCCGGCCCCGGACCTGCGCCGGAACCTCGGGATCGCGGAAGGGGCGCCCCTTGTGCTGCACGTCGGGCGATTCACGGCACAAAAGGCACAGGCGGCGCTGGTGGCGGCCTTTGCAGCGGTGCAGCCCGCGCATCCCGCGGCGCGGCTGGTCATGGTTGGCGAAGGCCCGCTGCGCGCGGCGGTCGAGGCCGACATCGCGCGGCGCGCGCTGGCGGGCGTCACGCTGCTTGCGCCCCGCGACGACATCGCAAGCCTGATGCAGGCTGCCGACCTGTTCGTGCTGCCCTCGCTGTTCGAGGGGCTGCCGCTGGTTGCACTCGAGGCGATGGCGGCGGGGCTGCCGATCATTGCCACCCGCACCGAGGGGATTGTCGATGCGCTGGGGCCGGACCATCCGTTCCTGGTGCCGCCCGATGCGCCGGACGCGCTGGCCGCGTGCCTTGCCGCGCGCCTGGCCGACCCGGATGGCGCGCGTGAAGTGGCGCGGCACCAGAGCCGCCGTTTCCGGCAGGGCTTCACCGCCGACGCGATGGCACGGGCCACCGAAACCGCCTATCACCGCGCGCTTGCCGACCGGCGCGCCCGGCAAGGACCGCCTGCCATGCAAAGCCCGACGCGGATCGGTTTCATCGGCGCGGGGGGCATCGCCGCGCGTCATCTGGGCGTGCTGTCGGGCTTTTCCGACGTGGCCGTGACCGCCATCGCGGACCCCGATACCGCCTGCGCCGCGGCCCTCGCCGCGCCTTTCGGTGCCAGTGTCCACGACAGCGCCGCGGCGATGCTGCACGCGGTGACGCTGGACGCGCTGTTCATCTGCCTCCCGCCCGGTGCCCATGGCCCGGCCGAGCGTGCCGCCCTGGCTGCCGGCTTGCCGTTCTTCGTCGAAAAGCCGCTGTCGGCCGACCTTGCCACCGCCGAGGCGATTGCGGCAGAGGTGGCTTCGGCGGGGATCGTCACGGCGGTCGGCTATCACTGGCGCTATCTCGACACGGTCGATGCCGCCCGCCACGCGCTGCGCGGGCGCGTGCCGCAACTGATGCAGGGCTTCTGGCTGGACCGGACGCCGCCGCCCGCCTGGTGGGGCCGGGCTGCGCAGTCGGGCGGGCTGATGGTGGAACAGGCCACCCATCTGATCGACACGCTGCGCCTGCTGGGCGGCGGGGTAAGCGCGGTCTATGCGCAGGGCAACCACCTGCCGCGCGACCGGTTTCCCGGCCTGGGCGTGGCGACCGCCTGCACCGCCACGCTGACCTTCGCGTCTGGCGCGGTGGCGACCCTGTCTGCCACCTGCCTGCTGGAATGGCAGCACCGTGTCGGCCTGCACCTGTTCGCGGAAGGGCTGGCGATCGAGCTTTCGGAACACGGGGTGATGATCGACCACGGCGCGGGCCGTCACCCGCAACCGGCCGACGGCGACCCGGTCTGGCGCGCCGACCGCGATTTCATCGACGCGGTGCGCGGGCGGCCGAACCTGATCCGCACTTCCTATGCCGAGGCGCTGGAGACGCATCGCGTGGCGCTGGCCATCTCCCGGTCGATGCAGACGGGCGAGTTGGAACGGCTGACCCCCACCTTGCCGCAACCCCTGCCCCCGGTCGGCCGCCTGCGCCGCCCTCCCGCGCTTCCCGATCAGCACCGCGAGGTGTGCTCGCTGGGGGTCGAGGCGCCGTTCCGGCCGGGCGTCTTCTGCTATGACGAAGGCCCTGCTGGTCCGGGGCAGGTGCGGCTCGACCTGTGCTTCACCGGGCTTTCGGCGGGCACCGAGCTGACGTTCCTGAAGGGTACCAACCCCTGTCTTGCCGCGTCATGGGACGCCGACGCCTGCCTGTTCCGCACCGATGCGCCTGCTGCGGAGTTTCCGCTGCGCTTCATGGGCTACATGGAGGTGGCACGGGTGATCGACAGCAAGGCCGAAGGGTTCGCCCCGGGCGACATCGTGGCTACGGCCTTCGGCCACAAGACCGGCCACACCGCAACGCCCGGGCGGGACCTGCTGGTGCCGATGCCGCCGCAGATCGACCCGATCCTCGGCATCTTCGTCGCGCAGATGGGGCCGATTGCCGCCAACGGCATCCTTCATGCCGACGCGCTGGCGCATCCGGCGGGGAACGCGGCCTTTGGCGCCGGGGTGCGCGGGCGGCGGGTGGCGGTCTGGGGCGGCGGCACGGTGGGGATGCTCACCGCGCTGTTTGCCCGGGCCGCAGGGGCGGCCGATGTGATCCTGGCCGAACCTTCGGCCTTCCGCCGGGGCCTGGCCGGGCGCCTGGGCCTGCAGGCGCTGGACGAGGATGCGGCACTGGCGCACGCCAAGAGCTGGGGGCAGGCCGGGAACCGCGGCGCCGATCTGGTGTTCCAGACCCGCGCGCGGTCCGACAGCCTGCACAGCGCGCTGCGCGCCCTGCGCCCGCAGGGCAGCGTCATCGACCTTGCCTTCTACCAGGGCGGGCTGGACGGCGCCCGGCTGGGGGAAGAGTTCCACCACAACGGCCTGCGCCTGATCTGCGCCCAGATCGGGCGGGTGCCGCCCGGCTTTGCGGCGGGCTGGGACCGCCCGCGCCTGTGTCAGGAAACGCTGGCGCTGCTGGCCGCGCAGGGCCCCGCCATCCGTGACGCCCTGATCACCCATGTCGTGCCCTTCGACGATGCGCCGGGGTTCCTTGCGCACCTTGTGGCCGACCGCCCCGAGTTCCTTCAGATCGCCTTCGTGCTGGACACATGACCCATCCCCTGCCCCACCCTGCCGACCGGCCGGTGCGCCTTCTGTTCGTCTTCGCCTGGCTGGCGGTCGGCGGCGAGGAAACCATGGTGCGCCTGCTGGCCCGATCGCTGGACCCCGCGCGCTACCGCATCGACGTGCTGCCCTGCCTGCGGCTGAACGGGGTGTCCGACCTCGCGCACCGTCGGCTGGAGGCGGCCGGGGTGCGGGTGGACCGCACCGCCTATGATCTGAGCTTCGAGGACACGGTGCGCTATCTGGAACGCAAGCTCGCGGGCTGCGACATCGTCGTGTCCTGCCAGAACGTGCCCGACATCTATCCCGCGCTGGACCGGCTCAGCCTCCGCCCGCCGCTGATCGAGCACGGTCGGCTGGTGTCCGACGCGCTGGCAGGGCCGAAGCATTTCACCACGCGCCATGTCGGGGCGTGCGGGACGATCCGCGACGCCGCCGCGTCGCGCATGGCCGACCGGCCGCAGCACGCCCATGCCATCCCGGCGATGGTCGACATGGCGGCCTTCGACCCGGCGCGGCGGGGGGCGGTGCGCGCAAGCCTCGGGCTTCCGCCGGATGCCCTGCTGATCGGCTGGGTCGGGCGGCTGGACCGCAGGAGGCGGGTCGAGGATTTCCTGCGCGCCGCCGCCCTGACGCGGGCGCGCCACCCTCGGGCGTGTTTTGTCGTGGTCGGGGGGCCGGACGCCGAAATGCCCGACCATGCGACGGAACTGCGGTTGCTGGCAGAGCGTCTGGGCCTGTCGCAGGCGGTCCTGTTCACCGGCGACCGGGCGGATGTGCCCGACCTGCTGGGCGCGATGGACATCTTCGTGCGGCTGTCGCGCAGCGAAGGAATGCCGCATGTCGTCGCCGAGGCGGGCGCGGCCCGGCTGCCGGTGATCGCGACCGCCGGCCATGGCGCCCCGGGCCCGATCCGCGATGGCGAGAACGGGCTTCTTGTGCCGCACGACGACATCGGCGCCATCGCCGCCGCGATGGGTCGGCTGGCCTGCGACCCCGCGCTGCGGCGGCGGCTGGGCAACGCGCTGCATCGCGATGTCGCTGCGACCCATGCCGCCACGGCCGTCGTGCGCCGGTGGGAAGCCCTGTTCGACGAGGTGCTGGCCACGACGCCCGCACCGCCGCCCCTGCTGTTTCGCAGCTTCGTTCAGGGGGGCTTTGAATCCTCGGCGCACCGGCTGCACACCGGGCGGCGGCTGGACGTGATCGCGGCCACCGGCCATGACACCCATGCCGAGGGCGACTATCGCCAGCTGGCGGGCATGGGCCTGCGCACCGTGCGCGACGCGGCGCGCTGGCACCTGATCGAGCGTCAGGCGGGCCGCCACGACTTCTCCAGCTTTCTGCCCATGGTGCGGGCGGCGCGGCAGACCGGCACGCAGGTGATCTGGGATCTGCTGCACTACGGCTGGCCCGACGATCTCGACATCTGGACGCCGGCCTTTGTCGACCGGTTCGCGGCGTTTGCCCGGGCCACCGCGCGCGCCTTGCGCGACACCACCGACGAGGTGCCGTTCTGGTGCCCGGTGAACGAGATCTCGTTCTTCTCCTGGGCCGGGGGCGACGCGCGCTATCTGAATCCCTTTGCGGCCGGGCGGGGGTATGAGCTGAAGGTGCAGCTTGCCCGCGCCAGCATCGCCGCGATGCACGCGCTGCGCGATGTCGATCCCCGGGCGCGGTTCGTGCATTGCGAACCGCTGATCGCCATCCACCACGACCCCGCCCTCGCCCCGCCGCGGTGGGAGGCCGAAGGCTGGCATCAGGCGCAGTTCCAGGCGTTCGAGCTGCTGATGGGGCGGCTGTGGCCGCAGATCGGCGGTGACCCGTCGCTGCTCGACATCGTGGGGGTCAACTACTATTCCAACAACCAGTGGATACACGGCGGCCCGCCGATCGACGTGGACCACCCCCTCTACCGGCCGCTGTCGGACCTGCTGTTCGAAACCCATGCCCGCTATGGCCGCCCGATCTTCCTGTCGGAGACCGGGGTCGAGGGCGACCGCCGCGCGCCCTGGCTGCGCCATGTGGCGGCCGAGGTAACGCGCGCGCGCCGTCGCGGCGTGCCGGTCGAGGGCATCTGCCTTTACCCGGTGATGAACCATCCCGGCTGGGATGACGACCGCGCCTGCCAGAACGGCCTGCTCACGCAGCAGATGGAAGGTCGCCAGCGCGGCGTCGATGCCGCTCTGGCCGCCGCAGTGGCCGACGTGGTGGCCGACGCGGCGGCCCGCCGCGCCGACGCGCGCCCCCAGCGCGCCGCTGCCGCCGCGCAATGAGTCTCGACGGCGCACCGGGTCTTTGCGCTTGACGGAACAAATCGCGCCGCCCCGTGTTGTCTGGACACCTTCGGGTTTTCTGGAAACAACAGGTGGGTTGGCTATGAACAGTATCATATATTTGGTGGGTCTTGTGGTTGTCGTTCTGGCAGTCCTTTCCTTGATCGGTCTGCGGTGAGGTGGCGACATGGAAAATCGTGATCGAATGAGCGGCGCCGCAATGCGGTCCGACGTGACAGAGACGACCCAGGGCTCGTATGTCGACTGGGCCGCAATCCTTGGCGGGGCCGTCGTGGCCGTGGCGCTTGGCGCGCTGTTCACCGGCTTCGGCGCCGCGCTGGGGCTGACGGCGATTTCGGCGGAAGAGGGCGAAGGCTCGGGGCTGCTGGCGGTGATCATCTCGGCGGTCTGGGTCGTGTTGAGCATGATCGCGGCCTATGCGACCGGCGGATATGTCGCCGGCCGGATGCGTCGCCGCGTCGAAAGCGCGACGCCCGAGGAAGTGACGGTGCGCGACGGCATGAACGGCGTCATCGTCTGGGCCGTCGGCATCGTGCTCAGCGTGATCCTGCTGGGCTCGGCCGTCACGGGTCTGGTTTCCACGGCCGGCAAGGTCGCTGCAACCGGCGCGGAAGTTGCGGGCTCCATTGCGGGCGGTGCGGCGGGCGGCGCCATGACGGCAGCCTCGAACCTGATGCCCGACGATCCGATGGATTTCGTCACCGGCACCCTGCTGCGCCCCACGACGGTGCAGCCCGACGCGACGCAGAACGAAGCCACCTCCGCTGATGCGGCGTCGATCCTTGCCAATGTCATGACCACCGGCGAGATCTCGGACAGTGACCGCGCCTATCTGGTGCAACTGACCGCGGCGCGGGCCGGCGTCACGCCGCCCGAAGTCGAAGCCCGGGTCGATCAGGCCGTGGCTTCCGCACAGGCGGCGCGGGACGAGGCCGCCCGCATGGCAGCCGAAGCCGAGGAGACGGCACGCAATGCTGCGGAAATGGCCCGCATCTCGGGTATCCTGACCGCGTTCCTGCTGACCGCAACGGCGCTGGTCGCCGCCGCCGCCGCCTATGTCTCGGCAGTCAAGGGCGGTCGGCACCGCGACGACGGGCGCATCTTCGGCGGGTTCGCCTACCGGGGCTGACCGTCCCGCGCCTGCACGCACAACAGCGGCGCCCCCGACCGGGGCGCCGTTTCCCTTTGCAGCCTGCCGTGACCGCCAGAGCCAACCGGCCGGACCGCCCAGCGTCCGGCCACAGGCGGCATGGTCGGCCGATGGCGGCTGCAATCCGCAGGTTGCGGCGCAGGATCTGCGGGGGCGCACGCCGGCGCAGCCTCGCAGAGGCGATCCGCGCCGGGCCTGCCCTACCCGCAGTCGCCCGCCCCTGACGGCGCATCATTCGCCCATGTCTCCAGCCCGGCCAGAAATGCGGTCGACGACCGGGTGATGTCGGCCCGCTGCTCTGGCGGCATCCGGGCCAGCGTTCGGTAGGGCAAGGCCATGCGCGGGTTCGGGGCCAGGACGGCCTCGTTCCCGATCAGGAAATGCCAGTAGAGATAATTGAACGGACAAGCCTTCGGGCCCAGCTTGACCTTGGGATCAAAAGCGCAGCCCTTGCAGTAATCCGACATCCTGTCGATATAGGCGCCCGAAGCGGCATAGGGCTTCGACCCCAGCCGCCCGCCATCGGCATGAAGCACCATGCCATGCACGTTTGGCAGTTCGACCCATTCGAAGGCATCGGCATAAACCGCCAGATACCATTCTTCGATCTGCGCCGGGGCGACTCCGGCCAGAAGCGCGAAATTGCCGGTCACCATCAGGCGCTGGATGTGGTGGGCATAGGCATGGCGGCGCGTGGTGCCGATGCATTCGGCCATGCAGCGCATCGGCGTGTCGCCGGTCCAGTACAGTGCCGGAAGGTCGCGCGTCGCGTTCAGGTGGTTGGTCTGCGCATAGCCGGGCATCTCCGTCCAGTAGATGCCGCGCACGAACTCGCGCCAGCCGAGGATCTGGCGGACAAAGCCTTCCACCGCGTTGATCGGCGCGTCGCCTTCCAGCCAGGCGGCCTCGGCGCGGGCGCAGACCTCGCGTGCGGTCAGAAGGCCGCAGTTCAGATAGGGCGAGATCAGGCTGTGAAACAGGAAATCCTCGCCCGCCTTCATCGCGTCCTGATAGTCGCCGAAGGTCGGCAGGCAATCCTTGATGAAATGATCCAGCGCCTGCAGGGCATCCGCCCGGGTAACCGCCCAGCCAAACGGTTCCAGGTCACCGAAATGGTCGCCAAAGCGTGCAGCCACCAGATCCAGCACGGCGCGGGTGATGGCATCGGGGGCAAAGCGGCGACGGGGCGGCGGGCGCAGGCCGCGCGGCAGAGCCTTGCGGTTCTCGGGGTCGAAATTCCATTGGCCGCCCTCGGGCTGGGTTCCGGCCATCAGGATGCCGGTGCGGCGGCGCATCTCGCGATAGAAGAATTCCATCCGGCCTGTCTTGCGGGCTGCGGTCAGGGCGGCAAACCCGGCGACCGTGCAAAAGAACCGATCATCCTCGCGGATCTCGACCGGGCAATCCAGCGTCGCGCGCCAGTCCTGCATCATCTGCCAGACCCGCCATTCGCCCGGCCCGGTGACGACGACCGAAGCCGGGGCATGGCGCGCGATGGCACGCGCAAGTTCGCCGCCCAGGCTGTGGCTGTTGGCCGGATCGTCCAGCCGGATGTAGTCGACGCGGATACCTTCGGCCCGAAGGCTGTCGGCAAAGTGGCGCATCGCGGAAAGCACGAAGGCGATCTTCTGTTTGTGATGGCGCACATGCTGCGCCTCGGCTGCGACCTCGACCATCAGCACTACATCCCGCGCGGGGTCGATGTCGGACAGCGCGGAAAGCTCGCGCGTCAACTGGTCGCCCAGCACGAACCGCAACCGGCCGGTCATCTTGGCCCCGCAGGCAGGCGGCCGGGCTTGGCCGCCCTTCGGCAGCGGTCCGAACAGTGGGTCACACGGTCCCAGTCGCGCGCCCATTTCTTGCGCCAGGCAAAGGGCAGACCGCAGACCACGCATGTCCTGGTCGGAAGTTCGGATTTCTTGCGCATCCCGGGCATGGCCTCTCCTGCGGTTGGAACGTCTTGGGGTCACGACGGCCCGCTTTCGGCGCCGATCCGCGGGGAAACTCGTTCCCGGGCGGCATGGCCACCAACGTTCGGACTTGCGCTGAAGGCAAGCCCCCGCCAGCGTGATGTGGTGCGATTTCCCCCGGCGGCAATCGCCTCGGCGCCCGTCCCCAGCCGCACCTTGCCGCATCCGGAGAATGCGAGCCTCGGTCACGAGCGTTCGTCCGGGGAGGGGGCAGGAGTTTCCGCATAAGCTCGTTAATGCGCGGCGGGGCGGCGGCCCGCCCGCTGCGGTCTCTGTGGGCCAAAGGCGGCCACGGGGCACAGCCGTCGCCCCTCGGCCAGCCGCAATCGGTCCAGGGCGCAACCTGCGCTCCTCCCGATTGCCGCAGATCGTCGGCCGGCCTCAGCTGACCTTGCGAAGGTCCGCGACACGCACCAGCCCGTTCTGGCTGACAAAGGTCAGGGATTGATCGCTGCCCTGCTGCTGTGACACGCCCGAGATGCGATGCTCGCCCGTGTCATAGACATCAAGCCGACCCGCCTTTTCCACCGCCAGGCGCCGACTGTCCGGAAACACGGCATAGCGCATGTCGTTCTGGCTGCCCGTCGAGGACGGCGACCCGAGATCGGTCGGCCAGGCGAGCCTGTCCGCATCGGCTTTGCCGGAAGGTTCGCCCCCCGCCCGGCCGGACTCATCCTCCGGTCTGCCCGCTGCGGCCGCGAACAGGTCCGCGTCGGCCATTGCGCTTGCCAGCTCCGTGCAGATCGCATCGACCCTGGCCTTCAGTTGGTTATTGAACATGTCACCGATCATGACCATGCCCCCGGAGGACCATTGCCCCATGCCGCCGAGTTCGGGGTGGCTGAACTGGGCCTGCCGCCCCTGCCCGCCGGAAAGGGCAACCAGAACCGTTCGGACGGCCTCGTCCGAAACGCCGTTGCGCCGTGCAATGTCGGATACGATCCTTGTGCCCTCGGGCGTCAGGCGGTTCATCGGCTCGCTCCTTGTTCCTGAATGCTGGCTGTACCGACAACGATCAGGGGTCGCGGTCGGTTCCGCCGTCCTTTCCGCGCCTGCCGCGGCCCGGGCCAGTTGCCGCGTCGGTGGCCGCGTCGGTGGTCGGCCCGGGGCTGTGGCCGACAAGAAACTTAGCCAACCGACAAACTTTTTCTTGCGCCGGGGCGAAACGGGTTATAGTTAGAGACATGGCTAAGCATGACCCTGATCTCTCGGCGCTCTTTCACGCGTTGGCAGACCCGACACGGCGGGCGATCCTCGCGCGGCTGGCAGCAGGGGCGGCGCCCGTGACAGCACTTGCCAATCCCACCGGGCTGCGGCTGCCGACGGTGATGCGGCACCTGTCGGTGCTGGAGGACGCCGGATTGATTGCCACGTCGAAGGACGGGCGGGTCCGCACCTGCGCCATCGTGCCCGAGGCGCTGGTGCCGATGCGGACCTGGCTCGACGACCAGCGGGCTGTCTGGGAAGCCCGGCTCGACCGGCTGGACGACTATGTGATGAAGCTGATGGAGGAGCGCGAGACATGACACCGGACCTCGATTCGAATACCGACCTGAGCTTTACCCGCACGCTGGCCGTGCCCCGGCACCTGATCTGGGAATGCTGGACAGAGCCGAGGCATATCCCGCATTTCTTCATCCCCGCGCCGCACAAGGTGACGGCGGTCGAAATCGACCTGAGGGTCGGCGGGCGGTTCAACACGACCTTCGATGTGGACGGCACCGTGATGGAGAACAAGGGCGTCTATCTGGAGGTTGTGCCGGACGAGAGGCTGGTCTTCACCGACACCTATACCGAAGGCTGGAAACCCGCGCCCGAGCCGTTCATGACCGCGATCCTGCTGCTGTCGGATGCGCCCGGCGGCGGCACGACCTACACGGCGATTGCCCGCCACCGCAACCCCGAAACCTGCAAGACGCATGAGGAAATGGGCTTCTTCGACGGATGGGGCACGGCCACGACGCAGCTTGAAACCTATGCCAGGAGCCTGATGCCATGAGCGGCCGGTTTGCGACGCTGACCTTCGAGCGGCAGGTGGCAGCCCCCGCCGCAACGCTGTGGCAGGCCTGGACGGCGCCCGCCGCCCGGGCGGTCTGGGCCGCGCCCGCCCCTTCGGTCACGGTGGCATTTCTGGAGGCGGATACCAGGGTCGGCGGGCGCGAGGTCTCGCTTTGCAGGGTGGAAGGGCAGCCCGACATCCGCTGCGAGGTCGGCTGGCTGGATCTTCAGCCCGGGCGGCGCAGCGTGAACCACGAGGTCATCTCGTGCCAGGACGTGCCGCTTTCGGCGGCGCTGGTGACGGCGGATGTCTCTGCCGCGGGCGAGGGCAGCCGGATCGTCGTGACGGTGCAGCTTTCCGCGCTGGCCGAGGACATGGAACAGGGTTACCGGCAGGGCTTTGGCGCGGGGCTGGACAATCTGGCGGGCGTGGCCGGGCGGACGATGGTGCTGCGGCGCGTGATCAGGGCGCCGCGTCCGGTGGTCTGGGGCGCCTGGGTGAACGCGGAAACCCTGCCGCAATGGTGGGGGCCTGACGGATATTCCTGCCGCACCAGGCGGATCGACCTGCGGACGGGCGGCGAATGGGTGTTCGACATGATCGCGCCGGACGGCACGGTCTTTCCGAACCACCACCTTTACGGCGAGGTCCGGAACATGGACCGGATCGGCTATACGCTGCTCTGGGGCGAGAACGGGCCGAAACACGCCGACGCCTGGGCCACGTTCGAGGATGCGGACGGAGCGACGAAGGTGACGCTGGGCATGGTCTTGAGCACCGAGGCCGCGTTTCAGGAGGCCATGGGCTTCGGCGCGGTGGAACTGGGGCAGCAGACTCTGGGCAAGCTGGCGCGTTTCGTCGGGGCAGACTGAGGAAGCACCGCCGCCGGAACCCACCGCCCTGTCCCCGCGCCGCATCGCAAGCCCGGCACGGGGCGGCACGGCAGGCGCATGACCGACATGCCGAACGGTCAGTGGCCCGGCTTGCGCAGACGGCCGCGGAACAGCCCGCGCTTGCCGATCGTTTCGAACACCTCTTCCGGTCCGTCGGGATCGAGGATTTCATTGTCCGCCAGCCAGGCCTGCAAGGCCGACAGATCCGGAATCTCGTAGGGCACCAGCGACCTGCCCGAACCGCGCAACGCCTCGATGCCGCGCACCAGGCTGCCTTCGCGGGCAACCGAGGCTGCGACCGCCTCGGGCGTCCGGCCCAGATGCTCGGCCAGGAGGTCGTGCAGCAGATCCCGCAGTTTCCCCGCGATGGCGCCGCTGCCATCCTGCGTCGCGTCGAGCACGACATCACATTCGGAATCCAGCCGCATCGAGCGGTTGTTGAAGTTGGACGAGCCGATCCGCAGCAGCCGGTCGTCCACGATCAACAGCTTGGCGTGGACGTAGATCGGGTTTTCGCCCGCGGTCACCGGGTGATAGATCGCCAGCCGGCCATGCGGGTCGTGCCGCATAAGCGACGCCACCAGCCGCGCGCGGGCGGTATCCATCGCCAGCGGCTCGAGCCAGCCTTCGGCTTCGGCGGGGTTGACGATCACCACCTCGGGGCCGTCCGGTTCTTCCAGCCGCCGCGCCAGCGCCGCTGCGATCCGGCGCGAGGCGAAATACTGGCTTTCGGCATAGATCAGCGTTTTCGCGGCGGCGATCATGTCGATATGCAGCGCCTCGATCTCGCGCACCGGGTCCTGATCCTCCATTTCCGGCTGGCTTCGGGCGATACCGATCCGGGCAGGCCCGACCAGCGGGAGAATGTTTTCGGGCCAGTTGACCTTCCCGTCGGCAACAGGTTCCAGCACCTCGCCACACGCGCGCTTCCAGCGCAGGCGGCACAGATCCCCCATGGCCTTCGCGGCGTCGGCGTCGAAGATGCTGGTCAGATCATGCCAGGGTTGCAGTTGCTTGCCGGAAGGCGATGTGCGCCCCGGCTCTGCATCCGCATGGGCGCGCGTGTCCCAGCGCTTCATCGTCATGTCGATGCCGCCACAGAAGGCAAGGCTGTCGTCGACCACCAGCAGCTTCTGATGATGCGAGGCCAGCGGCGGGTGTATCCCGTCCAGCCGCGCGGTGATCCGGTCGTGCATCTTCCAGCGCATCAGATACCAGGCGTTCGTGCCGCGCACCAGATTGCGGAACCTGCCCGAGTTCCATTGCAGCAGCCGGATTTCCAGCCGCGGCTCGCGCTCGACCAGCCAGAGCACCAGGTCGCCAAGCGTATCCGGCGCGTTCCGGTCGCTTTCGCTGCGGCCCAGATGGATCCGGGCATCGAAATCCCAACCCACGAGGATGATGCTCTTCTTCGCCTGCAACATCGCGTCGCGGGCCGCCAGAAAATACTGTTCCGCATCGATGATGACCGAGAAGCGATCGGCGTTTTCAAGCCGCCAGCAGTTGCGGCCGGGTTCCAGCAGGTCTGACATCGTCTTCATTCACTTCGTTTCCCGGAGGTGCGCAAACGGCTCCGAACAGGTGGCGATCACGAGGGTTATCCCATTCCCGCGCACTGTTGCACAAATCATCGGGCCTGCGAAGGAACGCGCACATCCGGGTGACCGATGTGCAGGGCCCTTTTGCGGGAACGGCCGCCGGACGGCCCGCGGCATTCCGCCTGGAAATGCATGTGACGCCGATTTCGGGCCGACTGCCACGGCGATGATCCTGCGATCCCTGACGTTCGTGGCGGCCTGAAACTGCACGAAATCGACGGAAGGCACCACAAGCGGGCGGGCATGGCCGCGCCATTGCTCCGGCGCCGTCGCAGAACGGCGGGCCGTTGTCCAGCCCACAGAAGCGCATGGCGCTGCACAGGCGATCACGGTTGTTCAGCGATGGGCAGTCCATTACCTGTGGCTGCAACATTCCGGTTGTCGCAGATGATTCTGAGGTGCTTTCGTGACAGAACAACGGGCCCCCGCGCCCAGGGCGTTGCTGCCATTCCTGCTGCTTGCTGCATTGGCCGCGCTGGTCGCATTGTCCGTCTGGTGGGTCACCCGTCCCGGCCCGTTGCTGGTGCAGGGCGAAGTGGCGGCCCCCCGCGTCGATGTTTCGGCGCGCGCGTCCGGCCGCGTGGCCGAGGTCTTGGCAGATCTGGGCGACCGGGCCGAGGCAGGGATGCTGCTTGTCAGACTGTCCAATCCGCAACTGGTGACGGCCCATGCCGCCGCAGCCTCGGGGCTGGAGGTGGCGCGTGCGTCCGAGGCCGCGGCCGGGGCAACCCGCCCCGAAGTGATCCGTGCGCGTGAGGCAGAGCTTGCCTCGGCCGCGGCCGACCTCCGTCTGGCCGAGGAGCAGAGCGCCCGCGACACCGAATTGTCGCGCCAGGGATTGCGCCCGCAGGCGCTGATCGACCAGTCGATCCGCAACGTCGAAACCGCCGCCCGCCGCGTCGAGGCGGCGCAGGCACAGCTTGATCTGACGCGCGCCGGCGCCTCGCCCGAAGAACGGGCCGTCGCCGCGGCGCAGGTCGCCCAGGCCGAAGCCACACTTGCGCAGAGGCAGGCCGATCTGGACGAGCTGACCATCCACGCGCCGATGAGCGGCGAGATTTCCGCCCGCCTGATCGAACCGGGCAAGAACATCGGCCCGGGCACACCGCTTTTCACGATTGTCGATCTCGACAGCGCCTGGTTCACCTTCAACCTGCGCGAAGATCAGCTGGCGGGGTTGCAGGTGGGCGACAGTCTGCAAGTGCGGGTGCCCGCGCTGGAGGTCGAGGTCGGGGCGCGGATCATCCTGATCAACGTGCAGGGCCAGTTCGCAAGCTGGCGCGCCACGCGGGCCACCGGCGATTTCGACCTGCGCAGCTTTGAATTGCGCGCCCGCGCCACTCAGCCGCTGCCGGGCCTGCGCCCCGGCATGTCGGCACTGATCTCGCTGGAGAACTGAACCGCGATGTGGCGGCTCATGCTGCGTGAATTCCGCCTGCTGCTGCGCCGCCCCGTGCTTGCGGGTCTGGTGGTGCTGCTGCCGGTGCTGATGATCGCAGTCCTGATCGGCATCTTTCGCGCCGGGATCCCCGTCGGCATGGCGGTGGCGGTGGTCGATCTGGACCATTCCGATCTGTCGCGCAGCGTGTCCCGGATGCTTGATGCGGCACCCGAACTGCAGGTGACGCATCAGGCGCGCAGCTTGTCCGAGGCCCGCGCGCTGATCGTCTCGGGTGCGGTGCGCGGGGCGATCTGGCTGCCCCCGGACTTCGAGCGCGACATCGCCCGCGGCGACCGCCCCGAGATCGTGACCTTCTACGACAACCAGCACATGAGCGCGGGCTCGATGGTCGCGCGGGGCGCACGCAATGCGATCGACACGGCCCTTGCGGGCCTGCGCGTGTCGATCCGCCAGGGACAGGGCGAGGCACCGGTGCAGGCGCAGGTCGCGCTCCAGCCCATCCCGTTGCAGGCTCATGCGCTGTTCAACCCGGCCTTCGACTATGTGCATTTCCTGCTTGCGGCCCTTGTGCCCACGGTGTCGCAGATCATCGCCGCCGCAGGAACGGCCTATGCCATTTCGCTGGACTTCGCCCCGGGCAGACACCCGCAGGTGCTGGTCCGCATGGCAGGCGGATTGCTGCCTGCGCTGCTGGGCAAGATCCTGCCATACACGCTGATGTTCCTGCTGATCCTCGGCCTGTCCGATGTGGCGCTTTACGGCTGGCTCGGCGTGCCCCTGCGCGGCTCGCTGCTGCTGATGGCCGCGGGGGCGTTGCTGTTCGTGCTGGCGGCGCAATTGATCGGTGCCGTGGCCTTCGTGCTGACGCGCGACATGGGGACAGCCGCAAGCATCATTGCCGTCATCACCGCGCCAGCGTTCGGCTTCATGGGCCTTGGCTTCCCCCGAGAGGCCATGTCGCCCCTGGCGCAACTCTGGGGCGCGATGATCCCGGGCACCTGGTATGTGGAATTGCGCATCGACCAATCCCTACGCGCCACGCCCGTCGAGATTTCTATATGGCCTGTGCTGTGGCTGGCGCTCATCACCGTCGGGCTTGCTGCGCTGGCCCTCGCCCAACTGGCCCGGATGCGCCGGACCCTCGAGGTCGGCGCATGAGGTCGGTCTGGCGGTCCATCGAGGCGGAACTGCGGGCGATCTTCGCGGACCCCCAGGTGCGGTCGATCATCCTGGCGTCACTGGTGATCTATGCGCTGATCTACCCCCTGCCCTACCGGGCTGAGCTGTTGCGCGATGTGCCGGTGGTGCTGGTCGACCTGGACCGCACCACCACCTCGGCCGAACTTGCCCGCCGTGTCGATGCGTCCGAGCCTGTCACGGTCAGCGCCGATGCGCGCGACATGGCGCAGGCCGTCCGCATGGTGCAGGAACGCCTCGCCTACGGCGTGCTGCTGATCCCCGAAGGGTTCGAGCGCGAGTTGCTGCGCGGTCGCCAGAGCCCTGTCGCGCTTTATGCCGATGCCAGTTATTTCCTGATGTATCAGCGCGTGATGCAGGGCGCTGCCGTGCCGTTGCGCCAGATGGGGGCCGAGGTCGAGCTGGGCAGGCTGATTGCGTCCGGCTCGTCCTATGTGGTGGCGCAAGCGCAGGTGAGCCCGGCCATTCAGGTCGAGGTGCCCCTGTTCAACCCTGTCGCAGGATATGCCACCTATGTTCTGCCCGCCGCCTTCGTGCTGATCCTGCAGCAGACCATGCTCATGGGGCTGGCACTGGTCGCAACGCGGCGGAGCGCGGGCGGGGGCCATCCGGTGTGGCTGGTTCTGGGGCGGATGGGGGCATGGGTCGCGCTCTACGCGCTGCTGCTGCCGCTGTATCTGATCGTCCTGCCATTCCTCTACGGCCTGCCCAATCTGGGCCGCGTCGATGCCGTCCTTGCCATCGGGCTGCCCTTCATCCTGGCAACCGGGTTGCTGGCACAATGCGTGGCAGCCCTGTTCCGGACGGCCGACGTTGTGCAGGTGGTGCTGCTGGCGCTGGGACTGCCGTTCTTCTTCCTGTCGGGGTTTGCCTGGCCGGTCGAAGCAATTCCGCCCGCGCTCAACGTGCTGGCGCAGTTCGTGCCCTCGACGCCCGCGATAGACGGGTTCGTCCGGGTAAGCCAGATGGGCGCGCAACTGCCGGATGTCGCACCGACGCTGTGGCACCTGTGGGCACTCGTCGCGGCATTCGGCGTTGCCTGCGTGGTCATCGAAACCAGACGGCTGAACCGGGCGGCATCGCTGAACCCGACACCAGACATCAGCGAGCCCGCGCCGGAGCAACGCTGACGTTCCGTCCGGAGACATCGGTTCTTCCGCTGCAGCCTCATGACCACCGGGGTCGGACCGGCAATCGGTAATGGTTGCCCCCGGTCTGTTGCACCCGGTCAGCGCCCGGATGAACCCGGTCCGGCCCCGCCCCGCTCCGGCACGGGCGCACCGGCGGTGGCCCCGGGATTTCGCGGCAGCCCCGGCTCCCACGGAAGGCAATGCAATCCATGCCGGACGGCTTCAGGTTTTCCCGCATCTTCGCACGGATCGGCACAAGGCCCGGTGCGCGGCTGTCCCTGCCCGCGAACCGCCCAAGTCCTGACGGGCGGACCCCGGTCACGGACTGAAACTCCGCAATGTCGGAGACTCGGATGGCCACGACCGCCTTGCCTGCCGGTCACAGGCGCGCGAAACGGAAAAGAGGCCGACCCCGAGGATCCGGACCCACTCTCAAGGGTTTTCTGGATGATGCAATCCATGCCCGAAGCACCGCGATGCTCCGCCGAACGCTGACAACCCGCTGATTTTTTGGTGCACCCGGAGCGATTCGAACGCCCGGCCCTCAGATTCGTAGTCTGATGCTCTATCCAGCTGAGCTACGGGTGCAGTAGGGGCGATTTAGCGGCCTGCGTCGGCCTTTGCAAGGGTGAAAAGCACGAAACGGCGTTCAGCGCCGCTCATTCCTCACCGACCGGCCCAACCTCCTTGGGCAGGCGGATCAGGAACTCGGTGCCCTCGGCATCGCTGCGCAGGAGCTCGAGCCTGCCGCCATGGCCGCGCACCAGTTCGGCCGCGATGGCAAGGCCCAGGCCCGACCCGCCCTTGCGGGCACCGCCCTGGAATGCGGTGAACAGGTGCTCGCGCGCCCGGGCCGGAAGGCCGGGTCCGGTGTCGCCGACGCGGATCCACCACTCGGCATCGTCCTCGCCGCCCGATATCTCGATGGTGCCGGAACCGCCGCTCGACTCGATTGCCTGACGGGCGTTGCGCATCAGATTGTCCAGCACCCGGCGCAACTGCTCGGCATCGGCGCGGATCACCAGTCCCGGCGGCACGTCGATCAGCCGGGTGATCGCGCCGGTTTCCGCCAGCCCCTCGCCTTCGGCGATCTCCTCGGCCAGCGGCCGCAGGGCAAAGCGCGTCAACGTCGGGGCCGGCTCCTCCGCCCGCCCGAAGGTCAGCGTCGATTCGCACAGGCTCACCGCCCGGCTGATGGACGCCACCAGCTTGGGCAGGGCCCGCGCCACCACCGGGTCGGCGCTGTCCTCGATCCGGTCGGCGAACAGCTGGGCCGTGGTCAGGATGTTGCGCAGATCGTGGCTGATCCGCGCCACCGCCCCGCCCAGCTGCGCCAGCCGCTCCTTCTGCTTCAGCGCGCCGGTCAACTGCCGCTGCATCGATTCCAGCGCCTCTTCCGCCACCCGCAGTTCCGTCACCCGCGCCGAAGGGGTGATGACCCGCCGCCCGTCCTCGGGCGCCTCGGCATAGGCCTGCATGTGCCGCACCACCCGGCGGATCGGCAGCACCATCAGGCGGCGCACCGCCAGAAACAGCATTCCCGCCGTCACCACCGAAATCAGCGCCGACAGCACCAGGATGCGCAGCCCGTAGTCCAGCATGGCCCGGCGCAGCGGCGCGCTTTCCATCGTGACCTCGATCAGCAGCCCCGCCCGCTGCACCGGATTGCCGATCACCCGGATCACGTGCGGCACCGGATCCACCAGCGCCACGACCGCATCGCGGATCAACTCCCACGGCCCCAGCAGGCGCAAGTCATAGGTCGCACTGATCGGCGCAGGGATCGGCGACGACAGAACCAGTTGCCGCACCTCGTCGCGCCGCAGCACGACGTTGAACACCCCGGCGTTCGACAGAAGTTCAGCTTCAAGCTCGGGGCTGATCATCTGGTCGGTCGCCAGCAGCGCCAGCGAGGCGATCTGCGCCTTCTCCAGCCGCAAGAGCAGATAATCCTCGCGGAACCGCGCAATCGACGGCACGAAAATCAGCACTTCGGCCAGCATGACAAAGGCCACCGTCAGCAGCAGGAACCGCCCCGACAGGCTGTTCAACCCCATGCCGCGCCTGAAAGCCAAACCGCTGCCCCTTCTCATTGGCCAAAATACCCTCGGGGGGTCCGGGGGCAGACAGCCCCCCGGCCTTTCCGCGGATACCGCGCTCAGGGCAGGTGGCGCTGCACCAGCCCCACCACCCGCTTAACCAGAGGGTTATCAAAGAGACGCGGGGAAAAATAGGCTCCTGCGGCACGTTTCGACACTTCGCCCAGTGTAGGGTAAGGCAAGACCATCCCGGCCAGCGCGCCAAGCTTCAGCCGGGCCGCAATCGCCAGCGCCCAGAGCCCGATCAGCTCGCCCGCCTGCGCGCCCGCGATCGAGACGCCGACCGGCCTGCCGCGCACCACCATGACCTTGATCAGCCCCTGCGTCGCCCCCGCCGCCACCGCGCGGTCGTTGTGGGCAAACTCCTGCCGCAGCACGGTCAGCGCCGCGCCATGCGCCTTGCGCGCCTCGGCCTCGGTCAGCCCTAACTGCGCCAGTTCCGGGTCGGTGTAGGTCACCCAGGGGATATGCGCGGTTGCGGCCCTGGCGGGCAGGCCGAACAGCATCTGCCGGATCACCACCCCCGCGTGGTAGCCCGCGACATGGGTGAACTGCAGCCCCCCTGCCGCGTCGCCGACGGCGTAAACCCGCTTGTTGGTCGAGCGCAGGTCCGCCCCCACCGTCACGCCGCGCCGGGTGAAGGCCACGCCTGCGGCCTCCAGGTTCAGCCCGTCCAGCGCCACCTGACGCCCCACGGCCAGCAGCAGGTGCGAGCCTGAAACCGTGGACCCGTCGCCCAGCGCCACCTCGATAGCCCCCGCGACCCCCGACAGCCGGACCACCGGCACGCCCTCCAGAATCGTCACCCCTTCCGCCCGCAACGCGTCCAGCACTACGGCCGCCGTCTCGGGGTCATCGCGGCCCAGAGCTTTCGCCGCCTCGATCACCGTCACCCGGCAGCCCAGCCGCCGGTGCGCCTGCGCCATTTCAATGCCGATCGGCCCGCCGCCGATGATGACCAGATGTTCTGGCCGCTCGCGCAGCGCGAAGATGGTCTCATTGGTCAGATACGGCACCCCCTCCACCCCCGGAATCGGCGGGATCAGCGGGCGCGAGCCGGTGGCGATGACGAAGCGCCGCGCCTCGATCACCTGCCCGTCGGCCTCCAGCGTGGTGGGCGAGGTGAAGCGGGCAAAGGCGCGAATCACGGTAACGCCCAGCCCCTCGAACCGTTCCTGGCTATCCACCGGCGCGATGGTCGCAATCACCCGCGCGACGTGGTCCTTCACGGCGGCAAAGTCGATCTCGGGCACCACCGGCGTGATGCCGAACGGCGCGCCGGTGGTCATGGCATGGGCCTGTTTCGCCGCCGCCAGCAGCGCCTTCGATGGCACGCAGCCTGCGTTCAGGCAGTCGCCGCCCATCTCGCCCGCCTCGACCAGGACGACGCGCGCCCCCATTTGCACCGCCCCCGCCGCCACCGACAGCCCGCCCGAGCCTGCGCCGATCACGCAGATATCCGTCTTTATCGTGGTCATCTCAGGCCCCCTTGCGCCGCTTCAGCAGGATCGGCAGCGCCGACAGCGCGGCGAGGCCCAGAATCGGCAGCAGCACATGCGGCGCGAAGATGATGCCCAGATCGGGCGCCGCGCCGCGCGCGAACACCTCGCCCAGCCCCGACCCGACCGAGGTGAACACCAGCGCACCCGGAATGATGCCAAGCCCCGTGGTGATGGCAAAGCGCGACAGGCGCACCCCCAGAAACGCCGGAATCAGGTTGGCCAGAAAGAACGGCACCACCGGCACCAGCCGCATCATCAGCAGCACCGACCATTCGTTTTCGCGCAGCCCCGCCTGCAGCTTCGCCACCATGCCGCCGCGCGCCTCCAGCCGTGCGGCGAAACGGTCGCCGAACCCGCTGCGGGCGGCCAGAAAGATCGCCACCGCGCCGATGGTGGCCGCCACCACGTTGAAGACCACGCCGGGAAACAGCCCGAACAGAAAGCCGCCCGTCAGCGTCGCCACCGTCGCCCCTGGCAGGCTGAAAGCCACGATGGCGACGTAAGCCGCCATGAAGCCCAGCACAGCCAGCCCATAATTCGCATCGCGGAACGCCAGCAGGTCGGCACGGTTTTCCGCCAGAACGGCAAAGCTGATATGGTCGCGCAGCGCAAACGCGCCGATGGCGGCAACCACGAGGATAAGCAGGAAAGGCAGTTTCCGGCCGATGCCCGTGGGTTGCGCGTTGGTCATCTCGGGCATCGCTTTCTCCTGCTGCTGCCCGGCCAAGATGGGCGACAAGCCGGGGGCAGCGATAGGCCCTATCACGCGGCCTTGATCCCGGCGAAGGATTTGCGACGGGATTGGCGCCCCAGTGAAACAATTGCCCCGGCCCGCCGACGATCGGTCAGCCCAGAGCGGTGAATTGTTGCAGGAAATCGGTCCGCTGCGAATTGACTTGGGGCGCATCCGACCGTAAAGGACGGGCTTCGAACACATGCGGCCCCCGTTGTCCGGCGAATCCTGACGACTCTGGCTGCTTTACGTCTGATGGAGACCGCGATGAAGCGCACTTTTCAACCGTCGAACCTGGTCCGCGCACGGCGCCACGGCTTCCGCGCCCGCATGGCCACCAAAGGCGGCCGTCTGGTGCTGGCGGCCCGCCGCGCCAAGGGCCGCAAGAAGCTGTCGGCCTGATCCATCCGGCCCTGCAAGGGGACTGATGACATGACACCGCCGGAGGCGACAGGCACCCGCAGCAATGCCGGGGCCGAACCGCCCCCGGCGGTTTCCGTTCGCCCGCGGCCTGCAATGCAGGTGATGGCGAAACGCGCCGATTTCCTGCGCGCGGCACAGGCGCGGCGGCAGGGCACCGCAGGGTTCCTGTTGCAGGCCCGGCGGCGCGGCGACGACAGCGTGCTGGTGCGCATCGGTTTCACCTGCTCCAAGAAGATCGGCAACGCCGTCGCCCGCAACCGCGCGAAGCGCCGCCTGCGCGAGATTGCGCGGGCGGTACTGCCCGGGCTTGCGCGGCCCGGCTGGGATTATGTGCTGGTCGGCCGGCCCGGCGCCACCATCGACCGCCCCTTCGCCGCGCTGCTGACCGATCTGGAAACCGCGCTGCGACAGGTCCACCGCGAGAGCGCGAAATGACCCCGCTGGCGCATCTGGTGGCCCTGCCGGTGCGCGCCTACCGGCTGCTGCTCAGCCCCTGGGTCGGGCACGGCTGCCGCTTTCAGCCGACGTGCAGCGCCTATGCGATGGAGGCGCTTGACCGGCACGGCGCGCTGAAGGGCAGCTATCTGACCGTTCACCGCCTCTGCCGCTGCCACCCCTGGGGCGGGCAGGGCTACGACCCGGTGCCGGGAGCCGACCCCGACCACGACGCAGGTCGCCCGCACGACCCTTCGCCGCATGGCTGACGCCCGTTGCACTGCTTGACCCGCGCTTGACGCGGCCAATCACCGTTCAATATGGCAAGGCCAGACCACCCGCGAAAGGTGCCCGCCATGCGTGACGACCCCGACGAGATCCATCCGCTGTTCGCGGGCGCCCCGGCGACCGACGATTTTCGCAAGCTCAGGCAGCGGATTGTGCGCGAGGTGCGCGCTGCGGTCGAGACGTATGGCATGGTGACGCGCGGCGCGCGCTGGCTGGTGTGCCTGTCGGGTGGCAAGGACAGCTACGCCCTGCTGGCCGTGCTGCATGAACTCCAGTGGCGCGGGTTGCTGCCGGTCGATCTCCTGGCCTGCAACCTCGACCAGGGCCAGCCGGGCTTTCCCGCAACCGTGCTGCCCGAGTTTCTGGCCAAGATGGGCGTGCCGCACCGGATCGAGTATCAGGACACCTATTCGGTGGTGATGGAAAAGGTGCCCGCCGGGCGGACCTATTGCAGCCTGTGTTCGCGGCTGCGGCGCGGCAATCTTTACCGCATCGCGCGCGAGGAAGGATGCTCGGCGGTGGTGCTGGGGCATCACCGCGACGACATTCTTGAGACTTTCTTCATGAACCTGTTCCACGGTGGCAGGCTGGCCACCATGCCCGCGAAACTGGTCAACGAGGAGGGCGACCTGTTCCTCTATCGCCCGCTTGCCTTCGTGGCCGAGGCCGACTGTGCGGCCTTTGCCCGGGCGATGGCCTACCCCATCATCCCGTGCGATCTGTGCGGCTCGCAGGACGGACTGCAACGCCAGCAGGTCAAGGCGATTCTCGACGGATGGGAGGCCCGCAGCCCCGGGCGCAGGCAGGTGATGTTCCGCGCGCTGATGAACGCGCGGCCGTCGCATCTGATGGACCCGGCGATCTTCGATTTTGCCGGGCTGACGCTGAAGCCCGGCGGGACAGAGACGGGCCTGCCCGGAATTAACGAAAATCTTGCGCAACTTGGCGGCGAAAATTAACGAAGCCATCAGCCTGATTCTCTAGTCTGCCCCGGACAGGGGTGGTCTTGCCCCATGGCGAAGCGGGGTCGGGCCATGCAGAACCGGATTGCGGCAGAAGTTTCAGGGCAGCTGGTCAGGCTGGGCGCGCAGCTGCGCAGACCGGAGCTGATGGTTTTCCTGCCGGCTGTCACATTGGCCGCCTTCTGGCTCGGCGGGGAAAAGGCGCTGATTCTGGCCGCGCTGGGGATGCCGCTGCTCTTCGCGATCGCCGGGGCCTTCCGCTTTCACGACCCCGCCCCGCCGCCGCTGCCCGACGGGCTGAGCGGGCTGGCCCTGCGTCCGCAGATCATCTCGGCGCTGGATTCGGTGCTGCGCGACACCGCGATCACCGGCAAGACCACGGCCTGCCTCGTGGTGCAGTTCGACGATGCCGCCATCCTGCTGGATCGTCACGGCCGCGCGGCACAGACCGAGGTGCTGGGTCGCAGCGCCGAGCGGATATGTTCGGCGCTGCGCGAAGGCGATACGGTGGCGCGGCTGGAAGGCGGCGGCTTCGCCATCGCGCTTGGCGCCCAGCGGCGGATCGACCTCGAGGTGATGGTGCAGCTTGCCGCACGCCTGCAGGCGGCGCTTTCGCCGCCGATCAGCATCGACGCGGCACGGCTTTATGTCACCACTTCCATCGGCTTCTGCCTCGGCGTGCGCGCGCCGGAACCGACGGGTCGGGCGCTGCTCGATGCCGCGCAGGTCGCCGCGGACGAGGCGGTTCGCAACGGCCCCGGGGCCATTCGCGCCTTTGCCCCCGACATGGCGCGCAACCGCGCCGACCGCGACGCGTTTCGTGCCGTGCTGGAAACCGCGCTGGATGAAGGCCAGATCCGGCCGCATTTCCAGCCGCAGGTTTCCACCGATACCGGCTGCATTTCGGGGTTCGAGGCGCTGGCGCGCTGGCACCACCCCGAACGCGGTCTGGTCTCGCCCGCCGAATTCCTGCCCGCGATCGAGGAGGCGGGCCTGTCGGAACGGCTGGGCGAGGTGATCCTGTATCACGCGCTGGCGGCCCTTGTGCGCTGGGACAAGGCGGGGCTCAGGGTTCCGACCGTGGGCGTGAACTTTTCCGCCGCCGAACTGCGCAACCCGCGCCTGACCGAAAAGCTGAAATGGGAACTCGACCGGTTCGACCTGACGCCCGAGCGGCTTTCGGTGGAAATACTGGAAACCGTGGTGGCCGAAACCGACAATGACGTGATCGTGCACAACATCGCGGCTCTGGCCAGGCTGGGCTGCGGCATCGACCTTGACGACTTCGGCACCGGCCATGCGTCGATCACCAACATCCGCCGTTTTGCCGTGCGCCGCATCAAGATCGACCGCAGTTTCGTGACCAAGGTCGACGAAGACCGCGAACAGCAGAAAATAGTGTCGGCCGTGCTCTCGCTTGCCGAACGGCTCGGGCTGGAAACGCTGGCCGAAGGCGTGGAAACGCCCGGAGAACACGCCATGCTGGCGCAACTGGGCTGCGGCCATGTTCAGGGATTCGGCATCGCCCGGCCGATGGCGTTCGAGGATACCGCCGAGTGGATCGCGCGGCATCGCGCCCGCCAGACCGCCGCGCCGAAGATCGGCCACCGGGCCGGATGACCGGAGGCCGGGCCCGCGCCGGACAGGAACGCGCGGCCTTACGCCGCAAAGCCTCGGGCGGCGGGGTCCAAAGCGACCGGCAGGCCCTCGCCCGGGGGAAAACCGCTTGACCTTTCGCCCCCCCTTCTGTTGAACCACCGCAGACCCTGAACAGGAACGGTGGCTGTCCGATGGACGATCAGAACAAGAATCTCATCCTGGCAACGGCGCTCAGCTTCTTCGTGATTCTGGTGTGGTTCGTGCTTTTCCCGCCGACCGAACCGGTTGTCGACCCCAATGCCCCGGCGGCCATCACCGCGACCCAGACAACCACGCCGGAAGCAGGCGCAGCCGCCCCGACCGAGGCCGCCCTCGCCCAGCCCGAGGCGCCACGTCTGACGATCGACACGCCGCGCCTGTCGGGCTCGATCTCGATGCTGGGCGGGCGGATCGACGACCTGCTGCTGAAAGGCTATCGCGAAACGCTGGACGACACGTCCCCGCTCGTGCGGCTGTTGTCGCCGGTCGGGCAGCCCAACGCCTATTACGCGCTTTACGGCTGGGCACCCGGCGGGCCCCTTGGGTTCGAGGATGTTCCGGGCGCAAATACCGAATGGACCCTGGCGGCCGGGGCAACCTTGGCCCCCGGCCAGCCGGTGACCCTGCGCTGGGAAAACGGCAAGGGGCTGGTCTTCACCCGCCAGATCGCCGTCGATGACCGCTACATGTTCACCGTGACCGACGGGGTCGAGAACACCACCGGCGCCGAGGTCAAGCTTGCCCCCTACGGTATTGTGGCCCGCCATGGAAAGCCGGTGGGGTTACAGAACTTCTTCGTTCTGCACGAAGGTGTTGTGGGTCGCGCCGATGGCGAACTGACGGAGATGAAATACAAGGACCTGTTGGATCTGCCGCTGGTGCAACGAGAGGCGGCGCAGGCCGAATTGGTCGAGGCGGCGACCGATGGCTGGATAGGATTCACCGACAAGTACTGGATGACGACGCTGATCCCGCAGGCCGGGGCACCCTTCACCAGCGTGATGAAATACGTGCCCGGCGCCGACATCTATCAGGTCGAGACCCGCCAGCCGGTGGTGACGGTCGCTGCCGGGGCCAGGGCCGAAACCAGTTCGCGTCTGTTCGCCGGTGCCAAGGAATGGGAGACGATCCGCGGCTATCAGGACGCGACAGGGCCCGCCGCCAACAGCGAACCCGTCGCCGGTTTCATCGATTCGATCGACTGGGGCTGGTTCTACTTCCTGACGAAGCCGATCTTCGCGGTGCTGCACTGGCTGCACGGCCTGATCGGCAACATGGGTCTGGCGATCATCGGTCTGACTGTTGTGCTGAAGGCGCTTGTGCTGCCGCTGGCCTACAAATCCTATGTTTCGATGGCGCGCATGAAGGAACTGCAGCCCGAGATGGAGGCGCTGAAGGAACGCGCGGGCGACGACAAGCAGATGATGCAGCGCGAGATGATGCGGCTCTACAAGGAAAAGAAGGTCAACCCGGCCGCGGGCTGTCTGCCGATCCTGATCCAGATCCCGATCTTCTTCTCGCTCTACAAGGTGATCTTCGTAACCATCGAGTTGCGGCACGCGCCGTTCTTCGGCTGGCTGAACGACCTGTCCGCGCCCGACTCGTCGTCGATCTACAACTTCTTCGGCCTCGCTCCCTGGGGCGTTCCCGAAGCGGGGTCGATCATGGCGCTGATCTTCATCGGGGTGCTGCCGATCCTGCTCGGCATCTCGATGTGGCTGCAGCAGAAACTGAACCCGGCCCCCACCGACCCGACGCAGCAGATGATCTTCGCCTGGATGCCCTGGGTGTTCATGTTCATGCTGGGCGGCTTTGCCAGCGGGCTGGTGGTGTACTGGATCACCAACAACGTGATCACCTTCATCCAGCAGTATGTCATCATGCTCAGCCACGGCCACAAGCCGGACCTTTTCGGCAACATCAAGTCCGGCTTCAAGAAAAAGCCGCCGGTGGTGAAGGCCGCGAATGACACGGGCCCCCCGACGAAGAAGAGCACGGGCAAGAAATGACCCTGCGGCTGGCGCATATCTGCCGCCACCCCATCAAGGCCCACGGACGCGAAGACCTCGCGTCCGTTCGGCTTTCGGCGGAGGCGTGCCTGCCGTGGGACCGGCATTGGGCCGTGGCCCATGCGGCGTCGACTTTCGATCGCGCGGCTCCGGAATGGACACCGTGCAGCCAGTTCCAGCGCGCCGCCCGCACCCCCACCCTGATGGCAATCTCGGCGTCCTATGACGAAGCCACAGGCCGGATGCATCTGCGCCACCCGGACCTGCCCGACCTCGATTTCCTGCCCGAGACCGAAGGCGCGCGGCTGATCAACTGGCTGGCCCCGATCAGCCCGCAGGATGCTTTCCGCCCCGTGGCGCTGGTGAAGGCGCCGGGGCGGGGCATGACCGACAGCGATTTTCCTTCGGTGTCGATCAAGAATCTCGCGTCGAATGCGGCGCTTTCGGCGCATCTGGGCGTCGCACTGTCACGCCACCGCTGGCGCGGCAACCTGTGGCTCGACGGTCTGGCTTCCTGGGCCGAGTTCGACCTGATCGGCCGCAGCCTGCGGATCGGTGATGCGGTGCTGGAGGTGCGCGAGGCCATCGGGCGCTGCAAGGCAACAACCGCAGACCCCGAAACCGGGATTGTGGACGCCGATACCCTGGCCGGATTGCGCGCACTGATCGGCGCGCAGCACTTCGGCGTCTATGCCGTCGTCACCAATGGCGGCAGCATCGCCGTGAACGCCCCCGTGGAGGTCCTGTGACCCAGTTGTCCTTACCCCTTGCCCCGGACCCCGAATTCGCCGCGCGCGAAGCGGGGCGGTTGCTGTTCGCCGGGCCGGTCGATTTCGTCAAGGGCGTGGTGGCAATGCCCGGCCTGCCCCCGGCCGACCGCCTGGAAGTGTGCTTTGCAGGGCGGTCGAACGTCGGGAAATCCAGCCTGATCAACGCGCTGACCGGGCGCAAGTCGCTGGCCCGCGCCTCCAATACGCCGGGCCGCACGCAGGAGATCAACTTCTTCGCTCTGGGGACCGAGCGCTACCTCGTCGACCTGCCGGGCTATGGCTACGCCGAGGCCCCGGTGGCGATCGTGGCGAAGTGGCAGCGCCTGCTGAAGGACTATCTGCAGGGCCGCCAGACCCTGCGCCGCGCCTTCGTGCTGATCGACACGCGGCATGGCGCGAAGGCGGTGGATGAAGAGATCATGACCCTGCTCGACCGTTCTGCCGTGACCTTCCAGGCGGTGATGACCAAGGCCGACAAGGTCAGCACCGCCGAACGCGACGCCAACATCGACCAGGTGCGCGGCGTGCTGGCGCGGCATCCGGCGGCCTACCCCGAGCTGGTGGTGACCAGTTCGGAAAAAGGTGACGGGATCGAGACGTTGCGCGCCATCATCGCCACGCTGGAATGACGGTGGGGCGGACCAAAAATCTTCCAAGATTTTTGCAAGATTTTTCCTGAAAAATCTTGGTCCCGGCCCGGCCGCCACGCGCAACGTCAGACGTGCTGCGCGCCGTTGACCTCGATTTCCGCGCCGGAAATATAGCTCGACTGGTCCGAACACAGGAACCAGATGACATCCGCCACCTCTTTTGGTTGCCCCAGCCGCTGCATCGGCAGCTTCTCCACGATCTTGTCGGTGCCTGGCGACAGGATCGAGGTCTGCACCTCGCCGGGGGCGATGGCATTGACCCGCACGCCCAGCGGGCCGAAATCATGCGCCATCTCGCGCGTCAGCGCCGCCAGCGCCGCCTTAGAGGTTGCGTAGGCCGCCCCCGCGAAGGGATGCACCCGCGATCCGGCAATCGAGGTCACATTCACCACCGAGCCCTTGGTAGCCGCCAGTTCATCCTGCAACCCGCGCGCCATGATCACCGAGGAGAAGAAATTGACATGGAACACATGCCCCCAGGTCCTGAGGTCGGTTTCCAGCGTGTTCAACCGCTTGCCGGTCGGCCCCTTGGGCGAGATGCCCGCGTTGTTGACCAGTGCATGAAGCCTTCCGCCGATCTTGCCCTTGATGACCTCGATCGCCTCGATCGTTTTCTTGGGGTCGGCAAGGTCGATCTGGATATGGTTTTCCTCGCCGCCCGGCCACGGGCAGCGCACATCGAACGGCTGGCGCGAGCAGGTCAGCACCCGCCACCCTTCCGAGGAAAACCGCTTGACCGTGGCATGGCCGATACCCCGGCTTGCGCCGGTCAGCACGATGGTCTTCTGTTCGGTCATTCGGTCACTCCTTCGGACAGGAGGAAAGACTTACTCTTGCGGTCGGGAAAGGCAAGCGCGTCCGCGCAGACTTGGCAGCAGCGCACAAAGCGGTTACCAAAGCCGCAGTTCCACCGGGGGCCCGCCCATTGAAAAAGCAGCTTGCCATGATGCGTGATTCCATCGCCACCGCCCGGACGTTGTCCGAGGCGCTTCCCTACATGCAGCGGTACGCCGGGGCCGTGGTCGTCGTGAAATTCGGCGGCAACGCCATGGGCGACGAGGCGGCGATGGCCGAATTTGCCCGCGACATCGTGCTGATGCGGCAAGTGGGCGTGAATCCGGTCGTGGTGCATGGCGGCGGGCCGATGATCAACGACCTGCTGGCGCGACTGGGCATCGAATCGCGCTTCGTGCGTGGCAAGCGCGTGACCGACAAGGCCACCGTCGAGGTGGTCGAGATGGTGCTGACCGGGCTGGTCAACAAGCGCATCGTGCAGGCCATCATGGATGAGGGCGGCCGCGCGGTCGGCCTTTCGGGCAAGGATGACGACATGATGGTCTGCGTTGCCGACGACCCCGAACTGGGCTTCGTCGGTCGCCCGGTCGAGATGAACGTGCAGGTGCTGCGCGATCTGTTCTCGGCGGGCATCATCCCGGTCGTGGCCCCGGTCGCCACCGGGATGGAACCGAACGAGACCTACAACGTCAATGGCGACACTGCCGCCGGCGCGATTGCCGGGGCGCTGAAGGCCGACCGCTTGCTGCTGCTGACTGATGTTTCGGGCGTGAAGAACGCGGCGGGCGAGGTGATCACGCAATTGTCGCCCGAAGAAGTGCGCGCGCTGACCGACAGCGGCGTGATCGCGGGCGGCATGATTCCCAAGACCGAAACCGCGCTGCTGGCGCTGGAGCAGGGCGTGCGGGCCGTGGTCATCCTCGATGGCCGCATTGCCAATGCCTGCCTGCTGGAACTGTTCACCGACCATGGTGCAGGGTCGCTGATCCGTTCTACCGCGCCACGGGTCAAGCCGCGCAACGAAGGGTGACGCTGGAAGGCATCTCTGCCCTCGCGGCGGCTCATGCGCTGGAAATCTTTGGCGGTTTTCACGCGCAACCGGAGGACACCCTGCCGAAAGGCACCGCCACGCTGCTGCTGCTCGGACCGCGCGAGCCCGGCTTCTGGCCGCATCTGACCACACAGCCGGAATGGCTGGATGGCGCGCCCGACCCGGTGGACCGCTGGTCGCGCCGGGTGATCGGGCGACTTGCCTGTGCACTCGGCGCCAAGGCGCTGTTTCCATTCGGCGGCCCGCCGTGGCAGCCGTTCCAGACCTGGGCGCTGCGCTCCGGGCGGGCGTGGGAAAGCCCGGTGCGGCTGCTGGTGCATGACCGGGCCGGGCTGTTCGTGTCCTTTCGCGGCGCGCTGGCGCTTACGGAACATCTGGCCCTGCCCGCGCCGCCGCCCTGCCCCTGCCTTCGCTGCGAGGGGCAACCCTGCCGCACCGCCTGCCCGCCCCGCGCCCTGACCGATGCGGGCTATGACCTTGCCGCCTGCCACGATTTCCTCGATACAGCACCTGGTGAGGCGTGCATGACAACCGGCTGCGGCGTGCGCCGCGCTTGCCCCGTCTCCCTCGCCTATGCAAGAATGGCAGACCAATCGAAATACCATATGAGGCAGTTCCACCGATGACCAAGCGCCTGATCCTGATTCGCCACGCGAAATCGGCCTGGGACGACCCGCTGATTGCCGATCATGACCGCCCGCTGGCCCCCCGGGGAATCGCGGCGGCGCATGATCTGGGCCAGTGGCTTGCCTCGCGCGGCTATGTGCCGGGCGAGATCAAGTGTTCCGATGCGCTGCGCACCCGCGACACCTGGGCGGGCATTGCCCCGTCGCTGCCGGGCACGCCGGAACCGGTGCTGAAATCGGCGCTTTATCAGGCCGGCCCCGACGTGATGCTGGCCGTGCTGCGCCACGCCACGGCCGATACCGTCGCCATGCTGGGCCACAACCCGGGCATTGCCGAGTTTGCCCACCGTCTGGTCGCCCATGCGCCGCTGAACCCGGAATTCCAGCGTTACCCGACCGGGGCGACGCTGGTGGTGGAATTCCCGATCGACAGCTGGCAGGATGCCAACTTCGGCGAGGCGATGACGCTGGATTTCGTGGTGCCGCGCGAACTGGTGGCCTGAAACCCGCCATGCCTGCATGAGAAAAGGCCGGGGGGTGCACCCCGGCCTTTCGGTTTTTCGCGACAGACCGATCAGGCGCCGCCCGGTTCGCCGGTGAAGGTGATCGTCACATCCTCGTCCCGCGCGATGAACTGGCAGGCCAGCCGGTAACGCGGCGGCAGGTCGCGCACCTCGGCATCCTCGATTTCCTGCGCCGTCAGCTTGCCCAGTTCGCGCAGTTTCAGCTTTTCCTTCTCGGTCAGCGCGATGCCCATCCGCATCGACGGCTGGGCATAGGTGACCTCGATCAGGCACGAGGCGCAGTTGCCGTCGCGGCATTCGAAAGGAATCGGGATGTGGTTTTCCTCGGCCAGCGCCAGAACCGTCTTGGTATCGCCGGCGACGGCGTAGAGCGTCTTGCTGCCGTGCAGCAGCGGAGAGGAGAAGGTGATGTTTGCCATGTCTTGCGTCCTTGAGTGGCCACCCACCACGGTTTCCGCGGTCAGGCAGCAGTTGCCGGTCAAGCCGGGTTCGCGTCGTCACTGTTGGGGAAGCATGTGGCGTGCCAAGATCGGGCGGCAGATTTGCAGACAAAACCTGCGGCATTGTCGGAAAGCCGACATGACAATGCATGAAGGGGGGCAGATTGCCCCCCTTCATGCCATCCTGCCGGGTTTCAGTGACCGAGGATCTGGCTGAGGAACAGCTTGGTACGCTCGGATTTGGGATTGTTGAAGAACTCTTTCGGCTCGTTCTGCTCGACGATCTGGCCCTGATCCATGAAGATCACGCGGTTGGCCACGGCTTGCGCAAAGCCCATTTCGTGCGTCACGCAGATCATGGTCATGCCCTCCTGCGCCAGTTCGATCATGGTATCGAGCACTTCCTTGATCATCTCGGGGTCAAGGGCCGAGGTCGGCTCGTCGAACAGCATGATGCGCGGCTTCATGCACAGCGACCGGGCAATGGCGACGCGCTGCTGCTGGCCGCCCGAAAGCTGGCCGGGATATTTCAGCGCCTGCTCGGGGATCTTGACCTTGCGCAGGTAGTGCATCGCCACCTCTTCGGCTTCTTTCTTCGGGGTCTTGCGGACCCAGATCGGCGCCAGCGTCAGATTTTCCAGAATCGTCAGATGCGGGAACAGGTTGAAGTGCTGGAACACCATGCCGACCTCCGACCGCACCTTGTCGATGTTCTTCAGGTCGCTGGTCAGTTCGGTGCCATCCACCACGATCTGCCCGGACTGATGTTCCTCCAGCCGGTTGATGCAGCGGATCAGGGTCGATTTGCCCGAACCCGAAGGGCCGCAGATCACGATCCGCTCGCCACGCTGCACGGTCATGTTGATGTCGCGCAGCACATGGAAGGTGCCGAACCACTTGTTCATCTGGCTGATCTGGATGGCGATCTCGTCGGTCACCTGCATGTGGCTGCGGTCGATGGCAAGGTCTGTCATGTCGGGCTCCTCAGCGGTGGTCGGTTTTCAGCTTGCGTTCCAGATACATGGAATAGCGCGACATGCTGAAGTTGAAGATGAAGAAGATCGAGGCGACGAATATGTAGGGCTCCCAGTAGATGCCCTTCCAGTCGATGTCGGCTCGGACGGCGTCGGTGATGCCCTTCAGCGGGTCCAGCAGGCCGACGAACACCACCAGCGTGGTATCCTTGAACATGCCGATGAAGGTGGACACGATGCCGGGGATCGAGATCTTCAGCGCCTGCGGCAGGATGATCAGGCGCTGTGCGTTCCAGTAGTTCAGGCCCAGCGAATCCGCCGCCTCGTACTGCCCGCGCGGCAGGGCGGCAAGCCCGCCCCGGACCACCTCGGCGATGTAGGCCGCAGCGAACAGCGTCACCATGATGATCACGCGCAGGATGATGTCGAAGTTGGTGCCGGGCGGCAGGAAGTAGTTCAACAGCAGCGAGGCCACGAACAACAGGGTGATCAGCGGCACGCCGCGGATGAACTCGATGAACCCGACCGACATTGCCTTGATCAGGAACATGTCGGACTGCCGACCCAGCGCCAGAAGGATTCCCAGCGGCAGCGACAGCACGATGCCCGACACGCCGATGGTCAGCGCCAGCACGAAGCCGCCGAACTTGTCGGACCGCACGGCCTCCAGCGACAGCGGCAGCACGGTGTCCAGCACGGCCTGAAGATGCGGGATCAGCGGGAAGGCATCGCGGACCTGCCAGCCGAACAGGCGGAAATCCAGCAGCACCGGGTCGGCGCTGAACAGGCCCAGCACGCCGCCGATCAGGTTTTTCAGGCCCGACAGCGGGTCCAGATACAGCAAGACCACCAGCAGGGCCGCCCCCCCAGCCGCCAGCAGCGGGCCGTGGTTGCGGGCCAGGATGCGGAAGGTCTGGATCGCCGCAAGAATGGTCAGCGTGATCAGCGCCGGCCCCCAGAACGACCCGCCCCACATCAGCCAGACGGCCAGTGCCGGGTAGATCACCGTCAGCCACAGCAGTTGCCGCGGCACCGCCGAGAACAGGATGGGCGCCAGCGAGACGAACAGAAGCAGCAGCGCCACCGTCGGCCGCCAGTACAGGTGCGACGGGTAGAAGCCGAAAACGAACTGCGTCCAGCGTTCGCGGATCATCGCCCAGCAGGCGCCGGTTGCGCCTTCGCCCCAGGTGGCGATGGTTATGGCGCGGCATTCCTGAAGCGAGTCGGCAACCCAGACCGACTGGCGCAGCCACGGATAGGCGGCCTGCACCAGCCACACCACGATCGCCAGCCCGAGCAGCGTCAGCATCGTGTTCACCGGCCCGGAAAACAGGTTCTCGCGCAGCCAGCGCACCGCGCCGGATTCGCGGATCGGCGGCGCCTGCTCTGGCAGCATCTCGGGGCGGACGTAGGAGGAGAAGGTCATCTCAGCGCTCCTTCAGTTTGACGGAGGCGTTGTAGACGTTCATCACCGCCGAAATCGACAGGCTCAGCGCCAGGTAGATCAGCATCATCAGCAGCACCGCCTCAAGCTCGCGCCCGGTCTGGTTCAGGGTGATGCCGCCCAGCGTGCCGCGCAGGTCAAGGTAGCCCACGGCGATGGCCAGCGACGAGTTCTTGGTGAGGTTCAGGTATTGCGAGATCAGCGGCGGGATGATCACCCGCAAGGCTTGCGGCAGGATCACCAGGTTCATCGTGCGCCCCGGCCGCAGCCCCAGCGCATAGGCAGCCTCGGATTGCCCGTGCGAGATGGCAAGAATGCCCGCCCGCACGATCTCGGCAATGAAGGCCCCGGTGTACAGCGACAGTGCCAGCCACAGCGCCATGAACGAGTTGGGCACATTGGTGCCGCCAACGAAGTTGAAGCCGCGCAGTTCGGGGTATCCGAAGTGGAACCCCAGCGCCACCAGCATCAGGATCACCGGCACCACCAGGATCAGCACCGATTTCCACCAGGTCACCGGACGGTCGCCGGTTGCTTCCTGCACCGCCGTGGCACGGCGCAGCAGGGCGCGGCGGGCCATCAGGCTGACGACCACAGTGGCGACAAGCGCCAGAAGATCGACGCTGATCTTGAAGATGACGATGTCGATATTGCCCAGGCTGCGCGAAAACAGCGGGTCCGGCACTGCGGTGTAGCGGTTGGTGATGGCGACAGTGTCGAAGAACTGCATCGACATGGCCGCCACACCATCGGCATCGGGCCGGTAGGCATTGGGGGCGGGCATACTTTCGGTGAAAACCGCGTAGATCAGCAGGATCCACAAGAGCAGCGGCACGTTGCGGAAAATCTCGACATAGACCGTCATCAACCGCCCGACGAGCCAGTTCTTCGACAGGCGCAGCACGCCGACGATCACCCCGATCACCGTCGCCGCAATGCAGCCCAGGGCCGCCACCAGCAACGTGTTCAAGAGGCCGATCAGCATCGCCCGGGCGTGGGTGCTGTCATTGGTGTATTCGACCAGCCGCATGCTGATGTCATACCCGGCGCGCTGACCGAGGAAGCCGAAGTTGAAATCCTTGCCCAGGGCTTCAAGATTGCGGATCGTGTTGTCCACCAGCCAGGCCGCGCCGGCCATCACCAGCAGAAAGACCACGACCTGAATTGTCAGCGACCGATACCGGGTATCGTATATCAGCATGCTCAGCCGAAAGTCGGCTTTCGGCACGTCGGGGACGTTGACCATCGGTTTCCCCTGTGTAGGCCCGCGTGTCCGGCTTTGGCCGGCGATATGGCGTCGTTGCGCCCGTCGCGATCCTGGATGTCTTGTTGTAGCTCGGAAAAGCGGAGGGGCGCGCCGGTGTGGCGCGCCCCAGTCAGTTCAGATCAACGGAAGGGCGGCGAATACTGCAGCCCGCCCTGGGTCCATTGTGCGTTCAGACCGCGGGCCAGACCGATCGGAGTGGCCTCGCCAATGGTCGCGGCAAAGATCTCGCCGTAGTTGCCACCGGCGGCGATGGCGCGCTTCGCCCATTCCGCATCAAGGCCCAGCATGGCGCCCAGATCGCCTTCGGCGCCCAGCAGGCGCTTGACTTCCGGGTTGCTGGTGGTGGACGCGAGATCGGCGATGTTGGCCGAGGTCACGCCGTATTCCTCGGCGGCGACCAGCGCGTTGAACGTCCACATCACGATGTCGCCCCACTGGTTGTCACCATGGCGCACCGACGGCCCCAGAGGCTCTTTCGAGATGATCTCGGGCAGGATGATGTGGTTTTCCGGGTCCGCGAAGGCGGCACGGGTGGCGGCAAGGCCGGACGCGTCGGTGGTGTAGGCGTCGCAGGCGCCGGCCAGATACTGCTGTTCGCCTTCCGCGTTGGTCTCGATCGCGATGGGCGTGTAGGTCATGTTGTTGGCCTTGAAGTAGTCGGCCAGGTTCAGCTCGGTCGTGGTGCCGGTCTGGATGCAGATGGTGGCGCCTTCAAGCTCTTTCGCCGAGGAAACGCCCAGATCCTTGCGGACCATGAAACCCTGACCGTCGTAGTAGTTGACGCCCACGAAATCCATCTTGAGGTCGGTATCGCGCGAGAAGGTCCAGGTGGTGTTGCGCACCAGGAAATCGACCTCGCCCGAGGCCAGCGCGGTGAAGCGGGTCTGGCTGGTGGTCGGCACATACTTGACCTTGGACGCATCGCCAAGAACGGCGGCCGCCACGGCCTTGCACATCGCCACATCGAAGCCCGACCAGTTGCCGCTGGCATCAGGGGCAGCGAAACCGACCAGGCCGGTGTTCACGCCGCAGATCAGTTCTCCGCGCGCCTTCACATCGTCCAGCGTACCGGCAGCCGCCATGCCTGCCGCGAGGCCGGTCACGGTCAGCGCGCCAAGGATTACGGATTTTTTCATGCGTACCTCTTCCTGTGTTCCCACCCGTTTACAGGCGGTTTTCTGGTGCCCCGTCAACAGGACAAGGGCGACAACTGACGGAGGTTGCCCTCTCAGTATCAGCCAGTTTCGGCCGAAGCGCTTTGAAAGGTCAAGCGAAAGGACGCAGGAGCGGAAATTTGTCGCAAATGCTTGGGTTTAGCCCATGTGCCGCGCAACAGGGCACTGAAGTGCCACAAGTTTCGGCAGGATTGTCATCCACACAATCCGTAGAATCGGCCCGCATGCAGCAGGCCGGCATGGCGGAACGCCTCGGATTCGCCTGCCTCGTCGTCATGTCCCCACAGCTCGGCCTGCCAGGTTTCATCGACGCGCGAGATGTCCCAGACCTCGGCGGCACTCGCCCGGCGCTCGGTCACCGCCAGCGCCAGCACCAGCGATCCGGTGATCGCCACCAGGTCGTGCAGCGCGGCCAGCTGGAACGGCGAGCAGGCGTGAACCCGCGCCGTCAGGCGGGCTATCGCCTCGGGCGGCTGGGCGACATGCACGACGCCCGCCGTCACCACCAGCCGCGCCCCGAGCGTGGTTTCGGCCCAGTCCAGCAGCGGATCCCAGGCCGCCGCCTGCCGCGCCACCAGCCCGGCAGGCGACACCGCCCGGTAGCAAAGCAGGTCGGACGCGCCATAGGCGGCCAGCAGCCCCGCCACTTCGTCGAATTGCGGGGCAACCTTGTCGAGCGCGGAATTGGCCGACCGGGTGCAGGGCATGGTTTCAGGCTTCACCACGCCCTGCTGCGCCTGCCATTCGTCGGCAATCGCCTGCGCCATCGCCTGCGTCGGCACGATCAGCGGCGTCCTGTTCGGCGTTTTCACCGGGCGCTGGTCAAGGCGCACGGCAAAGCCGCCCTCGACCGGGTCGGCCACAGCCTCGGACCAGAAGCGCTTTGCCACCCAGCCTGTCATGGCTGCGGCCCGAACGGGTCGGCGGGCACATCGTTCTCGTGCCAGTCGAAGGTCTTCCAGGTGCGCGCCATATGTTCGGGCAAGGGCGCGGTAAAGGTGACCAGCGCCTTGGTGATGGGATGCTCGATGGTCAGGCTGCGGGCGTGCAGATGCAGCTTGCGGCTGAGCTCGCCGCCCAGCCCCGCCCCCCAGCCGTCACCGAGGTTTTCCTGACCCGAGCCGCCATACTTGCCGTCGCCCAGGATCGGATGCCCGTGTTCCGAGATATGCGCCCGCAACTGGTGCGTCCGCCCGGTGATCGGCGACATGGCCAGCCACGACAGCCGCGTGCCCAGCGAGGACAGCACGGCATAGTCGGTGTGCGCCCGCTTGGCGTCCGGGTAGTCGGCCATCTTGGCGGGGTGGATGCACAGCATCTTTTCGCCCTCGCCGCCGCGCCCGTGGCCGGGGGCCTTCATCAGGCCGTACTTGATCGAGCCCATCCGGGGATGCGGCACGCCCGCCACCACCGCCCAATAGATCTTGCGGGTGTTGCGGTGCCGGAACGACTCGGACAGGGCGCGGGCCACACGATCGGTCCGGGCGAGGATCAGCACGCCAGACGTGTCCTTGTCGAGCCGGTGCACCAGCTTCGGGCGTTCCTTGAAGCCGAACTTCAGCACCTCGGTCAGCCCATCGACATGCCGGTCACCCTGCCCCGAGCCACCCTGGCTCGGCAACCCCGGCGGCTTGTTCAGCACGATCAGGTGTTCGTCGCGAAACAGCACCGCATCCTGGATCATCCGTTCGTCAGCAGCACTGACCCGCCCGGCCATCGGGCGCGAGGGCGCCTCGGTGTCGGGCAGCGGCGGCACGCGGATTTCCATCCCCGGTGCAACGCGGTCCGACGCCTTGGCGCGGGCGCCGTCCACACGCACCTGCCCGGTGCGGCAGAGCTTTTCCACCGCCCCCTGCGTCAGCTGCGGAAAGCGCCGCTTGAACCAGCGGTCCAGCCGCTGTTCGCCGTCATCCGCCGAAACGGTCATCAGTTTCACCGCACTCATGCGAATATCCCCCGCGTCGTCAGAACCCCGGCCACAATGGCCGCCAGCGACAGCACCACAGACCCCACGACATACCCCGCCGCCAGCCCCGGCTGGCCGCGTTCCCACAGCGTCAGCGCATCGAGCGAAAACGCCGAGAACGTGGTGAAGCCGCCAAGAATGCCGGTGATCAGGAACGGGGCGAAGCGCATCCCGCCCTTGTGCGCCAGCGCCACGACCAGCACCCCCATCAGGAACGAGCCCGCCACGTTGACCAGCACCGTCGCCAGCGGAAAGCCCGGCCCGAAAGACCGCATCACCGCGACATTGGCCAGATAGCGCAGCGAGGCGCCGATGGCACCGCCAAGCGCAACATGGGTAAGGGTCCAGATCATCGCGCCTTGTGTGCCCGGCGGGGCGTTTTGTCAACCTTTGCAGGGATCACGATTCTTCTACGAAGAATCCGGCCGGCTCAGCCGCCCTGTCGTTTGGCGCGCAGCCTGGCGAAAAACTCGATGCGCTTTTTCAGCTCGCGCTCGAAGCCGCGTTCCTGCGGGGCGTACCAGACCGGGCGCTTCATGGTTTCGGGGAAATAGTCCTGCCCGGAGAAACCGTCCTCGGCGTCATGGTCGTAGGCATAGCCCGCGCCATAGCCGATGTCCTTCATCAGCCGGGTGGGGGCGTTGAGGATGTGCTTGGGCGGCGGTTCCGACCCGGTGGCCTTCGCCGCCGCGCGTGCCGCCTTGTAGGCGGTATAGACCGCGTTCGATTTGGGGGCGAGGGCGAGGTAGACCACCGCCTGCGCCAGTGCCAGCTCCCCCTCGGGGCTGCCCAGACGCTCATAGGTCTGCCATGCCTGCAGGCACACTTCCTGCGCCTGGGGGTCGGCCAGCCCGATATCCTCGACCGCCATGCGGGTGATGCGGCGGGCAAGGAAGCGCGGGTCTTCGCCGCCCTCCAGCATCCGGGCAAACCAGTAGAGCGCCGCGTCGGGGTCGGACCCGCGCACCGACTTGTGCAGGGCCGAGATCAGGTTGTAGTGCTCCTCGCCCGACTTGTCGTATTTCGCGGCCCGCCGCATCAGCCGGGTCGCAAGCTGGTCGCGGTCCAGCGGCTTGTCGGTCTTCCAGGCCATGATCTGCTCGATCAGGTTCAGGGCCGCGCGCCCGTCGCCATCGGCCATTTCCAGCAGCGCCTCGCGCGCCGGGCCGGTCAGCGGCAAGGCGCGGCCGAGATCCTGCTCGGCCCGCTGCGCCAGAAGTTCAAGGTCGGTCAGCGTCAGCCGTTCCAGCACGATCACCTGCGACCGGCTGAGCAGCGCCGCGTTCAGTTCGAACGACGGGTTTTCGGTGGTCGCCCCGACCAGCAGGATCGTGCCATCCTCCATGTAGGGCAGAAAACCGTCCTGCTGCGCCTTGTTGAAGCGGTGGATCTCGTCGACGAACAGGAGGGTGCCCTGCCCGTTGCTGCGCCGGATCTTCGCCGCCTCGAACACCTTGCGCAGGTCGGGCACGCCGGTGAAAATGGCCGAGATCTGCACGAAGGCCAGGTCGGTTTCGGCGGCCAGCAGGCGCGCGATGGTGGTCTTGCCCACCCCCGGCGGCCCCCAGAGGATCAGCGACGACAGGCTGCGCGCCATCAGCATCGCGCCCAGCGGCCCTTCGGCCGACAGCACCTTCCCCTGCCCGATCACCTCGGCCAGCGTGCGCGGCCGCAGCCGGTCGGCCAAGGGGCGCGGCACGTCGGGCTCGGGGCGGTGCGGGGTGTCGAACAGGTCGGTCATCGGGGCAGACTACGCCTGTGCCCTGCCGGGGGAAAGGTGGCGCGCGGGCTTTCATCTTTGTGCAAATATCCCCGCCGAAGGCTCTGGCGGAAAGGCCTGGAGCCTCCGGCGGGGATATTTGAAAACAGAAGAAAGCGAACGGGTCAGAAGCGGAAGCGCAGGCGCAGCCGGGCGCCGCTGCGCAGCACGTCGATCGTCCAGCCGCGCTGGCGCGAGGCGGCGGCGGCGGCCACATTGGCGGTGGTGGCCACCGGCGCGCCATCCAGGGCGAGCAGGATGTCGCCGGGCAAAAGGCCGGTGCGGGCGGCCATCTCGGCGACGGCGGTGACCACGACGCCTTCGGCCGTCATCGGCAGGTTCAGCTCGGCCGCGACGGCGGGGTTGATGCGGGCGACCGACAGGCCACGCAGCACGACATCGCCAGTAATGGTCAGCGCGTCGCGCGCGGGGATTTCGGGCGCGGAGATCAGGGCGACCTCGGCGGTCGCGTCGCGGATGCCGCGCCGGTAGGTCAGCTGCGCGGTCTTGCCGACCCCGATGGTTGACATGCGGAACAGCATTTCCTGCGGCGTGTCGGTGCGGCCCTGATCGAGCGACAGCACCACGTCACCGGGTTGCAGCCCGGCCTTGCGGAACGGGCTTTCCGGATGCAGTTCGGTCAGCACCACGCCTTCGGGGCGATCAAGCCCCATTGCCTCGGCCAGAGCCGCATCGACCGGCTGGCCGGAGGCTCCGGCCCAGGGGCGCTGGAAGCGGGTCTGGCCGACTGCCGCCTGTTCCAGGAAGGTCCGCACCAGATTGGCGGGAATGGCGAAGCCGATGCCGAGCGAGCCGCCGGATTTGGAAAGGATGGCGGTGTTGATCCCCACCAGCCGCCCCGCCACATCGACCAGTGCGCCGCCTGAATTGCCGGGGTTGATGGCGGCGTCGGTCTGGATGAAGTAGCCGCGCCCGCCGCCGATCGGCAGGGCCGAGCGCGCCAGGCCCGACACGATGCCCGACGACACCGTCTGCCCGATGCCGAACGGGTTGCCGATCGCCAGCACCAGCTCGCCCACTTCGAGCCCGTCGCTGTCGCGCAGCGCCAGGGCGGGCAGGCCGGCGGCGCCGTCGAGTTGCAGCACCGCGAGGTCGCTTTCCTCGTCGGCCAGCAGCACCTGTGCGGTGAATTCGCGGCGGTCGTTCAGCACCACACGGATATCGGTCGCCTCGCCCACCACATGGTAGTTCGACACCACGACGCCATCGGCCGACACGATCACGCCCGACCCCAGCGAGTTCTGGACGCGGGGGGTGGTCTGGCCGAAGTCGCCAAAGAACTGGTCGAAGAACGGGTCGGCGGCAAACCGGCTGCGGCGTTCCTGCACCACCCGGCTGGCATAGATGTTCACCACCGCCGGGGCGGCGGCCCGCACCACCGGCGCGAAGCCGAATGCGATTTCGGCCTGCGATCCGGGCACGCGCGCTTCGGCGCGAACCGCCCCGGCCAGAGGTTGCGCCAGACAGAGGGCGGCAAGGAACAGGGTCGCGATGGCGCGGGTCATCACCGTTTTCCATGGCTGGATCCGCCCCCGATATGCCGTATCGGGGGCGGGACTGCAACCGGTAGCCTAGTGCAGCTTGCCGACCAGGTTGATCGAGACGCACTGGTTGTCGATGCCGTCGAAGTCCATCACGCGGCCTGCCGCCTCGACCTCCAGACCGCAGCGCGGGGCCCAGCGCGGCCAGTTGGCCGGAATGAGCCCGAGCACCTTGGACGCGCCCAGTTCGCGGGCCGACTTGGTCATTTCGGTGATCAGATGGGCGTGCACGCGGCGGCGGATGTTCATCGGCGTGGTGTGCGACACGAACACCCGGCTCGATTCCCATATGTTCTGGTCGACAGGTGCATCAAGATACAGCAGGTCGGACGGAATGGTGTCGAGCAGGCCGCGCTGCGCGTCACGGATCATGTAGGAATAGATGCCGCAGCGCGCGGTGGTCGGCGTCAGGCGGATGCCCGCAAGAATCTCGCCGAACTGGTGCACCGCGATCCAGCGGCTGGCGGGGGTGTCGTACTGGTCGTATTCCATGCCCAGGGCTTCCGGCAGATCCCATTGGTTCTGGATGATGAACGATTGTTTGCGCGCCCGGAACAGGTTCGCAAGCAGTTCGCCGTGGTTGTGCATGTTCGCAAAGGAAAGGGTCGTGGTCTGCATGTTCGTAGTCTCCGCTTGGTTGGTAAACCCCAAGCCCGGGCTACGGAGGAGACAGGACTACATCAGCCGGTAATCCTTGGCGCGCTGGATCGCCTCGGCGGTTGTCCTTGCCAGCAGCCTTTGCCGCGCCGAGTTCAGGCGCGCTTTCAGCGCGCTTTCGGAAATGCCTAACTTGGCAGCGGCGGCCGCATGACGGTCTCCTGCCGCGATCAGCCGCAGGGCTTCAATCTGCGCGTCGGTCAGACTTTCCGGCGGCTCGGTTATGTCGTGCAACCGGGTGACGATTCCTTCGATCTTCTTCAGCTCCTGGTCGCTGAATTCGCGGTCCGAGCGCGCCGTTCCAGATATGGTGCGCGACGATACCGGGCCGCAGGCAACGGCAACGCCATAGACAAGACCATAGCTTGCAGCCTGCTTCAGGATCCCGAACGTGTCGGGAAAGGCGATTTCGCTCCAGCGGGTGACGCCGACCGTCGAAAAGCCCCAGGCGATCAAAGGGTCGCGCATGGCATAACCCTGTTCGGTATAATGATCCGTCCAGTCCTGTATATAGGTCTGGAACGTCATCAAGGGAGAGGTGAAGCGAATATGCAGACCAAGAAAATATCCCGCCGGTGCCAGCAGGGACAACTGATGCAGTTCCAGATCGATGCCGTACTTAATAGACATGTCTTTTTCGACAGGCTCCTGATTCTCCGTCAACCTTAAATTGCATGTTACCGACAAGCTATAGCTGAGTGGTAAACGCGGGATCTCAAATGGAATCAAGGCGGTGCCGGGCAAACCGGCAGGAGGGCACCTATCCGGGCCGCATTGCAGGCTTTCTTGCCGGGCCGCCCGATTTGGCGGCCAAAAAGGCCAAGCGAAAGACCGCCGACTTGACGCTAGGTCATGCGCGTCGCGCCGGTGGAGGGCATCAACGCGACCGATCGGCGGCAAAGCGCCGCCACCCGGAAAAATATCAGGGCCGACGGCAAACCGTCGGCCCTGAATTTGCAGCGCCCCCCCGCATGTCGCGGCAGGAAAGACGGGCCAATGCCCGGCAGGATTATGCCTCGATCATGTCCTCGGCCATGGTGCGGGCCTTGTCGGCGGCGCCCTTGGCTTTCGGATCGCGGTCGACAAACTCGATGATCGCCATCGGTGCCATGTCGCCATAGCGGAAACCGGCCTTCAGAACCCGGACGTAGCCGCCCTGGCGGGTCTGGTAGCGCGGGCCGAGAATGGCGAACAGCCGTTCGACATACTGATCCTGCTTGAGCTGCGCCGCTGCCTGGCGGCGGGCGTGCAGATCGCCGCGCTTGGCCAGCGTGATCAGCTTTTCGATGATCGGACGCAGTTCCTTGGCTTTCGGCAGGGTGGTCTTGATCTGCTCGTGTTCGATGAGCGAGCCTGCCATGTTGGCGAACATCGCCTTGCGGTGTTCGTGGGTGCGGTTCAGACGGCGATAGCCGCGAGCGTGACGCATGATGGTCTCCTGACGTCTTGTTTTGCTTTGTCCGGCACGCCCTCGAATGGGCGGCTCACCTTGGGGCGTTGTGCCCGTGTTTTCCCCGGCCTTCCGGGCATTTCGGACAAGGTGCGCGGGTCACGCGCACCCTGCAGGATCAGAACTGGTCTTCGAAGCGCTTGGCCAGATCTTCGATGTTTTCCGGCGGCCAGTCTTCCACGTCCATCCCGAGGTGCAGGCCCATGCCCGACAGCACTTCCTTGATCTCGTTCAGGGACTTGCGGCCGAAGTTCGGGGTGCGCAGCATCTCGGCTTCGGTTTTCTGGATCAGGTCGCCGATGTAGACGATATTGTCGTTCTTCAGGCAGTTGGCCGAGCGGACCGAAAGTTCCAGTTCGTCGACCTTCTTGAGCAGCAGCGGGTTGAACTCCAGCCCGTCTTCCACATCCGACCGCAGCGCCGATTCCGGCTCGTCGAAGTTCACGAAGACCGAAAGCTGGTCCTGCAGGATGCGCGCGGCATAGGCCACCGCGTCATCCGGCGTCAGGCTGCCGTCGGTTTCGATCTTCATCGTCAGCTTGTCGTAGTCGAGCACCTGGCCTTCGCGGGTCGGCTGCACTTCGTAGCTGACCTTCTTCACCGGCGAATAGATCGCGTCGATCGGAATCAGGCCGATCGGCGCATCCTCGGGGCGGTTCTTGTCGGCGGCGACGTAGCCCTTGCCCTGGCTCACGGTCAGTTCCATGAACACGTCGGCCCCGTCGTCAAGGTGGCAGATGACATGATCGCGGTTCAGAACCTCGATCCCGTTCGATTCGGAAATGTCGCCGGCCGTCACGACGCCCGGACCCTTGGCAGAAATCGTCAGGCGCTTCGGCCCTTCGACTTCCATCTTCAGCGAGACGCCCTTGAGGTTCAGCACGATGTCGGTGACATCCTCGCGCACCCCGGCGACCGACGAGAATTCATGCAGCACGTTGTCGATCTGCACCGACGTGATGGCGGCGCCCTGCAGCGAAGACATCAGCACCCGGCGCAGGGCGTTGCCCAGCGTCAGGCCGAAGCCCCGCTCCAGCGGTTCGGCGATCACGGTTGCCACGCGCGCGGCATCGGCACCCGGCTTGACCACCAGTTGCGTCGGCTTGATCAGTTCTTGCCAGTTCTTGTGGATCATGCGTGTAACCTCCATACCTGTCTCCTGCCCATGTCCTAAAGCAGCAGACGCCCGAGGATCAGAAATACCGAAAACCGGGCCGCGCTTGTGGCGCGGCCCGGCACTATGTGCTGTTCGTCAGACGCGGCGGCGCTTCGGCGGACGGCAGCCGTTGTGCGCGATCGGGGTCACATCACGGATCGAGGTGATGTTGAAGCCCACCGCAGCCAGCGCGCGCAGCGCCGATTCCCGGCCCGAACCGGGGCCCTGCACTTCGACTTCCAGCGTTTTCACGCCGTGTTCCTGTGCCTTGCGGCCGGCGTCTTCGGCGGCCATCTGCGCGGCATAGGGGGTCGACTTGCGCGAGCCCTTGAAGCCCATGGTGCCCGAGGACGACCACGAAATGGCATTGCCCTGCACGTCGGAAATCAGGATCTTGGTGTTGTTGAACGACGAGTTCACATGAGCAACGCCAGCGGCGATGTTCTTGCGTTCCTTGCGCTTCATACGGGTCTTGTCACGTGCCATATTTCAGCGCCCCTTATTTCTTCTTGCCGGCGATAGCCTTCGCCGGGCCTTTGCGCGTGCGCGCGTTGGTATGGGTGCGCTGGCCACGGACCGGCAAACCACGGCGATGACGCAGGCCGCGGTAGCAGCCAAGGTCCATCAGGCGCTTGATGTTCATCGAGACTTCACGGCGCAGGTCGCCCTCGACGGTGAAGTTCGCGTCGATGAACTCGCGGATCGCCAGAACTTCGGCATCCGAAAGCTGATTGACGCGGCGCGACCGGTCGATGCCGATGGATTCGCAGATCTGTTCTGCAAACATCGGTCCGATGCCGTGGATATAGGTGAGCGCGATCGGAACCCGTTTCGCGGTAGGGATGTTGACGCCAGCAATACGTGCCAAACGTGTCTTCCTTCATGTTGCGGTTCCGTAGTTCCGGAACCTTTTTTCACAACAGCGGTCCAGGCAAGGGCCGGGACCGCCTCGATTTGTCTGTTTGGCGGGGAAATCCGCTGTCAAGACGATTCCCGTGCGGGACACCGCGACTTATGGGGTTTTCCCGCCCCCGTCAAGGGCGGCAACGCTTCAGGCGCGGCTGTCAAGCACTTTGGCGATGGCGGCGGAAACCGCATCCATCTCGGCCAGACCGTCGACCGAAACCAGCTGCCCCTTGGCATAGTAATAGCCGATCAGCGGCGAGGTCTTCTTGTAGTATTCCATCAGCCGCAACTGCAGCGCCACTTCCGTGTCGTCGGCGCGGCGCCGCAGGTCGGTCGAGCCGCAGGCGTCGCAGACGCGGGCGACTTTCGGCGGCCTGGTCTGGTCGTGGTAGACGGCACCGCAGCCGCCGCAGGTGCTGCGCCCGGTGATGCGCGCCACCAGCGCCGCATCATCGACCTGCATTTCGATCACCGCATCCAGCCCCTGCCCCAGCGACGCCAGCAGCGCCCCCAGCGCGTCGGCCTGAGGAAGGGTGCGCGGGAAACCGTCGAAGATGAACCCGGACCCCGAGGTGCCCTGCAGCCTTTCCCCGATCAGGCCGATCACGATGTCGTCGGTCACCAACTCGCCGCGATCCATGACCTCTGCGACCCGACGCCCCATCGCGGTGCCGCTGCTGCGCGCCTCGCGCAGCATGTCGCCGGTGGAAAGCTGGACCATGCCGCGCTCGTCGACCAGACGCTTGGCCTGCGTGCCCTTGCCAGCTCCCGGCGGCCCAAGAAGAATGATGTTGACCATGATCCCTCCGTCAGCGCCGGGTCGGGGCTTTGGCCCCCCCCGGACGTTTCTTGCCGCGCAACTGCGACTTCTCGATCAGGCCCTCGTACTGGTGCGCCAGCAGATGCGACTGCACCTGGCTGATCGTGTCCATCGTCACCGACACCACGATCAGCACCGAGGTGCCGCCGAAGTAGAACGGGATCGCGAACTGGTTGCGCAGGATCTCGGGCAGCAGGCAGACCGCCACCAGATAGGCCGAGCCGAGCACCAGGATGCGGTTGACCACATACTCCAGATATTCCTCGGTCTTCTTGCCGGGCCGGATGCCGGGAATGAACCCGTTCTGGTTCTTGAGGTTCTCGGCAACGTCTTCCGTCTTGAAGGCGACGTTCGCGGTGTAGAAATACGCGAAGAACACGATCATCGCGCTGAAGAACAGCAGATAAAGCGGCTGCCCAGGGCCGAAATAGGCCAGAATGGTCGACATCACCGGCCCGGTCTGCGCCCCCGAAAAGGTCGAGACCGTGATCGGAAGCAGCAGCAGGCTCGACGCGAAGATCGCCGGAATCACGCCCGCCGGGTTGACCTTGATCGGCAGATGGCTCGACCCGCCGTCATAGACCTTCATCCCGACCTGACGCCGCGGATACTGGATATGGATCTTGCGCAGGGCGCGTTCCATGAAGACCACGAAGGCGATCACCGCAACCACCATCACCATCACGCCGATGATCACCGGGGTCGAGATCGCCCCCGACCGGCCCTGGCTGAAGAACTGCGCCAGCGCCGCCGGAATTTCCGCCACGATGCCGACGAAGATGATCAACGAAATGCCGTTGCCGATGCCGCGTGCGGTGATCTGCTCGCCCAGCCACATCAGGAACATGGTGCCGCCGACCAGCGTGATCACCACGGCGGCGCGGAAGAACATGCCCGGCTCATGCGCCAGATCGCCCGCCTCCAGGCTCAGCGCGATGCCCCAGGCCTGGAAAGTCGCCAGAAAGACCGTGCCGTAGCGGGTCCACTGGTTCATCTTCTTGCGGCCCTGCTCGCCCTCTTTCTTCATCTGCTCCAGCGCGGGCACCATCGAGGCCAGCAGCTGCACGATGATCGAGGCCGAGATGTAGGGCATGATTCCCAGCGCGAACACGCCCATCCGGCTGATCGCGCCGCCGGTGAACATGTTCAGGATGCCGCCGATCCCGCCGGTGACTTCCGCCATGAACGACCGCAGCGCGGCGCCGTCGATGCCCGGCACCGGAATGTAGGTGCCCAGTCGATAGACGATCAGCAGACCGATGGTGAAGAAAATCCGTTGGCGAAGGTCAGTGGCCTTGCCCAGGGCGCCCCAGCTGAGGTTCGCCGCCATTTGCTCTGCAGCAGATGCCATGTTCATTTCTTTCATGACAGCGCCGCCTGACCGTTTTTCCGGTCGGCGGCGCGGGAAAACTTCAGGTGATGTAAGCCGTCCGGGGGCGGCTCACAACCATTAAACCGCTTTGCGCTGCGACTTGCCGTGCGGCGCCAGCGCCGGGGCCACGGTCAGAGTGCCACCGGCCGCTGCCACCGCTTCCACCGCCGCGGCCGAGGCCCCGGTGACGTTCAGCGTGACGGCAGACGTGATCTCGCCCTTGGCAAGCACGCGGACGCCATCCAGCGCGCGCCGCACCAGACCCGAGGCCAGCAGCACCTCTTCGGTGATCGGCTGGGCGGCGTCGAGCTTGCCCTCGCCGATGAATTTCTGGATCAGCCCGAGGTTGATCACCGCATAGTGCTTGAGGTTCGGCTTGTTGAAGCCGCGCTTCGGCAGGCGGCGATACAGCGGCATCTGACCGCCTTCGTAGCCGCCGATGGCGACGCCCGAACGCGATTTCTGCCCCTTGATGCCGCGCCCTGCGGTCTTGCCCGAGCCCGAACCCGGGCCGCGTGCCACGCGCTTGCGCTTCTTGGTGGCGCCGGCGTTGTCGGAAAGTTCATTCAGTTTCATGTCGCTTCTCCTCTGACCGGAATTGCCCCGGAAAGCGACTTCCGGGGCAAACGCGGTGTGTGTGACGGGCGAACCGGGGTGCGCCCAGCGGCGTCAGCCGCGCTCTTCGATGATCTGCACCAGGTGCGCGATCTTGTTCACCATGCCGCGCACGGAAGGCGTGTCTTCCAGTTCGCGGGTCCGGTTCATCTTGTTCAGGCCAAGACCCTTGAGGGTCGCGGTCTGCACGGCCGGGCGGCGGGCGGCCGAGGCCACCTGCTTGACGACGATGGTCTTCTTGACGGACTCGGTCATGATCAGGCCTCCACCACTTCAGCTTCGGGCTTGCGCAGGATCTCGGCCACCTTCTTGCCACGACGCTGCGCGACCTGACGGGGGCTGGTTTCCTGCTTCAGACCGTCGATGGTCGCGCGGATCATGTTGTAGGGGTTGGACGAGCCGAGCGATTTCGCCACGACATCCTGCAGCCCCAGCATTTCGAAGACGGCCCGCATCGGACCGCCCGCGATGATCCCGGTCCCGGCGACGGCAGTCCGCATCACGACCTTGCCGGCGCCATGACGGCCCTCCATGTCGTGGTGCAGCGTCCGGCCGTCGCGCAGGGCGACGCGGATCATCTGCCGCTTGGCCTGTTCGGTGGCCTTGCGGATCGCCTCGGGCACTTCCTTGGCCTTGCCCTTGCCGTAACCGACACGGCCGCGCTGATCGCCGACAACCACGAGGGCCGCAAAGCCGAAGCGCTTGCCGCCTTTCACGGTTTTCGACACGCGGTTGATCGCCACAAGACGATCGGCGAATTCCGGGTTCTCGTCACGGCTGCCACGGTCGTCGCGGCGGCCTTCCCGGCGGGGTTCACGTTCTGCCATTTTTTGACTCCTCAGAACTTCAGGCCACCTTCACGGGCAGCATCGGCCAAAGCCTTGATCTTCCCGTGAAAGAGGAAACCACCACGATCGAAGTAACATTCCTCGACCCCGGCCTTCTTCGCCCGCTCGGCAATCGTGGCACCCACTTTCGTCGCCGCCTCGATGTTGTTCTTGCCGACAAAGCCCAGATCCTTTTCGAGGGTCGAGGCAGCGGCAAGCGTCACGCCGTTCACGTCGTCGATCAGCTGGACGCTGATGTTCTTGCTGGACCGATGCACGGAAAGGCGCGCACGCCCGTTCGACATCGCCTTGATCTTGTTCCGCACGCGCAGACGGCGCTTGAGGAACAGCTCTCTCTTGTTGTTCGCCATTTCTCTTGCCCCTTACTTCTTCTTGCCTTCCTTGCGGAAGACGAATTCGCCCTTGTAGCGGATGCCCTTGCCCTTGTAGGGCTCCGGCCGCTTCCAGTCGCGAATGTTCGCTGCAACCTGGCCAACAAGCTGCTGGTCGGTGCCTTCCACAACGATTTCAGTCTGTTTCGGGGCGGTCACGGTGACGCCGGCCGGAACTTCGAAGTTCACTTCGTGGCTGTAGCCCAGCGACAGTTTCAAGACGTTCCCGGCCATCGCGGCGCGGTAACCCACGCCCTGGATTTCCAGTTCCTTCTTGAAGCCGCCGGTGACGCCCTGCACGAGGTTCGCCACCATGGAGCGCACCATGCCCCACTGTTGCCGGGCACGCTTGGAGGTGCCGCGCGGCGTGACCGTGACGACGCCGTCGTCGATGGTCAGCGTCACGTCGTCGGAGGCCGCGAAGCTGCGGGTGCCTTTCGGCCCCGTCACTTCGATGGTCTGACCGGACAGCGATGCCGAAACGCCCTTGGGCAGATCGACCGGTTTCTTGCCAATACGAGACATCTTGCCCTCCTCAGAACACGGTGCAGAGCACTTCGCCGCCAACATTGGCGGACCGTGCTGCTGCATCGGACATGACGCCTTTCGGCGTGGAGACGATCGAGACGCCCAGGCCGTTGCGCACGGTCGGGATGTCCTTGACGCTCATGTACACGCGACGGCCCGGCTTGGACACGCGCTTCAATTCGCGGATCACTGGGGTGCCTTCGTAGTAGTTGAGGCTGATGGTGATTTCGCCCTGACCGTTCTCGGTCTCGGACTTCTCATAGCCGCGGATGTAGCCTTCGTCGGCCAGAACATCCAGAACCCAGGCGCGCAGCTTCGAGGCCGGCGTCTTGACAGTGCCCTTGCCACGCATCTGCGCGTTGCGGATCCGGGTGAGCATGTCGCCGAGAGGATCGTTCATCATCATGGTTGAACCTCCTTACCAGCTCGACTTGACCATGCCGGGGATCTGGCCGAACGAGGCCAGTTCCCGCAGCATGATGCGCGAGAGTTTGAGCTTGCGATAATACGCATGCGGACGGCCCGTCAGCTGGCACCGGTTGTGCAGCCGCGTGGCGGACGAGTTGCGGGGCAGTTCCGCCAGCTTGAGCCGCGCCTTGAAGCGTTGCTCGATCGGCAGTTCAAGATTTTTCGCGATGTCCTTCAGCGCGGCACGCTTGGAGGCATAGACCTTCACAAGGTGGGCACGCTTCACTTCGCGTTCGATCATGGATTTCTTCGCCATATCTTCTTTCCTCCCGCGATCAGCTGGTGAAGGGCATGTTGAAATGCTTCAACAGCGCCTTCGCTTCCGCGTCAGTCTTCGCGGTGGTGCAGATGATGATGTCCATGCCGAGCACGTCATCGACCTTGTCGAACTCGATCTCGGGGAACACGATCTGTTCCTTGAGGCCCATCGCGTAGTTGCCGCGACCATCGAACGAACTGCCCTTGACGCCGCGGAAGTCGCGGACGCGCGGCAGAGCGATGGTGATCAGGCGGTCGAGGAATTCGTACATCCGGTCACCGCGCAAGGTCACCTTGCAGCCCAGCGGCATCTCTTCCCGCACCCGGAAACCCGCGATGGATTTCTTGGCATGGGTGATGACGGCCTTCTGCCCGGCGATCAGGGTCAGCTGTTCGGCCGCCGCTTTCACCTTCTTGGTGTCCTTGACGGCTTCGCCGACGCCCATGTTGATCACGATCTTGTCGAGCCGACCGATCTGCATGTCGTTCTTGTAGCCGAATTCTTCCTTCATGGCCGGGCGAATCCGGTCCCTGTAGTCAGCCTTCAGACGCGGGGTATAGGTTTGAGCGTCAAGCATCAGATCGTCTCCCCGGTGGTCTTGGCGAAACGCACCTTCTTGTCGCCATCCATACGGAAGCCGACGCGGGTGGGTTTGCCATTGGCATCGATGATCGCCAGGTTCGACAGGTCAATCGGCATGGCCTTCGCCACGCGGCCGCCCTGTGCGGTCTGGGACTGCTTGGTGTGACGGATCGCCATGTTGACGCCATCGACCACGGCCTTGCCGTCCTTGGGCGCGACAGAGGTGATTTCCCCCTGCTTGCCCTTGTCCTTGCCGGCCAGCACGATGACCTTGTCGCCCTTTTTAAGCTTCGCAGCCATCAGAGCACCTCCGGCGCAAGCGAGATGATTTTCATGAAGTTCTTGGCGCGAAGTTCGCGCACCACCGGCCCGAAGATGCGCGTGCCGACCGGTTCACCCTGGTTGTTCAGGATGACGGCGGCATTGCGGTCAAAACGGATGGAGGTGCCGTCTTCACGGCGGACTTCCTTGGCGGTGCGCACGACGACGGCCTTGCGGACATCACCCTTCTTCACGCGACCGCGCGGAATGGCTTCCTTGACCGACACCACGATGATGTCGCCGACGCTTGCATAGCGGCGGTGGGAACCACCCAGAACCTTGATGCACTGAACCCGGCGAGCGCCCGAGTTGTCAGCTACATCCAGATTGGTCTGCATCTGGATCATTTGGTTTCTCCCGACCTTTGGGGTCTGTCCTGTTTCGCAGGGGCCCCAGGGTTTCGTTCAAACCGGAAGATGGGTCAAGCCGAGGCTTCGATGACCACCGTCCAGCGTTTCGTTTTAGAGATCGGGGCGCATTCTTCAATGCGGACCTGATCGCCGGTCTTGAACTTGTTCTCTGCGTCGTGGGCCCGGTACTTCTTGGACTTGCGGACGGTCTTTTGCAGCAGCGGGTGCTTGAAGCGGCGCTCGACCAGAACCGTGATGGTCTGTTCGTTCTTGTCCGAGGTCACGACACCTTGCAGGATACGTTTGGGCATCTGTGTCTCCTCAGTTCGCCGCCGCTTCGGCGGCTTTCTGGTTCAGGACCGTCTTCAAGCGCGCCACGTCACGACGGACGGCACGCATGCGGGCGGTGTTTTCAAGCTGGCCGGTGGCTTGCTGGAAGCGGAGGTTGAACGCCTCCTTCTTCAGCGCAACCAGGCTTTCGCGCAGCTGTTCAGGCGTCTTGGCCTTGAGTTCCGTGGCGTTCATGCGCCTTGTCCCTTTTCAATCACCGACGTGCCCCTGCCAAGCCTGCAGGGTTACACTGAACCCGGTGGATCAATGATGAACCACGATTCCGAGTCGCCCCGGAACCGTGGATGGCGTCGTGTAGCGGAAGGGGGGCGGCGGGGCAAGGGAAAGATTCCCGGCGTTGGCGGATCATGCGGGGCAAGGACCACCTCTGCCGATCGTGCAACCGCCGGAGGCACTGCACCAGAAACAAAAAGCCCCCGCCGTTTCCGGCAGGGGCCTCGATCTGTCGTCGGGGTTGCCCCCTGCCTTACCAGTCTTCGCGGATCACGACGCGGGTCAGAACCGGAAGCTTCATCGCGCCGAGGCGAAGCGCCTCGCGGGCGATGATTTCAGAGACGCCGTCGATCTCAAACATGATGCGGCCGGGTTTCACCTTGGCCGCCCAGTAGTCGGTGGAGCCTTTGCCCTTGCCCATCCGCACTTCGGTCGGCTTGGACGAGACCGGCACATCCGGGAATATCCGGATCCAGACCCGGCCCTGACGCTTCATGTGGCGGGTGATCGCGCGGCGGGCCGCCTCGATCTGCCGCGCTGTGACGCGCTCGGGTTCGGTGGCTTTCAGGCCGAAGGTGCCGAAGTTCAGCATGAAGCCGCCCTTGGCTTCGCCGTGAATCCGGCCCTTGAACTGTTTGCGGAACTTAGTCCGTTTCGGTTGCAGCATTGTCTTGCTCCCTTACGCGCGTTCGCGGCGCGGCTGGCGCGGTGCGGCGCCTTCCTGGGCCTCGGCGTGACGGCGGTCATGCGCCTGCGGATCATGCTCAAGGATTTCGCCTTTGAAGATCCAGACCTTCACACCGATGATCCCATAGGGGGTCATGGCTTCGGACAGGGCATAGTCGATGTCGGCACGCAGCGTGTGCAGCGGCACACGGCCTTCGCGATACCATTCGGTGCGGGCGATCTCGGCGCCGCCAAGGCGGCCCGCGACGTTCACGCGAATGCCAAGCGCGCCGATCCGCATGGCATTCTGCACGCCGCGCTTCATGGCGCGACGGAAGGACACCCGGCGCTCCATCTGCTGGGCGATGCTTTCGGCCACCAGCTGGGCGTCAAGCTCCGGCTTGCGGACCTCGACGATGTTCAGGTGCAGTTCGGACTTGGTGAACACCGTCAGCTTCTTGCGCAGACCTTCGATGTCTGCGCCCTTCTTGCCGATGATGACGCCGGGGCGGGCAGTGTGGATCGTGACGCGGCACTTCTTGTGCGGACGTTCGATGATCACCTTGCTGACGCCGGCCTGCTTGCATTCTTCGTGGATGAATTCACGCATCCGCAGATCTTCGAGCAGCAGATTGCCGTAGTCTTTCGATTCGGCGAACCAGCGGCTGTCCCAGGTGCGGTTGACCTGAAGGCGCATGCCGATCGGATTGACCTTCTGACCCATTACGCAGTCTCCCCGACTTGGCGGACCTTGATGGTCAGCTCGCTGAACGGTTTCATGATCTTGCCGAAACGACCACGCGCCCGCGGACGGCCGCGCTTCAGCGTCAGGTTCTTGCCGCAATAGGCCTCGGCAACCACCAGTTCATCGACATCGAGACCGTGGTTGTTCTCGGCATTGGCAATCGCCGACTGCAGGCACTTCAGCACGTCCTGGCTGATGCGCTTCTTCGAGAACACCAGTTCGGCGATCGCCTTCTCTACCTTCTTGCCACGGATCAGCGCGGCAACCAGGTTCAGCTTCTGCGGCGAGGTGCGAAGCATCTTGGCTTTCGCCATGGCTTCGTTGTCTTCCACGCGGCGCGGGTTCTTTTCCTTGCCCATGGCTTACTTCCTCTTCGCTTTCTTGTCGGCGGCGTGACCGTAGTAGGTCCGCGTCGGCGAATATTCACCGAACTTCTGGCCGATCATCTCTTCGGTGATCGCAACCGGGATATGCTTCTTGCCGTTGTAGACGGCAAAAGTCAGCCCGACGAATTGCGGCAGGATGGTGGAACGGCGCGACCAGATCTTGATCACTTCGCTTTTCCCAGAGTCTTTCGCTTTCTCGGCCTTTTTCAGGACGTAAGCGTCAACGAAAGGGCCTTTCCAAACAGAACGTGCCATGGATCAGCGCCCCTTCTTCGCGTTGCGCGAACGGACGATGTACTTGTCCGTTGTCTTGTTCTTGCGGGTCTTGTTGCCCTTGGTCCCTTTACCCCACGGGGTAACCGGGTGGCGACCACCAGAGGTCCGGCCTTCACCACCACCATGGGGGTGGTCGATCGGGTTCATGGCCACGCCGCGCACCGTCGGGCGAACGCCCTTGTGGCGCATCCGGCCGGCCTTGCCGAAGTTCTGGTTCGAATTGTCGGGGTTCGACACCGCGCCAACCGTCGCCATGCATTCCTGGCGCACCATCCGCAGCTCGCCCGACGACAGGCGAATCTGCGCGTAGCCGCCATCGCGGCCGACGAACTGGGCATAGGTGCCCGCCGCGCGGGCCAGCTGGCCGCCCTTGCCGGGCTTCAGCTCGACGTTGTGGACGATCGTGCCGATCGGCATCCCCGAGAACGGCATTGCGTTGCCCGGCTTCACGTCGGTCTTGGCGCCGGCGACAACGGAGTCACCGATGGCAAGGCGCTGCGGCGCGAGGATATAGGCAAGCTCGCCATCCTCGTACTTCACCAGCGCGATGAAGGCGGTGCGGTTGGGATCGTACTCGATCCGCTCGACCACTGCCGCCATGTCGAATTTCGTGCGCTTGAAATCAACGATGCGGTAAAGGCGCTTTGCCCCACCGCCGTGATGCCACATCGTGACGCGTCCGGTATTGTTCCGGCCACCCGATTTCGTCAAACCCTCGGTGAGGGCTTTGACCGGACGGCCTTTCCACAGCTCCGAACGGTCGATCAGAACCAACCCGCGTTGGCCAGGCGTCGTCGGCTTATACGACTTGAGTGCCATGCTTTCTGTCTTCCGTCAGCTTGAGGGCCATTGCTGGCCCGGTGCAGGGCTCCGAAGATCCCCATGGATAAAATTCCACGGCCCCGGAAAACCCGGGGCCGCGAGATTCGCAGCGTTCTATCAAAGGCCGGTGGAAACGTCGATGCTGTTTCCAGCCTCGAGCGTGACATAGGCCTTTTTCTTGTCCGAGCGCACGCCGGGGCGGCCCTTGAACTTCTTGGTCTTGCCCTTGGTGATGGTGGTGTTGACCGCCTTAACCTTCACGTTGAAGATCGCCTCGACGGCTTCCTTGATCGCGGGCTTGGTCGCATCCATCGCCACCTGGAAGACAACCGCATTGGCTTCGCCAACCATGGTCGCCTTTTCGGTGATGATCGGCTTGCGGATCACGTCGTAATGTTCGGGTTTCACGGTCATTTCAGACGCGCCTCCAGAGCTTCGACACCCGCCTTGGTGATCACGAGCTGATCACGCTTGAGAATGTCATACACGTTGGCCCCCATCGACGGCAGCACGTCGATCCCTTCGATGTTGCGGGCGGCCAGCGCGAAGTTCGCGTCAACCTCCGCACCGTCGATGATCAGGACGCGCTTCCAGCCCAGTTCCTTGACGGCTTTCGCCAGGATCGAGGCCTTGGCTTCCGCCATGTTGACCGAGTCGATGATGATCAGTTCACCCGCCGCGGCCTTGGCCGACAGCGCGTGACGCAGACCCAGCGCCCGGAACTTCTTGGTCAGATCATGCGCGTGGCTGCGCGGGGTCGGACCCTTGACCACGCCGCCGTGCCGGAAGATCGGCGCCTTCTTGGAACCGTGGCGCGCGCCGCCGGTGCCCTTCTGGCGATAGATCTTCTTGGTCGAGTAAGACACTTCGGCGCGGGTCAGCGTCGAGTGGGTGCCGGCCTGGGCTTTCGCCCGCTGCCAGCGCACCACCCGGTGCAGGATGTCGGCGCGCGGCTCCAGGCCGAAAATCGCGTCGTCGAGGTCGATGGAGCCCGCAGTGCTGGCGTCCAGCTTGATCACGTCAGCCTTCATTGTTTTCGCCTCCGGTGGAGGGTTGTGCGGCAGCAACCAGACCCGCTTCTTCGACAGCAGCCTGTTCGGCGGCCAGCGCAGCGGCGTGTTCGGCTTCCGCGGCGGCAGCAGCGGCAGCAGCGGCTTCGGCAGCGGCATGTGCCGCGGCAGCAGCCGAGCGCAGGGCCGCAGGCATGATCACGTTGTCAGGAACCGGCTTCTTCACCGCATCCTTGATCGTGACCCAGCCGCCCTTGGAACCGGGAACCGCGCCCTTGATCATGATCAGGCCGCGGTCGCTGTCGGTCCGCACGACCTGCAGGTTCTGCGTGGTCGACCGGACGGCACCCATGTGGCCCGCCATCTTCTTGCCCTTGAACACCTTGCCGGGGTCCTGGCACTGGCCGGTGGACCCGTGCGAACGGTGCGAAACCGACACACCATGCGACGCCCGGAGGCCGCCGAAGTTGTGCCGCTTCATGGCCCCTTGGAAGCCCTTGCCGATCGAGGTGCCGGCCACGTCGACGAACTGACCCGCGAAGTAGTGGTCAGCCGTGATCTCTTCGCCCACGCCGATCATGCAATCCGGGGTGACCCGGAATTCCGCGATCTTGCGCTTCGGCGCGACATTCGCCTTGGCGAAATGGCCGCGCATACCTGCGGTCGTCCGCTTGGCCTTGGCCAGACCGGCGCCGAGCTGGACGGCGGTGTAGCCATCCTTGTCGGCCGTCCGCTGCGCCACGACCTGCAGGGCATCGAGTTGAAGAACGGTGACAGGAACCTGCTTGCCGTCTTCCAGGAACAGCCGGGTCATGCCCAGCTTCTTTGCGATTACGCCAGAGCGCATGGTCATGCCCTCCTTAAACTTTGATCTCGACATCCACGCCGGCCGCGAGGTCGAGCTTCATAAGCGCGTCCACGGTCTGCGGGGTCGGATCAATGATGTCGAGAAGACGCTTGTGCGTCCGGATTTCCCACTGGTCGCGCGACTTCTTGTCGATGTGCGGACCGCGCAGAACCGTGAACTTCTCGATCTTGTTCGGCAGCGGAATCGTGCCGCGCACTTGCGCGCCGGTCCGCTTGGCCGTGTTCACGATTTCCAGCGTGCTGGCATCCAGCACGCGGTAATCGAAGGCTTTCAGCCTGATACGGATGGTCTGTGTCATATGGTGCCCTCGGGCTTGGCGGGTAGCGGGGGCGATTTTTCGTAGAAAAATCGTGTCCCCCGCCCCTCTTCCAATTAAGCGATGATTTTCGAGACGACGCCTGCACCGACGGTGCGGCCGCCTTCACGGATGGCGAAGCGCAGTTTTTCTTCCATGGCGATCGGCTGGATCAGTTCCACGTTGAACTTCAGGTTGTCGCCCGGCATCACCATTTCGGTGCCTTCCGGCAGTTGCACGGTGCCGGTCACGTCGGTGGTGCGGAAGTAGAACTGCGGGCGGTAGTTGGCGAAGAACGGCGTGTGGCGGCCGCCCTCTTCCTTGGTCAGGATGTAGGCTTCGGCTTCGAACTTGGTGTGCGGCTTCACCGAGCCGGGCTTGCACAGCACCTGCCCGCGCTCGATGCCCTCGCGGTCGACGCCGCGCAGCAGCAGGCCGACGTTGTCGCCCGCCTGGCCCTGGTCCAAGAGCTTGCGGAACATCTCGACGCCGGTGCAGACCGTCTTCTTGTTCGGGCGAATGCCGACGATCTCGACTTCCTCGCCAACCTTGACGATGCCGCGCTCGATCCGGCCGGTGGCAACCGTGCCGCGGCCCGAGATCGAGAACACGTCCTCGACCGGCATCAGGAACGGCTGGTCAACCGCACGCGCCGGGGTCGGGATATACTCGTCGACCGCCTTCATCAGCGCGCGGACCGAGTCCTCGCCGATGTCCTTGCGCATGCCGATCATCGCCTGGTGGGCCGAGCCCTTGATGATCGGAATGTCGTCGCCCGGGTATTCGTAGGACGACAGCAGTTCGCGGATTTCCATCTCGACCAGTTCGATCAGTTCCTCGTCATCGACGAGGTCGATCTTGTTCATGTAGACGACCATGTAGGGAATGCCGACCTGACGGCCGAGCAGGATGTGCTCGCGCGTCTGCGGCATCGGGCCGTCCGAGGCCGCAACCACCAGGATCGCGCCGTCCATCTGCGCCGCGCCGGTGATCATGTTCTTCACATAGTCGGCGTGGCCGGGGCAGTCGACGTGGGCGTAGTGGCGGTTCTCGGTCTCGTATTCCACATGCGCGGTCGAGATCGTGATCCCGCGCGCCCGCTCTTCCGGCGCGCCGTCGATCTGGTCGTAGGCCTTGAACTCGCCGAAATACTTGGTGATCGCCGCCGTCAGCGTCGTCTTGCCGTGGTCAACGTGGCCGATCGTGCCGATGTTGACGTGCGGTTTGTTGCGTTCAAACTTTGCCTTTGCCATGATGGCCTCCTATTTTCGTTCGATGCGGCGGGTCGCCCCGCCCTACAGGTCTGGTAGGGCGGGGTTCACCCCGCCACACCGGTTAAGCGTATTTCTTCTGAATCTCGTCCGAGATGTTCTGCGGCACGGCATCGTAGTGGTCGAACGACATCGAGAAGTTGGCCCGCCCCGAGGACATCGACCGCAGCGTGTTGATGTAGCCGAACATGTTGGCCAGCGGCACCATCGCGGTGATGATGTTCGCATTGGCGCGGCTGTCCTGCCCCTGAACCATGCCCCGACGCGAGGTCAGGTCGCCGATGATGCCGCCGGTGTATTCTTCCGGGGTCACGACTTCGACCTTCATGATCGGTTCCAGCAGCTTGGCACCGGCCTTCTTCAGCCCTTCGCGCATCCCGGCCCGGGCGGCGATTTCGAACGCCAGCACCGAGGAGTCGACGTCGTGGTAGGCCCCGTCGATCAGCGCCACCTTGAAGTCGATCACCGGGAAACCGGCCAGCGGACCCGAATCCATCACCGACTTGATGCCCTTTTCGACGCCCGGAATGTATTCCTTCGGCACCGAACCGCCGACGACCTTGCTTTCGAACGAATAGCCCACGCCCGGCTCAGTCGGGGTGATCACCAGCTTGACGCGGGCGAACTGGCCCGTGCCGCCGGTCTGTTTCTTGTGGGTATAGTCGATCTCGGCTTCGCGCGAGATGGTCTCGCGGTAGGCCACCTGCGGCGCGCCGATGTTGGCCTCGACCTTGAACTCGCGGCGCATCCGGTCAACCAGGATGTCGAGGTGAAGCTCGCCCATGCCCTTCATGATCGTCTGGCCCGACTCGAAGTCGGTTTCCACGCGGAACGACGGGTCTTCGGCGGCAAGACGCGCAAGCGCGATGCCCATCTTCTCCTGGTCGGCCTTCGACTTCGGCTCGATCGCGATCTCGATGACCGGCTGCGGGAAGGTCATGGTTTCCAGCACCACCGGCTTTGCCGGATCGCACAGGGTGTCGCCCGTGGTGGTTTCCTTCAGACCCGCAAGCGCGATGATGTCGCCGGCAAAGGCTTCATCGATTTCTTCGCGGTTGATGGCGTGCATCATCATCATGCGGCCGACGCGTTCCTTGCGCTGCTTGGTCGCATTCAGCATGGCGTCGCCCTTCTTGAGCTGGCCAGAGTAGATGCGCGTGAAGGTCAGCGAGCCGACGAAGGGGTCGTTCATGATCTTGAACGCAAGGCCCGAGAAAGGCTGCGCGTCATCGGCGGAACGCTCGATGTTGCGGGTTTCCGTCTCGTCGCCCGGCGCGAAGCCGAGGTAGGGCGGCACGTCCAGCGGGGTCGGCAGATAGTCGATCACGGCGTTCAGCATCGGCTGCACGCCCTTGTTCTTGAACGACGACCCACACAGCATCGGAACGAACGAGATCGACAGGCAGCCCTTGCGGATCAGGCCGCGCAGGGTTTCCTCCGAAGGCTCGTTGCCCTCGAGATAGGCTTCCATGGCCTCGTCGTCCTGCTCGACAGCGACTTCCAGCAGGTTGTGACGCCATTCGTTGGCGAGTTCCTGAAGGTCGGCGCGGATCGGCTGGCGCACCCAGGAGGCGCCCAGATCGTCACCCTGATAGACCCACTCTTCCATCGTGATCAGGTCGACAATGCCTTCCAGCTTGTCTTCCGCCCCGATCGGAATCTGGATCGGCAGCGGGGTGGCCCCGGTGCGGTCCTTGATCATCTTGACGCAGTTGTAGAAATCGGCGCCGGTCTTGTCCATCTTGTTGACGAACACGATGCGCGGCACCTTGTAGCGGTCAGCCTGACGCCACACGGTTTCGGTCTGCGGTTCGACGCCCGCGTTGCCGTCCAGCAGCACCACGGCACCATCCAGCACCGCCAGCGAACGCTCGACTTCGATGGTGAAGTCCACGTGGCCGGGGGTGTCGATGATGTTGAAGCGGTATTTGTCTTTCGCTTCATGCACCAGGCCGGGATCGACCGTGCGTTCCCAGAAGGTCGTGGTCGCAGCCGAAGTGATCGTGATCCCGCGTTCCTGCTCCTGCTCCATCCAGTCCATCGTCGCGGCGCCATCATGCACCTCGCCGATCTTGTGGGATTTGCCGGTGTAGAACAGGATCCGCTCGGTCGTCGTGGTCTTGCCCGCGTCGATGTGGGCAATGATACCGAAGTTGCGGTAGCGGGTCAGGGGATATTCGCGTGCCATTGGGGTGCCTCAGGCTGAATGGATTACCAGCGGTAATGGCTGAACGCTTTGTTCGCGTCGGCCATCTTGTGGGTGTCTTCGCGCTTTTTCACGGCGGTTCCACGGTTGTTGCAGGCATCCGACAGTTCGGCGGCCAGGCGTTCTTCCATGGTGTTCTCGTTGCGCTTGCGGGCGGCGATGATCAGCCAGCGGATCGCCAGCGCCTCGCGGCGCTCGATGCGCACTTCGACGGGAACCTGGTAGGTCGCACCGCCGACACGACGCGAGCGCACTTCCACCGAAGGCTTCACGTTGTCGAGCGCCTCGTGGAACGCCTCGATCGGGGCGCGCTTCAGGCGCGTCTGAACCCGGTCGAGCGCATTGTACACAATGCTCTCGGCGACGGATTTCTTGCCGTCGATCATCAGGTTGTTCATGAACTTGGTCAGAACCCGATCACCATACTTGGCATCGGGCAGTACTTCGCGCTTCTCGGCGGCGTGACGACGGGACATCTGTCGCTCTCCTTATTTCGGACGCTTCGCGCCGTATTTCGAACGGCGTTGACGACGGTCTTTCACGCCCTGGGTATCCAGCACACCGCGCAGGATGTGGTAACGGACACCCGGAAGGTCTTTGATACGGCCGCCACGGATCAGGACAACAGAGTGTTCCTGAAGGTTGTGCTTTTCGCCGGGAATGTAGCAGATGACCTCGAAGCTGTTGGTCAGACGCACCTTCGCGACTTTCCGCATGGCCGAGTTCGGTTTCTTCGGCGTGGTGGTATAGACGCGCGTGCAAACGCCACGTTTTTGCGGGCAGGATTCCAAGTGCTGCGACTTGGACCTTTTCACGCGCGGCTCCCGCGGCTTGCGGATGAGCTGTTGAATCGTCGGCATCAGGTTCGCCCTTTGTTGCAACCCGTTCAATCGTCGCCCGTCAGCGACATTTCCGGGGGCATTTCGTTCGCAAGTGAATTGCGCGACCGCAAAACACCAAAACCGCATGCGCCCCCTTCGCAGGAGCGACGCGGTGGAATTACAGAGGATCGGGGCTTGCGCCCGGATCGTGACCACTTCGATTCTGAGACCCGAAGAACACAATGGTCCCCTCAGGTCGTGGCCGTATAGGGGGAGTCGCCGGGGTTGTCAACATGCGCCGGGGCCTTATCGGGAACGGCCTTGCTGCGGCTTGCGCCCGGTCAGCACCGCTCTGTGGTGCAATCGCTCCGGGTGCAGCAGCAGCGCGTAAAGCCCCAGCGCCACCGCGCTGACAAAGATCGCGGCAAAGGCCGTGTCCGACAGGAAATGCCGCCCCGTGGCGACCCGCATCCCCGCGCCGATCACCACCAGCGCGGCCAGCCCCGCCGCCACCTTGCGGCCGGGCCAAAGCCGACCGCTCCGGTAGGCCAGCACCACCAGCGCCGAGATCGCCAACGCCACCACCGCCGACCCTTCGCCCGACACGAAGGAACAGTTGCGCACGCATTGCCCGGTCCACTGCTGCACCGCCGTGAAGGGCAGCGCGCCGCCGAACTCGGTAACATCGGCGGGGCGCACCCGGCCCCAATGCGCCTTCAACACCAGGTTCACCAGAACCCCCGGCCCCAGAATGTATAGCGCCGCGACAAAGCCCCAGATCCGCGCGGGCAGGCCGAACACCATCCGCCCCCGCCACAGGCACAGCCCGAAGGCCAGCGCCGAAAGCGCCACCGTCAGCAGGCTGGCATCCCATATCAGATGCCGCAGTCGGGACAGCGGCCGACTATGTGTCAGCCAGAACCCGGCCTCGGGGTCGTGGAACAGGCCCGACACCCAAAGGTCAATCCCCGGCCAGGTTCCGAACAGCACAAGGCAGCCAAAGGCCACGGCAAGCAGCCAGAGCGACCAGCGCCGCAGGTCAGGGGCGGGCATCGCGGCAATCCTCGCTCAGCAGATACCCGGCCAGCGACTTGCGGGCATGTGCCCCGCCTGCGGTGTCGAACCGCACCACCGGTGCCAGGGGCGCACCCAGGCACACGGGGGCCGCCTCGCTGACCAGCAGCAGCGGGCCGCGTAGATCGTCCGGCAGCGGATGGGTCTGTTCATAGAAATTGCGCGGACGACCCTCGGGGCGCGGGGCATGGAAGGCAAGGCCGGTCCCTGCCCCGGTGTAGAACAGATCGGCCAGCAGGTCGCGGTTCTCCACCAGCACGGGCACCCCGCCCGCAGCTTGCGCCGCCGCAATGATCTGGCGGCTGAGGTCGGCGCGTCCCAGATACCGCTCCAGCAGCGGTGCGTCGCGGCCAAACCGCGCCTCGGGCATCAGGGTCAGCAACGGCAGCGCCAGCGCAATCGCCCCGTTCACCGCCAGCGACAGCCAGAGCAGACGCGGCGCCCGCGCGACAAGCGCCGGGACAACCACAAGAACCCCCCCGAAATAGGCCGCGACCGCCCAGTTGGCATAGGCTTTCTCCAGCAGCGCCTGCACGCAGACCACGGCCAACACCGGCAGCACGAAGGCCAGCAATGCCCGTTCGACGCCCGGGGCAGACCGCAGCGCCCGCCACAGCAGCGCGCCAAACAGCACCGGGCCGAAGACTGCAAACTGCGCGCCGAAAAAACCGGCCAGCCCCCCAAGGTTCAGCGCAGCACCGCCGCGCAGCCAGCCGACATTGTCCATCGTATGCTCGACCGTCGCCAGATCGTGACCAAGGTTCCACAGGATGTTGGGCAGGATCACCAGCCCGAAGGCCAGCAGCATCGCGCCCACCGCCCGCCACGGCAGCCGCATCGCCGGGCTGATCAGCGCCGCGAGCCCGGCCCCCAGCAGGAAATAGACCGCCGCATACTTCGCCAGAAACGCCAGCCCCGCAGCCGCCCCGGCCAGCGCGGCAAACCGCGCCTTGCCACTGTCCACCGCGATGAAATGGAACAGCAGCGCCGCGGCGAAGAACGGCGCCATGATCGTGTCGGTCGAGATCAGCAGCGACCCCACAGCAACCATCGGCAGCGTCACGTAGCTTGCCGCCACCCACACCGCCACCCGCGCCCCGTAAAGCCGCGCCGCCAGCGCCGCGAGGATCAGTGCCGTCACGCCGTGGAAAATCGCACCTGGCATCCGCACCCAGAACGCTGCATCCGACCCCGCCAGATCGGTCACCGCGCGGATCACCCAGGCGATCAGCGGCGGCTTGGAATAATAGCCGAAGTCGAGCGTCTGCCCCCAGAGCCAGTACTGGCTTTCATCGACAAACAGATCGGTGCCGTTGAACGCCAGTGCGGCCAGCCGCAGCACGGTGACGGCCCCCACCAGCAGCGCCGCAGGGAACAGCCAGCCGCTGTCAGACCGCTTCACGGGCTTCATTGCGGATCAGCCACAGGTTGCGCGCATAGATCACTACCCCCAGCGATTGCCCCAGGATGAACACCGGATCGGCGCGGTAGATCGCATACGACAGCAGCACCACCCCCCCCGCCATCGAGAAATACCAGAATGCCACCGGTATCACCGACTTGCGCACCCGCTCCGACGCGATCCACTGCACGATGAACCGACCCGAGAACATAAGCTGGCCGAACAGGCCAAAGCTGATCCAGGCCAACTCGGCAGGCGAGTCGACGTGGAAGATCGACATCAGTTTATCCATTGCGTTTCTCCGGCAAGGCCGCCGAAAGCTCGGCAGGATGGGCCTTCTTGCGCCGCTTCAGCAGCCACATCACACCGGCCAGATCGACGATGCCGACCAGCCCGCGCTGAAGGTTGGAATAGTTCGACTGCCCGGCGCCCCGCGCCCGGTGCGTCACGTCGACATGCGCCACCTGCCAGCCGTCGCGCGCGAACAGCGCGGGCAGGTAGCGGTGCATGTGGTCGAAATAGGGCAGCCGGAGGAAGGCCTCGCGGCGGAAGGCCTTCAGCCCGCAGCCGGTGTCGCGCGTGCCGTCGCCCAGCAGCCAGCCGCGCAGGCCGTTGGCAAAGCGCGAGGCCAGCTTCTTCGACCAGGTGTCCTGCCGCCCGACCCGCTGCCCCGCCACCAGCCCGATCGCCTCCGCCCCCGGCGCCAGCAAGGGCGCCAGCAGGCGGGGCAATTCTTCGGGCGGGTTCTGGCCGTCGCCGTCCAGCGTCAGCACCAGCGGCGCGGTTGCCGCCAGCACGCCCGACTGCACGGCGGCGCTTTGCCCGCCCGACCGCTCGTGCCGCAGCAGGCGCAGATGCAGCGCGGTCGCCATGCGGGCCTGCACAACGGCGGCTGTGCCGTCGCCAGACCCGTCATCGACCACGATCACCTCGTGCGCGCCGATGCCCGCCAGCGCCGCGTCGATGCCATCCAGAAGCGTGCCGATGTTTTCCGCCTCGTTCCGGGCCGGGATGACGACAGTGACAATGAACATCGGGGATACAGCCTTTTCGCCCGTCCGGGCCTTTTCACGCGCTTCTGTGTCGGAATTCCGTGTCAGTCAAGTGACATTGGCGGCAGCGCGATCACGCTTCGGCGGGGTTTGTTCCGGCGCGTGCGTGTTTCGCTTGATGGTGGGCATCGATTTCACGGGATCATGGGCAGTCATTTCGCGTGAAGCTGGGCACTGATTTCGCGGGATCGCGGGCAGGTCTGGTCGGCAAATTGAGGATAGTTGCGCCTTCAGGAATGAAGGGGTGGCTTGATGCCGACAGGACGATTGAACATGCGCCGGATACGAGATGTTTTGCGATTGAAGCTTGGGCAAGGCCTGAGCGAGCGGTCCATTGCCGCTTCCCTCGGTCTGAGCAAGGGGAGCGTCGGAAGCTACACCCAACGGGCGCGTCATGCCGGGCTCACGTGGCCCTTGCCGGAGGGGATCGATGACGACAGCCTTGAACTTCTTTTGTTTCCAGCCCCGCCCACGGTGCCGGACGCGGAGCGGCTTGTGCCCGACTGGGCGGAGATTGACCGCGAGTTGCGCCGCCCTGGGGTGACGCGGATGCTGCTCTGGGAAGAATACCGTGCCGCGCACCCCGGGGGTTTTGCCTATACTTGGTTTTGCACGCATTACGAGGCTTGGAAGGGTCGGGTGCGCCCGACGATGCGCCAGACACATGTGGGCGGCGAGAAGGTGTTCGTTGACTTTGCCGGCGACACCATCGACGTGATCGACCCCACGACCGGCGAAGCGCGGGCCATGAAGCTGTTCGTGGCGGCAATGGGGGCATCGAATCACACCTATGCCGAGGCGGTGGCATCGGAGGGGTTGGAAGATTGGATCCTCGCGCATATCCGGATGTTCGCCTTTCTGGGCGGCGTGCCAAAGGCGGTGGTTCCGGACAATCTGAAGTCCGCCGTGATCAAGGCAGACCGGTTTGATCCGGGGCTGAACCGGACCTATGCCGAGATGGCGGCGCATTATGGCACCGCCGTTCTGCCCGCCCGGCCGCGCAAACCCCGGGACAAGGCGAAGGTGGAAGTGGCTGTCCAAGTGGCACAACGCTGGATTCTGGCGCGGCTGCGGAACCACCGGTTCTTCTCATTGGCCGAGTTGAACGTGGCGATCCGGCGGCTGCTGGACGAGTTGAACATGCGCGTGATGCGCGGCTATGGCGCCAGCCGCGCCGATCTGTTTGCCACTTTGGATCGGCCCAATCTTCAGCCCCTACCGCCCGAACCTTATGTCTTCGCCCGCTGGAAGCGCGCCCGCGTGGCACCCGACTATCACGTTGAGGTCGACAGCTCATGGTATTCCGTGCCCTTCGCGCTGATCAAACAAGAGGTCGATGTTCGCACAAGCGGCCAGACGGTCGAGATATTCCATCGTGGTCAGAGGGTTGCGAGCCACGTGCGCACCCCGGGGCGGCGCAGCCATGTCACCGTGGCCGACCATATGCCATCGGCCCATCGTCGCTTTGCCGAATGGACCCCGGCCAGAATGCTGGCGCAGGCAACCAAGACCGGCCCCGCCGTCGCCGCCTTTTGCGAGATGGTGATGGCTGACCGCCCCCATCCTGAACAGGGGTTCCGCACCTGCCTGGGTGTGCTGGCCTTGGTCAAAACCTATGGGCCGGAGCGCGTTGATGCGGCCTGCCAGCGGGGTGTGACCATCCGGGCCCGCACCGTCACCTCCATTCGTTCGATCCTCAAGACCGGCCTCGATCGCGCCTTCCTGGAAGGCTCCGAAGAGGTCGCCCCCCTCCAGCACGCCAACATTCGTGGCGGCAGCTATTACCATTGAGAAAGGACTAAAATGCTGACCCATCCCACCCACGACCGACTGTTGGCGCTCGGCCTGACCGGCATTGCATCGGCGCTCGAAGAACAACGCAGGTCAACCGCCTTCGACGCCCTCTCGTTCGAAGAGCGTCTCGGCCTGCTGGTCGACCGCGAGGCTGCAGAGCGCGACACCAAGAAACTGGCCTCCCGGCTCAAGTTTGCGGCTCTGCGCCAAGATGCCAGCGTCGAGGATCTGGACCTGCGCAGCCCACGTGGTCTTGACCGCAGTGTCATGGCGCATCTTGCCGATGGCGGCTGGATCGCCCGGCACGAGAACCTGCTGATAACCGGGCCGACCGGTTTGGGCAAAAGCTGGATCGCCTGCGCCCTTGGCCACAAGGCGTGCCGGGATGGGCGGCCCGTCCTCTATCAACGTGCGCCGCGCATGTTCGAGGCCCTTGCTCTGGCCCGTGGCGATGGCCGCCATGAACGCATCCTCAAAACCATCGCCCGCATGGATGTGCTGATCATTGACGATTGGGGCCTCGCCGTCCTCACCGCCCCGGAGCGCCGTGACCTGCTGGAAATCCTCGAAGACCGCCACGGCCGCGCTTCCACCATCGTCACAAGCCAACTCCCCGTTGACCAGTGGCACGAAGCCATCGGCGACCCAACGCTCGCAGATGCCATCCTCGACCGCCTCGTTCACAACGCACACCGCCTCACCCTCTCAGGTGAAAGCCTGCGCAGGCGCTCCGCCGTCACAAAAAAGCTTGACCAAATCGTTCAAGCCTGACTCCATGAAAGCGTCGGCCAGCCTGCCCACGATCCCGTGAAATGACTGCCCAGAATGGCGCGAAACGCGTGCCCACGATCGCGCGAAATCAGCGCCCATTCTCCGCGAAATCCGCACCGGCGCGCAAGCGGCGTTCACGAAACATGGTGTAAAGCCCGCTGCCAACCACGATGCAGGCCCCAAGCACCGTCCAGTGATCCGGCAGCGTGCCGAACGACAGCCAGCCCAGCAGAATGGCCCACAACAGCGCCATGTAGCGGAAGGGTGCCACAAAGCCGATGTCGCCGACCCGCATCGTCATCACCACGAACAGATAGCCCACGATCACCGCGACCGCCGCCCCGCCCAAGAGCAGCGCCTCGCGCAGCGCGACCGGGTCCCAGCCGGTGAAGGCCGTGCCCGCCAGCCCCATCACCGTGACCCAGACAGCCGACCAGATCGCGACCGTGACAGACGGCACCCCGGCCGACAGCCGCCGGGTGACCAGATCGCGCACCACCACGCAGGCTACCGAGGCCAGCCCCATCACCGACCAGATGTCGAAGCCCCCCGTACCGGGGCGGATGATGATCAGCACCCCGACGAACCCCACCACGATCGCCGCCATCCGCCGCCAGCCCACCCTGTCGCCGAAGACCAGCGCACCGACCAGCGTTACCGCCAGCGGCAGCGACTGCATGATGGCCGAAAGGTTGGCCAGCGGCATGTGAACCAGCGCCGCCAGAAACAGGATCGTGGCCCCCACCTCGGCAAGCGACCGGATCACCACGATCCGCCCGTCGCGCCCGCCGGGGATCAGCCGCAACCCGCCCATCAGCGCCACGATGACCGCCAGCATCACCAGCGTTGCCAGCCCCCGCAGGCTGATCGCCTCGAACAGCGGCAAGACCTGGGTCACCGCCTTCATGCAGCTGTCGTTGATGGTAAAGGCGGCCATCGCGATGTTCATGTAAAGCGCGCCGCGCATGTTGTCGGAAATCTGCATGATGCCGCTGGCCCCTGGTCACTGCCGCACAGATCTATCGTCGCCCGGTGCCCGGCGGAAGGGCAAAGAAAACCCGCCGCATCAGTCGAGTGGCAAGGGTTGCCGAACCATGCGTCTGACAACGAACCGCTTTTCACCGTTGCCGTAAGGCACGGCCACCATGGCGCCTTGCGTGAAGCCCAAACCCGCCACGGTCACGCCCGGGGCGTCATCTGCGACGCCGAGAAGTTCGATGTCGGCAACCGGGGCATCATGGCCGACAAATTGCAGAACGTTCATCTTGCCGTTCTTCAATGACAGATTGCCAAGTAGCCAAATCGAGTCGGAAGCTACCACATCCCCGGGGCGGATGTGTGACAAGACCCTTGAAAAATCGGCATTCCGATAGCCCGGTGACACGAGGGAAGCATATGGCAGCGCAATGACGGCAAGAGCCCATAAACTGCAAAGAAGGAAAGATAGCCTTCCCTGCCCGCCAGAGTGAAGGTTTGCCCAGACTATTACCGTGAAGTACACCACCAAAGGCCAGGAAAACGGTACGAACCAACGCCCCTTGAATTCCGTTGCATTCACGGCAACGGACAAGATCAAGGCCAGGAGTATTGCAATCAAGGCAGTCCAGCGCAGCAACTCAGGTTTCATGATCGGCTGCGAGGACGACCATTTGCGCCTCGCGAAGGCGAAACCGAGCAGGACCGCTCCCGGCAGGGCATAGACCCCGGCAAGCGCATCAGCAAAGTCGCCCGAAAGATGTAGAAAGTTCGCGAAACTCCGATCGGACACGATCGACAGCTTGTGAACGCTTCCCATCGTTCCCTTCATCAGCGTGGCGTAAAAGTAAAGTGCCGGAGAGGCCACGCTGATCGCCACGATTGCCGTCAAGACAAGACGCTGCGGATTGATTGACGTGCGCAGATCTTTCAGAAGGATTGCCGCCCCCACCAGTCCACCGATCAGGAAAACGAAGTTGAACTTGGATATCACCCCCAGTCCAAGCACAGCTCCGAAGACCAGGTAATCTATCCGCCGCCCATGCTGCGCTACCCGCAGGAATGTCAGCAATGCCACCGCCGACAGGCAAACCGCCAATACGCTGTGGGTCAGGGCGCGTTGGGATTCCCACAGAATGTCGGGCATGAGACCAAGCGACAACGTCCCAATGCAGGCAGCAGCGGCGGCAATCCCGGAGCCGCGCAGAAACCTGAATATGCAAAATAGTGTCGCGCTTAGAATCGAAGCCTTGAGTGCCGCAACGCTGAACAGATTTCGGCCAAATAATTCAGAAAATCCCCATTGAATCCAGTTGTAAAGCGGCGGTTGCGGCCCATAGCCGAAGTCAAGCGTTTGCGATTGCCAGAATGTTTCGGCCTCGTCAAGCTCCAGCGTGGGACCGATTGACAATCTCATGGCAAGCTGAATTGAGAAGTATAGAACGATCACAGCCGGGAAATAGCGGTCAATTCTGCGGTCGCTCAGGCCGTCAAACATCTTTCCACCGCTTTCAGGCTTTCGTGGACAAATGACCCGGTTCGGGAAGTTGCGCATTCCGCCAGACGGCTTGTCAATTGATTGTCGTGTCCGCTTCGCGATGCGCGATCGGCCTGCGACCGAGGCCATGAATTCCACGAGAAGCTTCTCGGCAAAGAGCCCCGCACCTGGTCGGGCGGGGCTCCATTGTTCTCACATCTGTCAGGTCTCAGAGATCGCGGCTTTCGACGGTATCAACCAGACCGCTTTCGCCCTCGACATCCATCACCTCGATCACCGGGGCTGCCAGACGTGCGGCGGCTTCGGCTTCGCTGCGACGCGCCTCGACCACCTTCAGATCGCGGTCGGCGGCGATCTTCTTGATGCGGCTGGTCGCCCCGCCGGTGCCTGCCGGGATCAGCCGGCCGACGATGACGTTTTCCTTCAGCCCCACCAGTTTGTCGCGCTTGCCCTGAACCGAGGCTTCGGTCAGCACGCGGGTGGTTTCCTGGAAGGACGCCGCCGAGATGAAGCTGCGGGTCTGCAAGCTTGCCTTGGTGATGCCCAGCAGGATCGGCTCTGCCACCGCCGGGCGCATCCCCAGCGTCAGCGCCTTGGAGTTGTACTCGTCAAGCTCGGCCTTGTCGACATGCTCGCCCTTGAGCAGCGTCGTCTCGCCCGATTCCAGGATCTCGAACTTCTGCAGCATCTGCCGCACGATCACCTCGATGTGCTTGTCGTTGATCTTCACGCCCTGCAGGCGGTAAACGTCCTGCACTTCGTCGATCATGTAGTTCGCAAGCGCCTCGACCCCCAGGATCCGCAGGATGTCGTGCGGGGCCGGGTTGCCGTCCATGATGTAGTCGCCCTTCTGGACGAAGTCGCCTTCCTGAACCGGAATGTGCTTGCCCTTGGGCACCATGTATTCCATCGGCGCCAGCGTGTCGTCGACCGGCTCGATGGTGATACGGCGCTTGTTCTTGTAGTCTTTCCCGAAGCGCACATAGCCGTCGGATTCCGCGATGATCGCGTGATCCTTCGGGCGGCGTGCCTCGAACAGTTCCGCCACGCGGGGGAGACCCCCTGTGATGTCCTTGGTCTTGGCGCCCTCGCGCGGAATCCGCGCCACCACGTCGCCCGGCCGGATGTCCTGGCCGTCTTCGACCGACAGGATGGCATCCACCGACATCGGATAGGAAATCGGGTTGCCGCCTTCGTTGCGCACCGGGTCGCCGGTCGCCGGGTCCATGATGATGACTTCCGGCTTCAGGTCGTTGCCCTTGGGGGCAGAGCGCCAGTCCGACACGATCTTCTGTGTCATGCCTGTCGCTTCATCCGTGTCTTCGCGCACCGAGATGCCCGAAACGAGGTCCACAAACCGCGCCAAACCGCCCTTTTCGGCGATGATCGGCAGGGTGTAGGGGTCCCATTCGAACAGCTTGGCACCGCGCTTGACCGGCTGGCCATCCTTGCTGTGCACCTTGGCGCCGTAAAGCACCTTGTGCGTTGCCCGTTCCTGGCCAAGCTCGTCGATGATGGCGATGCTCATGTTCCGGCCCATGACGATGAATTCGCCATTGGCGTTTTCCAGCAGGCTGGCGTTGCGGAACTCGATCTTGCCTTCCTGGCTGGCCTCAAGGAACGACTGCTGGCCGCCCTGCGCGATGCCGCCGATGTGGAACGTCCGCATCGTCAGCTGCGTGCCGGGTTCGCCGATCGACTGTGCGGCGATGATGCCGACAGCCTCGCCCTGGTTGACCAGCGTGCCGCGGGCAAGGTCGCGCCCGTAGCACATGGCGCAGACGCCTTCCTCGGCTTCGCAGGTCAGCGGGCTGCGGATGCGCGCCGAAACCACGCTCGCCTGGTCGATCAGGTCGGCCCGGCGTTCGTCGATCAGCTCGCCCCGTGCCACGACCACCTCGTCGGTGCCCGGCACAAGGATGTCATCCGCCGCAACCCGGCCCAGCACGCGCTCGGCAAGGCTCGACACCACTTCGCCATCGTTGATCGCCGCAACCGCGGTGATGGCGTTTTCGGTGCCGCAATCATGGCTGCGCACGATGCAATCCTGCGCCACGTCCACCAGACGCCGCGTCAGATAGCCCGAGTTCGCCGTCTTCAGCGCGGTATCGGCCAGACCCTTCCGGGCGCCGTGGGTCGAGTTGAAGTATTCAAGAACGGTCAGACCTTCCTTGAAGTTCGAGATGATCGGCGTCTCGATGATCTCGCCCGAAGGCTTGGCCATCAGGCCGCGCATCCCGCCAAGCTGCTTCATCTGCGCAGGCGAGCCCCGCGCACCGGAGTGCGACATCATGTAGACCGAGTTCGGTTCCTTCTCCGCCCCCGCATCATCCACGTGCACCGCCGAGATGGCCGACATCATGTCGGCGGCCACCTTGTCGGAACATTTCGACCAGGCGTCCACGACCTTGTTGTACTTCTCGCCCTGGGTGATCAGGCCGTCCATGTACTGCTGCTCGAATTCCTTCACCTGATCGCGGACCAGGTTGACGGTTTCCCACTTGTTGTCGGGGATCAGCATGTCGTCCTTGCCGAAGGAAATCCCGGCACGGAAGGCTTCGCGGAAGCCCATGGTCATGATCTGGTCGCAGAAGATGACAGACTCCTTCTGACCGCAATAGCGGTAGACGGTGTCGATGACGTTCTGCACGTCCTTCTTCCGCAGCAGGCGGTTCACCAGGTCGAACGGTGCCTTCGCATTCAGCGGCAGCAGGTTGCCAAGGCGCAGGCGGCCGGGCGTGGTTTCATACCGCTTCCAGACCTCGTTGCCCTCTTCGTCGATCTGCTTGATCCGCGCCCGCACCTTGGAGTGCAGATGCACAACCCCGGCCGCCAGCGCATGTTCGACCTCGTCCACCCCGGCGAAGGCCATGCCTTCCCCGACCATGCCCTTGCGTTCCATGGTGGTGTAGTAAAGCCCCAGCACCATGTCCTGCGACGGCACGATGATCGGCGCGCCGTTGGCGGGCGACAGCACGTTGTTGGTCGACATCATCAGCACGCGCGCTTCCAGCTGGGCCTCAAGGCTCAGCGGAACGTGAACCGCCATCTGGTCGCCGTCGAAGTCGGCGTTGAAGGCCGAGCAGACCAGCGGGTGAAGCTGGATCGCCTTGCCTTCGATCAGGATCGGCTCGAACGCCTGGATGCCCAGACGGTGCAGCGTCGGCGCGCGGTTCAGCAGAACCGGGTGTTCGCGGATCACTTCATCCAGAATGTCCCATACCTCGGGACGCTCTTTTTCCACCAGCTTCTTCGCCTGCTTGACGGTGCTGGAAAGCCCCTTCGCCTCAAGCCGCGAATAGATGAACGGCTTGAAAAGTTCGAGCGCCATCTTCTTCGGCAGGCCGCACTGGTGCAGCTTCAGTTCCGGCCCGGTCACGATGACCGACCGGCCCGAGAAGTCGACCCGCTTGCCCAGAAGGTTCTGCCGGAAGCGGCCCTGCTTGCCCTTGAGCATGTCGGACAGCGATTTCAGCGGGCGCTTGTTGGTGCCCGTGATCACGCGGCCACGACGGCCGTTGTCGAACAGCGCGTCGACCGCTTCCTGCAGCATCCGCTTTTCGTTGCGCACGATGATGTCCGGCGCGCGCAGTTCGATCAGCCGCTTGAGGCGGTTGTTGCGGTTGATGACCCGGCGGTAGAGGTCGTTCAGGTCCGACGTGGCAAAGCGGCCGCCGTCCAGCGGGACCAGCGGGCGCAACTCCGGCGGGATCACCGGCAGCACAGTCAGGATCATCCATTCCGGGCGGTTGCCGGAATCGAGGAAGCTTTCCACGATCTTCAGCCGCTTGATGATCTTCTTCGGCTTCAGCTCGCCGGTGGCTTCCTTCAGGTCTTCGCGCAACTGCTGGGCGGTGCTGTCCAGATCAATGGCGGCCAGCATTTCGCGGATCGCTTCGGCGCCGATGTTGGCGGTGAAGGCGTCGGCACCATACTGGTCCTGCGCGTCGAGGAATTCCTCCTCGGTCATCAGCTGGCCATAGGTCAGGTCGGTCAGACCCGGCTCGATCACCACGTAGTTCTCGAAGTAGAGAATCCGCTCCAGATCGCGCAGCGTCATGTCGAGCATCAGGCCGATCCGGCTCGGAAGCGACTTCAGGAACCAGATGTGCGCGACCGGGGCGGCCAGTTCGATATGGCCCATCCGCTCGCGGCGCACCTTCTGCAAGGTCACCTCCACGCCGCATTTCTCGCAGACGACGCCGCGATACTTCATGCGCTTGTACTTGCCGCAGAGGCACTCGTAGTCCTTGATCGGCCCGAAGATCCGGGCACAGAACAGCCCGTCACGTTCCGGCTTGAACGTGCGGTAGTTGATGGTTTCCGGCTTCTTGATCTCGCCATAGGACCACGAGAGAATCCGCTCGGGGCTGGCGAGCGAGATCTTGATCTCGTCGAAGGTCTTGACGGGAGCAACCGGGTTGAACGGGTTGGTCGAGAGTTCCTGGTTCATTTCATCTTCCCAATTGAAGGGCTGCGGTCAGAGGGTGAGGGCCAAATTCCTTGAAAGGAATTTGCAAAAATCTTGAAAGATTTTTGGTCCTCACTCCTCCTCCGCATCCAGGAGTTCCATGTTGAGGCCGAGGCCACGCACTTCCTTGACCAGAACGTTGAACGATTCCGGGACACCCGCCTCGAAATTGTCTTCGCCCTTGACGATGGATTCGTAGACCTTGGTCCGGCCCGCCACGTCGTCCGACTTGACGGTCAGCATTTCCTGCAGGGTGTAGGCGGCGCCATAGGCTTCCAGCGCCCAGACCTCCATTTCCCCCAGACGCTGACCACCGAACTGCGCCTTGCCGCCCAGCGGTTGCTGGGTCACGAGGCTGTAGGGTCCGGTCGAGCGGGCGTGCAGCTTGTCGTCCACCAGGTGGTGGAGTTTCAGCATGTATTTCACGCCCACGGTCACCTTGCGCGCAAACTGCTCGCCGGTGCGGCCATCGAACACCACCGACTGGCCCGAGGTGTCGAACCCGGCCCGCACCAGCGCGTCGTTCACGTCGGCTTCCTTCGCCCCGTCGAACACCGGCGAGGCAATCGGAACGCCCTTGGTCACGTTGCTGGCCAATTCGACCAGATCGGCGTCGTTGCGGTCGGCGAAGGCGTCCTGATAGGTCTCGTCACCGTAGGCCAGGCGCATCGCTTCCTTGACCGGGGTCAGGTCGCCCGACCGGCGGTAGTCGCGCAGCGCATCGTCGATCTTGATGCCCAGACCGCGCGCGGCCCAGCCCATGTGGGTTTCGAGAATCTGCCCGACGTTCATCCGGCTGGGCACGCCCAGCGGGTTGAGGCAGAAATCGACCGGCGTGCCGTCCGCGAGGAACGGCATGTCCTCCATCGGCACCACCTTGGAGATCACGCCCTTGTTGCCGTGACGCCCGGCCATCTTGTCGCCCGGTTGCAGCTTGCGCTTCACCGCGACGAACACCTTGACCATTTTCATGACACCCGGAGGCAGATCGTCGCCACGGCGGACCTTTTCCACCTTGTCTTCGAACCGGTGCTCCAGCGCGCGCTTCTGCTGCTCGAACTGGTCGTGCAGGGCCTCGACTTCCTTGGCGTCGGATTCTTCACCCAGCGCCAGTTGCCAGTATTGCCCGCGCGACAGCGTGGAAAGCAGCTCCTCGTTGATCTCGGAACCGGCCTTCACGCCTTTCGGCCCCTTCACGGCAACCTTGCCCATGATGAGGGTCTTCAGGCGCGAATAGATGTTCCGCTCCAGGATCGCCAGTTCGTCGTCGCGGTCCCGCGCCAGACGTTCGACTTCTTCACGCTCGATCTGGAGCGCGCGTTCGTCCTTGTCGACGCCGTGCCGGTTGAACACCCGCACTTCGACGATGGTGCCGTAAGCCCCCGGCGGCAGGCGCAGCGAGGTGTCGCGCACGTCCGACGCCTTTTCGCCGAAGATGGCGCGCAGCAGCTTTTCTTCCGGCGTCATCGGGCTTTCGCCCTTGGGGGTGATCTTGCCCACCAGAATGTCGCCCGGCTGCACTTCGGCGCCGATATATACGATCCCGGCCTCGTCGAGGTTGCGCAAGGCTTCCTCGCCGACGTTCGGGATGTCGCGGGTGATCTCTTCCGGCCCCAGTTTCGTGTCACGCGCCGCCACTTCGTATTCCTCGATGTGGATCGAGGTGAACACGTCGTCGCGCAGGATGCGTTCGGAAATCAGGATCGAGTCTTCATAGTTGTAGCCATTCCACGGCATGAAGGCGACGACGATGTTCCGGCCAAGCGCCAGTTCACCCATGTCGGTGCAGGGGCCGTCGGCCACCACCTCGCCACGCGTCACCACATCGCCCACCTTCACCAGGGGGCGCTGGTTGATGCACGACGACTGGTTCGACCGCTTGAACTTGCGCAGACGGTAGATGTCGACGCCCGGTTCGCCCGGGTCCAGCATCTCGGTGGCGCGCACCACGATCCGCGTTGCGTCCACCTGGTCGATCACGCCGGCCCGGCGCGCCATGATGGCGGCGCCAGAGTCGCGGGCCACGACGGCCTCGATCCCGGTGCCGACGAACGGCGCATCCGATTGCAGCAGCGGCACCGCCTGACGCTGCATGTTGGACCCCATCAGCGCCCGGTTGGCGTCGTCGTTTTCCAGGAACGGGATCAGCGAGGCCGCGACCGAAACCAGCTGCTTCGGCGACACGTCGATCAGGTCGATGGCCTCCGACGGGTTCAGCATGAATTCCCCGGCTTTCCGCGAGGAAATCAGGTCATCGGTGAAACGCCCTTCGGCGTCCTGCGCCGCGTTGGCCTGCGCCACGGTGTGGCGCATTTCCTCGGTGGCCGACATGTAGACGACCTCGTCGGTCACCTTGCCGTCGATCACCTTGCGATACGGGGTCTCGATGAAGCCGTACTTGTTCACGCGGGCAAACGTGGCCAGCGAGTTGATCAGGCCGATGTTCTGGCCTTCGGGCGTTTCGATCGGACACATCCGGCCATAGTGGGTGGGGTGAACGTCGCGGACTTCGAAGCCCGCGCGTTCCCGCGTCAGACCGCCCGGCCCGAGGGCAGACAGGCGGCGCTTGTGCGTCACCTCCGACAGCGGGTTGGTCTGGTCCATGAACTGGCTAAGCTGGCTGGAGCCGAAGAATTCCCGCACCGCCGCCGCCGCCGGTTTGGCGTTGATCAGGTCTTGCGGCATGATCGTGTCGATTTCCACCGACGACATGCGCTCCTTGATCGCCCGTTCCATCCGCAGAAGGCCGACGCGGTACTGGTTCTCCATCAGCTCGCCGACCGAGCGCACCCGGCGGTTGCCGAGGTGGTCGATGTCGTCGATCTCGCCCTTGCCGTCGCGCAGTTCGGTCAGCGCCTTGATGCAGGCGATGATATCTTCGCGGCTCAGGGTGCGCTGCGTGTCGGGCGCATCCAGCACCAGACGCATGTTCATCTTAACCCGGCCCACGGCCGACAGGTCGTAGCGTTCGCTGTCGAAGAACAGCGTGTCGAACAGCTGGCTGGCGGCCTCGACCGTCGGCGGCTCGCCCGGGCGCATCACGCGATAGATGTCCATCAGCGCGGTGTCGCGACCCATGTTCTTGTCGGCGGCCATGGTGTTGCGGATGTAGGGGCCGACGTTGACGTTGTCGATGTCGAGCACCGGAATCTCGGTGATGCCCTGATCGAGCAACACCTTCAGCGTGCCACCCTTCACGCCGCCGTCGCGGTCGTATTCCATCGTCAGCTCGTCACCGGCCTCGACATAGATCTCGCCGGTCTGCTCGTTGATGATGTCTTTCGCCACATAGCGGCCAAGGATCTGGTCGAACGGCAGCAGCAGGTCGGCCACATTGCCCGCGTCGATCAGTTGCTTGACCATGCGCGGCGTCATCTTGTCGCCCGCCTTGCAGATCACCTCGCCGGTGGCCGCATCGACGATGTCATAGGTCGGCCGCGTGCCGCGCACCCGTTCGGGGAAGAACTTGGTGACCCAGCCCTTGTTCTTGACGTGGTGGAACATCACGGTTTCGTAATAGGCGTCCATGATCTGCTCCTGCCCCATGCCCAGGGCATAGAGCAGCGTCGTCACCGGCAGCTTGCGGCGACGGTCGATCCGGGCAAACACGATGTCCTTGGCGTCGAACTCGAAATCGAGCCACGACCCACGGTAGGGAATGATCCGGCAGGCAAACAGCAGCTTGCCCGAGGAATGGGTCTTGCCCTTGTCATGGTCGAAGAACACGCCGGGCGAGCGGTGCATCTGGCTGACGATCACCCTTTCGGTGCCGTTCACCACGAAGGTGCCGTTGGAGGTCATCAGGGGCATGTCGCCCATGTAGACGTCCTGTTCCTTGATGTCCTTGACCGACCGCGCGCCGGTGGTTTCATCGACATCGAACACGATCAGGCGCAGCGTCACCTTCAGCGGCGCGGCATAGGTCATGTCGCGGCTCTGGCACTCGTCAACGTCGTATTTCGGCTTTTCAAGCTCGTATTTCACGAACTCCAGAACCGAGGTCTCGTTGAAGTCCTTGATCGGGAACACCGACTGGAACACGCCCTGAATCCCGTCGCCATCGGTCGGCTTGGGGCCGTCGCCGGACTTCAGGAACAGGTCGTAAGAAGATTTCTGAACCTCGATAAGGTTCGGCATCTCGAGGACTTCACGGATTTTGCCGAAGTATCTGCGGATACGCTTCTGGCCGACGTAGCTCTGAGACATGCTCGAAGTCACCTTTCATCATTCGCGGGCGCGCACCGTCGGGGCTACGGGGCATCGCCGCTTGCGAAGCAGGGGGTAAGGTTCCATTCATGCCACCCGTCCCACCGGCTGGCTCCCGAACCTCGAACCGCGCCTTGGAAGGGGCTTGTGATCAAGCCGCTGCCAAAACCGGTTCCGTCAGACGCAGAAGGCCGGGCCCGAATTGCTTCGGACCCAGCCGGGTCTCAAAGGGTGGACGCCACCGGCATCCGCCCGATTACTTCAGCTCGACTTTCGCACCGGCGTCTTCGAGCTTCTTCTTGAAGCCTTCGGCGTCGGCTTTGGTGACGCCTTCCTTGACCTTGCCACCGGCTTCGACCATGTCCTTGGCTTCTTTCAGCCCAAGACCGGTGATCGCACGGACTTCCTTGATCACGTTGATCTTGTTCGGGCCGGCTTCCAGCAGCACGACATCGAATTCGGTCTGCTCTTCCACCGGGGCGGCGGCGGCAGCGGCCGGACCAGCGACCATCACGGCGCCGCCAGCGGCGGGCTCGATGCCATACTTGTCCTTCAGGATGGTTTTCAGTTCTTGCGCTTGCAGAAGGGTCAGACCGACGATGTCTTCCGCGAGTTTGTTCAGATCAGCCATTTTCTGTTCCGTTCCATTAAGATGGGTTCCAACGAGGTGGGGTCAACCCACGCAGGTCGTGAGATTGCTCAAGCGGCTTCCCGCTCCTCCAGGGTGGAGAGGATGCCGGCGATAGCCGCAGCAGGCGCGCCAATGGCCCCGGCGATGCTCGACGCGGGCGCACCGATGCACGAAACGATCTGAGCAAGCAGCTCTTCACGCGACGGCATGGCGGCCACGGCTTTCACACCGGCCGGATCCAGAACCACGTTGCCCATCGCCCCGCCAAGAATAACGAACTTTTCGTTGGTCTTGGCATAGGCTTCCGTGACCTTCGCCGCAGCGACGGGGTCCTCGGAATAGGCAAGCACGGTCATGCCCGTCAGAAGTTCACCCATGCCTTGGCCGGGTTTGCCTTCAAGGGCGATTCTGGCGAGCTTGTTCTTGGCGACGCGTACGGACCCGCCTACTTCACGCATCTTTGCGCGCAGGGCCTGCATCTGAGCAACCGTGATACCTGCGTAGTGTGCTACCACGACCACGCCAGAGCTTTCGAAGATCTGGCCGAGTTCGTCGACCACTTTCTCTTTCTGGGCTCTATCCACAGTTTCACTCCAAGGTTGGGGGTTTCCCCCCGGCTCATGTATGCCCCGGAAAAGGGGGCGTTCGGGTCCGTGACAAGGTCCCGAGGCCAGAACCACCCGAGGAAACCCCCGAACAATCCGTCTCGTTCCCCATCTCAGGCAGGAAATTAAGGCCGCATGGCCACCCACCGTCTCGGACAGGACAGGGCGGTTCCTTGCGGGCCGCCCCGCCATTCACCCGACCCGAGGGCCGGAGAATTTCGCAAGGTGCGCAATGCTGCGCACCCCTTGTGTCAGCGCGCGGTGGCCGACGTCAGGTCCACGGTCACGCCGGGGCCCATGGTCGAGGACAGCGACACCTTCTTGAGGTACGAGCCCTTGGCACCCGACGGCTTGGCGCGCGTCACGGCTTCCACGAAGGCGCGCACGTTCTGCGCCAGCTTGTCGTCGTCGAACGAGATCTTGCCGACACCGGCATGGATAACGCCGG